>NZ_JBNXUM010000017.1:0-155512 GCF_050563545.1 Falsiroseomonas sp. HW251
CGGGGCCGGCGGTGCGGCGGGAGCCGTTGGCGGCGCCGGGGCGGGCCTGGGGGACGCGACCTGGACCGGCTTCGGGTCGGGCAGCGGGGCCTTCGCGGGCGCGGCCCGGACCGGAGCGGAGGCTGGGGCGGGCTTTGCGGCTGGTGGCGGGGCGGCGGGCTTCGGCGGCGGCGCCTTCTTCGGCACGGGCTTCGGGGCCGCTTTCGCCGCGGGCTTCGCGGCGGGTTTCGGCGCCGGCCTGACGGCGGGTTTCGAAGCGGCCCGGGTCGGGGCCTTCGGCGCGACCCTGGCGGCCGGCTTCCTCGCGGCCGTCGGCGGCGCCGCCCTGGCGGAGGCGGGCTTCTTCGGCGCGGCCTTCTTTGCGGCCTTGGGCGCCGCCTTCTTCACGGCTGGCTTGGCCGCGGCCTTGGCGGCCGCCTTCGGCTTCGCCTTGGGGGCGGGCTTCGCCGCCGCGCGTTTTGTCCCCGGGCGCGCCGCCTTGGCAGCAACCGGCCGCGCCGCCTTGACGGCGACGCGCCGCGCGGCGGGCGCGGCCTTGGCGACCGGCTTCCTCGCGGCCTTCGATGCGGGCTTGGCCGCTACGGCCTTCGCCGCCGGCTTCGCTGGCCTCGAGGGCTTCGCCTTGGCTTTGGCGGCCAGGCGCTTCTTCACCTCGGCGGTTGCCTTCATCACGCTACCCGCTCGTCAGCGCTCCGGGCTCCCGCGACCCCGGCCCTTGTCGCAGCGATCGTGTCCGCCCGCCCAGCGGAACGGCGTCTCAGGACGCCTCCGGACGGACGGAAAGACCCCTCCTGGCAGCGCCCGGAGCCCGGCCTCGTTCCCGATCCCGTTGAAAAGATAATGCAAAACGGCAGGGCTGACCATCCCCGGACCGATACCGGCCCAGGAAGCTTACAGCAGCGAAAGATTGCCCGGTTCAGGGCTTGCCCGGCTCGGGGCTGAACAACGCCTGCTTGCCCGGCTTGTCCTTCCACTCATCCGCATCGGCCGGCGCCTCGCCCTTGCGGGTGATGTTCGGCCATTGCGTGGCGTAGGTCCGGTTCAACTCGACCCAGGCCGTCGCCTTGTCGTCGCTGTCGGGCAGGATCGCCTCGGCGGGGCATTCGGGTTCGCAGACGCCGCAGTCGATGCACTCGTCGGGGTGGATCACCAGCATGTTCTCGCCGACGTAGAAGCAGTCCACGGGACAGACTTCGACGCAGTCCATGTACTTGCACTTGATGCAGTTCTCGACGACGACGTAGGTCACCGCAGCCTCCAGCGGACGGGGCGGCGAAATCCCGTCCCGGCGGGCAGAGGATTGGACTGTCGCGCAGCACAAGGCAAGCCGCCCGCCGGCAACGCTACGACTTCTCCTCCGACAGGTCCTCGTAGAGAAGACGCGCCTCCGCCGCCGGCCCGCGGCGCGACGCGAGTTCCAGCACGCGCCACACCCGCACGCGCCCCTGCACCGCGAGCGTCAGCACGTCGCCCGCGCGAAGCCTTGCATGCGCCTTGTCCGTGGGCTGGCGGTTCAGCCGCACCGCGCCGCCGGCGACGAGGCGGGCGCATTCCGACCGCGTCTTGGCCAGCCGCGCGCACCAGAGCCAGAGGTCGAGACGCTGCCAGCCAGGTCCCGCCTCGGCCTCCACCTCAGTCCTTCTTGAGCTTCAGCTGCGCCAGCACCGCGAAGGGCGAATCCGGCTTGGGGCCGGAGGCGTATTCGCGCGGGCCGCGGTCGTCGCGATCGCGCCGCGGGCCGTCGAAGCGCGGCCGGTCGGGACGCGGCCCGCGGTCGTCGCGGCGCGGTCCCTCGGGGCGCGGGCGGTCGCCACGCTGGTCGCGCGGGCGGTCCGGCCGGGGCTCCCGCTGGGGCGCGGCGCCTTCCACCGGCGCGCCCTCCGGCCTCGGCGCGTCCGGACGCGGGCCGTCCTGGCGCGGGCGGTCGGGGCGCGGCCCGTCACGGCGGGGATCGCGGCGCGGGCCGCGGTCGGGGCGCGGCGCGCGGAGCTCGCGCGGGATGGGCGGCCCGAACATCGTCGCGGGATCCCAACGCGGGCCGCGATCCCCCTGCTCCTGCCGCGGCTGCGCCGGTCGGTCCTGCCGCGCCTGAGGCGGCCGTTCCTGCCGCGGCGGGCGCTGCGGCCGTTCGACGCGCAACACGCCGATCCGGGCCGGCGCCGGCGGGCCGAACTGGTCGTCCGCCAGCGTCTCGGCCGGGATCAGCCTGAAGCCCATGGCCTCCAGCACGATGGACAGGGTGTCGCCCTTGAGCCCCAGCCGCGAGGCCAGCCCGTCCGGCACCGGCGCCGGCGCCCGGCGGGTCAGGAAGCCGAGCTCGCCGGCCACCCGCTCCACCACGTCGAGCCGCAGCAGGACATGGCCCGCCTGCAGCCAGCCCATCGCGGCGGCGAATTGCGGCGGCCAGCTCTCGGGCGGGCGCGGGGCCTGCGTGTCCTCGGGTGGCGGCTGCGGGATCTCCGGCAGGGTGACCGACACCAGGCCGGGATTGGGGAGCGAGGGTGTGGGCAGGTGGTGGCGCAGCGCCCAGAACTGCGCGCGCAGCCCCATCGCACGCGGCTTCAGCACATCCGGCACGTAGAGCGCATAGCGCCCCGCGCGGATACCGATCGCCTTGAGCCGCGTGCGGAGCTCGGCCGGCACGTCGCGCTCCGTCGCGCCGGGCACCAGGCCCATCCCCTCGCGCAGGCGGAAGGCCGGGCCGCGCAGCGTGTTGTCCTCGGCCGCCTTGGCCTCGATCGCCAGCAGCACGCCAAGGTCGCGCTTCACCATGGCCTCGAGCCAGGCGACGATGCGGGCGCGCACGCGTTCGCGCTGCGCGTTGTCCAGGAACTCGGTGGCGACGGGGTCCACATGGGGCTTCAGCGGCTCCGGCCCCGGGCGCAGCCTTGCGACCTCGGCGCCGTCCCACATGACGCGGTGCTGCGGCGTCAGCGAAAAGACCTCGTCCTTCGCGACCTCGAGCGAGGCCAGCCGCCGCGGCATCTCCTCCCGCAGGGCGCGCCGGGCGGCGCGCAGGACCAGGCGCTTCTCCTCGGCCTCGGTCGCTGCGGGGTCGGGCTCGAAGTGGAAGCCCTTCACGCGGCCGACCGTGTGGCCCTCGACCACGACCTCGCCCTGGCGCGTGACGGCCGAGAGCAGGTTGGCGTCGTCCTCGTCGAGGCGCCGGATCAGATGCGCGGCGCGGCGGTCCACGAAGCGGGTAATCAGCTTCTCGTGCAGCGCGTCGGAGACGTTGTCCTCCGCCTTGCGCGCCTCCGCCTGGTAGGTCGCGGCGTCGGCGACCCAGTCGGCGCGGGCGGCGACATAGGACCAGACCCGGATGTTCGCGAGCCGGGCCATCAGCGTATCGAGGTCGCCCTCGATGTTGTCGAGGCCGGCGATCGAGCTCGCGATCCAATCCGTCGGCAGGCGGCCGTCTTTCGCGAGGTGGCCGAAGATCCTGCCGCAGAGCCGCATGTGGCTGTCGTCGGCGATCTTGCGGAAGTCCGGGACCTGGCAGGCCTCCCAGAGCAGGCGCACGCGGGCGCGCCCCTGGGCGAGCTCGCGGATCTCCGCCTCCCGGGCCAGGGCATGCAGCGTGACGTGGTCCACCGCGTCGTTGCCCTTGGCCAGCCCGCCCATCGGCGGCGGCGCGGCCAGGCTGTCGAGCAGTGCATCCACGCTGGCGAAGTCGAGGTCGCTGTTCCGCCAGGCGAGCTGGGACAGCGGCTCGAAATCGTGGTTCTCGATCTGCTTGGCGATCTCGTCGGGCAGGGCCGGGCATTCCGCGGTCTCGCCGAAGGTGCCGTCGCGCATGCCGCGGCCCGCGCGGCCCGCGATCTGCGCGGCTTCCTGGGCGGTCAGCGCGCGGATCTGGTGGCCGTCGAACTTCTGCAGCGAGGCGAAGGCGACATGATCCACGTCCATGTTGAGGCCCATGCCGATCGCATCGGTGGCGACCAGGAAGTCCACTTCGCGGTTCTGATAGAGCGCCACCTGCGCGTTGCGCGTGCGGGGCGACAGGCGGCCCATCACCACGGCGCAGCCGCCGCGGCGGCGGCGCACGGCTTCGGCGATTGCATAGACCTCGGTCGCGCTGAAGGCGACGATGGCGCTGCGCGGCGGCAGGCGGGTCAGCTTCTGCTGGCCGGCATGGGTGAGTTGCGACAGGCGCGGGCGCGTCTCAATCTCGGCCTGCGGGACCAGGCGGTGCAGCAGCGGGCGGATCGTCTCGGCGCCGAGGAACATCGTCTCGACCAGGCCGCGCGCATGCAGCAGGCGGTCGGTGAAGATGTGGCCGCGATCGGCATCGGCGCAGAGCTGGATCTCATCCACCGCGACGAACTCCGCGCGGCGGTCGAGCGGCATGGCCTCCACCGTGCAGGCGAACCACTTCGCCTCGGGCGGGACGATCTTTTCCTCGCCCGTGATGAGCGCAACGTGCTTCTCGCCTTTTGCCGCGACCATGCGGTCGTAGTTCTCGCGCGCGAGCAGGCGCAGCGGGAATCCGATGATGCCGGAGGCATGGGCCAGCAGGCGCGTGATGGCGAGATGCGTCTTGCCGGTGTTGGTGGGGCCGAGCACGGCCCGCACCCGGGCGGGGAACATCTGGCGGTCTGACATCGTGTAAGTCGGCAGTGATCCCAGGGGGGCCGGAACCCGTCGCACGGCAAGCCGCCCTTGGCAACCTCGGGGGAGGTGACGGGTTGGCGTGCCGCTGGCGCCGGGGCAGTTTCGGATGGTGAATCCCGCGCAGCGCCACGCCCTGCTCTACGCCACGCAGTTCTTCGCCTTCGGCGTGATGCTGCCGTTCCTGCCGGCCGTGCTGGCCGCGCGGGGGCTGGATCCGACCGAGGTCGCGGTGGTGCTGTCGGCGGGGTCGGCGGTGCGGCTGCTGGCCGGGCCGGCTGGCGGGCGGGTGGCGGATGCGCTGGCGGCGCCGAGGGCGGTGCTGGTGGCCTGCGCGGCGATCTCTGCGCTCGCCTGCCTTGGCTTCCTGGTCGGCGCGGGGTTCCTGGCGATGCTGGCGGTGCATGCCGTGCTGAGTTCCGCCATGGCGCCGGTGATGCCGCTGGCGGATTCGATGACGCTCGCGGCCATCCGCGAGTACCGCTTCGACTACGGGCGGGCGCGGGCGGCGGGGTCCGTCACCTTCATCCTCGGCTCGCTGCTCGCGGGGCAGGCGGCGGGCTGGCTCGGGACGGATGTGGTGGTGCCGCTGATGGCCGCGGGGCTGCTGGCCTCGGCCGGCGCGGCGGCGCTGCTGCCTAAGGTGGCGGCCGCCGCCGCGGGCCCACGGGGATTGGCGGGGTTCCTGCAGCCGCTGTCGATCCCGCCGCTGCGCTGGCTGATCCTGGTCTCGGCGCTGACGCAGGGCGCGCATGCCTTCTACTACGCCTTCGGCACGCTGACCTGGCAGGCCGCGGGCATCGGGGCGGGGACGATCGGCGCGCTCTGGGCGGTGGGCGTGATCGCGGAGATCGCGCTCTTCATGTGGGGGCGGCGCCTGGTGGAGCGGCTGGGGCCGGCCCGGCTTTCGTTGATCGCGGGGCTGAGCGGGGTTCTGCGCTGGGGCATCACGGCGGTGACGACGGATCCGTGGGTGCTGTTCCCGCTGCAGGTCCTGCATGCCGGCACCTTCGGCGCGCAGCACCTCGCCACGATGATGGTGCTGGGGCGCATCGTGCCGGGGACGCAGGCCGGCACGGCGCAGGCGCTGCATGCCTCGCTGGGATCGGGGCTGTCGATGGGGGTGCTGACACTGCTGTGCGGGCCGCTCTTCGCGGCCTATGGCGGGGGCGGGTTCTGGTTCATGGCGCTGCTCTGCGCGCTTTCCGTGCCGGCGACGCTGGCGCTCGGTCGCGCGCTCAGGCGCTGATCCATCGCACGCCGTCCCATCGGCGCGAGATCACGCGCGCTTCGGCCTGCTCCACCGTGACGAGGTGCCAGGCATTCGGCGCGCCACGCAGCCGATGCGACGTCGCCGTCGCGCCCTGCACCAGCATCATGCGCGCGCCGGCCACCGGCGCGACATCGGGCAGGTGCAGGTGGCCGCTGAGCACCATGCGGACATCGTGCCGCGCGAAGGCGGCGAGCGCCGGCGCCGCCCCGCCGACCAGCCGTGCGGCGGGGTTCAGTGCCGGCGCGGCGAAGGGATGGTGCGCGACGACGATGCGGAAGAGATGCGGCGGGATGGCGGCCAGCCGCGCCTCCAGCCTGGCGAGCCTGGCACGCCCGACGACGCCGCGCGCCCAGTTGAGGTAGAGCCCGCCGCGGCGCGCGGTGTTCAGCCCGATCACTGCGACCTCGTCGTCCATCCAGACCGGCTCCGTCTCCTTCCCGACATGGCGGCGCCAGCGATGCCAGGGATCGGCGAAGCGCTCGAAGAGGTCGAAGGGCGTCACGTCGTGGTTGCCCGGCACGGCGAGCACGGGCGCGCCGAGCGCGCGGAGGAACTGGACCGCGGCGTGGAACTCGCCATGCCGCGCGCGCTGCGTGAGGTCGCCGGAGACCGCGACGAGGTCGGGCGCGGCCGCCGCGACGTCCTCGACCAGCGCGGCGACGACGGCCAGGTCCTCGGCGCCGAAATGCAGGTCGGTCAGATGCGCGATGCGCGTCACGCCTTCGGCACGATCACGCGCAGCGCGCGCGGGTGCATGCGGTAGGTCAGCGGCGGCGAGAGGATGCGCGCCTCCCCGTCGCTCATCACCCGGAGCCCACGCCGGGGCGAGCGTATGACGACGCTCCGCGCCGCGCGTTCATGCACCAGGCGCGATCCTCGCCAGGTGCCGAGGAACATGCCCGCGAAGAGCCGCACCCACCACCACAGCCCGTAGCGCCGCGCGACATAGACCGCGAGTTCCCCGCCATCGAGCCGCGGCCGCGCCATCACCAGGCCGAAGCCTTCGGCGAAGCGGTTGTTCGCGACCGACAGCGCGCGGGTCCAGAGCCTGACGGCGCGCCCGCCATCGAGCTCGACCTGCAGCCTGAGCGGCCGGTGCCGCCAGAAGGCGCGCAGACCCGCCAGCGCGAAGGCGAGCCGCGTGCGGAGCGACGCCTTGCCACGGTGCCTCTCGCGGTGGCGGCCGAGCCAGGAGGGCGAGCCGATGACGGAGTTGCAGAGATAGGCGTGGCCGTTCACCTCGGCGACGTCGATCGCGCGGATCTCGCCATGCGCCAGCGCCTCCGCCGCCGCCTCGAGCGCGAGCGGGATGCCGAGGTCCTTGGCCAGCATGTTCATCGTGCCGAGGGGCAGGATGCCGAGGGCGGTCTGCGTGTGCATCATCCGCGCCGCGGCTGCCGCGATGGTGCCGTCGCCGCCGCCGACCACCACGGCATCGGCGCCATGCGCGATCGCGTCGTCGAGCCGCGCGCAGAGGCCCTCGGGGTGGTCGGGGACGAGGATGGCGTCGAGGCCGGCGGCCGCGAGGTGCCGTGCCACCTCCTCCTCCGCCTCGTGGCGGCCGAGCAGGGAACCGGCCGAGGCGTTGAGGACGACGGCGATGCGCATCCCGGCGGAACGGCCGGGGCGCCGCCGCGGTTGCGAGGTGGACAGGCTCGCCGCGCTTCGCGCATGGCGACCGTGCCTTCGCAAGCACGACGAACCAACAGGCGCGAAGATCGGCACGGAGTTCGCCGCCCGCGAGCGAGACGGCGGACGGGCGCGGTCCGGCCCGGACCGCGCCGCTCCGGCCGGCGTCAGGCCGCCTTGGCCATGCCCCTCAACACGTAGTGCAGGATCCCGCCGTTGCGGTAGTACTCGACCTCGTCCGCCGTATCGACGCGGCAGATCAGCCCCGTGCGGTGGGTCGAGCCGTCGGCGCGGTGGATCACCATCTCCACGGTCATGCGCGGCTTCAGCTCCTCGATGCCGAGGAGGTCGATGACCTCGTCGCCCTTCAGGCCGAGCGTCCTGCGGTCCTCGCCCTCGCGGAAGACCAGCGGCAGCACGCCCATGCCGACGAGGTTGCTGCGGTGGATGCGCTCGAAGCTCTCGGTGATCACGGCCTTCACGCCGAGCAGGAAGGTGCCTTTCGCCGCCCAGTCGCGCGAGGAGCCCGTGCCGTATTCCTTGCCGCCGAACACCACCAGCGGCACGCCGTCCTTCTTGTAGCGCATGGCGACATCGTAGATCGGGCCCTGCTCGCCCGAGGGATAGTGCTTCGACATCCCGCCCTCGACGCCCGGCACCATCTCGTTGCGGATGCGGATGTTGGCGAAGGTGCCCCGCATCATCACCTCGTGGTTGCCGCGGCGCGCGCCATAGCTGTTGAAGTCGGCCTGGCGCACCTGGTGCTCGAGCAGGTATTCGCCGCCTGGCGAGGCCTTCTTGATCGAGCCCGCGGGCGAGATGTGGTCGGTGGTGATGGAATCACCGAGGATGGCGAGGATGCGCGCGCCCTTCACGGGCTCGATCGCCTTCACGTCCATCGTCATGCCCTCGAAATAGGGCGGGTTCTGGACGTAGGTGGAGCCCGAGTTCCAGCGATAGGTGTCGCTGTCGGCATCCACGCGGATCGCCTGCCATTGCTGCGGGCCCTTGAAGACGTCGCCGTAGCGGCCCTGGAACATCTGGCGGGTGAGCACCGCATGGACGGTGTCGTTCACCTCCTTCTGCGTCGGCCAGATATCCTTGAGGTAGACGGGCTTGCCGTCGCTGCCGGTGCCGAGCGGATCGGTCGTCAGGTTCAGCTTCGTCGTGCCGGCCAGCGCATAGGCGACCACGAGCGGCGGCGAGGCCAGGTAGTTCGCGCGCACGTTCTGGTGCACGCGGCCCTCAAAGTTGCGGTTGCCCGAGAGGACCGAGGCGACGACGAGCTTGTTGTTCTCGATCGCGTCCACAATGGGATCGGGCAGCGGGCCGGAATTGCCGATGCAGGTCGTGCAGCCATAGCCGACGGTCTGGAAGCCGAGCGCGTCGAGGTCCTTCTGCAGGCCCGACTTGTTCAGGTATTCCGTGACGACCTGCGAGCCCGGCGCGAGCGAGGTCTTCACCCAGGGCTTCGGCTTCAGGCCGCGGGCATTGGCCTTCTGCGCGACCAGGCCGGCCGCGACCAGAACATAGGGGTTCGAGGTGTTGGTGCAGCTCGTGATCGCCGCGATCACCACGTCGCCATGGCCGAGGTCGTAGTTCGCGCCCTCGACGATCACGCGGAGGTCGGCCTGGTCGCCGGGCACGCCCATCGTGCCGGCGGCGAGATCCTTGGCGAAGCTCGCCGCGATGTTGGTCAGCGCGACGCGGTCCTGCGGGCGCTTCGGGCCGGCCATGGAGGGCTCGACGGTCGAGAGGTCGAGCTCCAGCGTATCGGTGAAGACGGGGTCGGGCGTCGAGGCGTCGCGCCACATGCCCTGCGCCTTGAGGTAGGCCTCGGTCAGCGCCATGCGGTGCTCGTCGCGGCCCGACAGGCGCAGGTAGTCCATCGTGATCTTGTCCACGGGGAACAGGCCGCAGGTCGCGCCGTATTCCGGCGCCATGTTGCCGATGGTCGCGCGGTCCGCCAGCGGCAGTTCGTCCAGGCCCGGGCCGAAGAACTCCACGAACTTGCCGACCACGCCCTTCTTGCGGAGCATCTGCGTGACGGTCAGCACGAGGTCGGTCGCCGTCACCCCCTCCTTCAGCCTGCCATGCAGCTTGAAGCCGATGACATCGGGGATGAGCATCGCGATGGGCTGGCCGAGCATCGCGGCCTCGGCCTCGATCCCGCCGACGCCCCAGCCCAGCACGCCGAGTCCGTTGACCATCGTCGTGTGGCTGTCGGTGCCGTAGCAGCTGTCGGGGAAGGCGTAGGCGTCCGGCCCGTCCTGCGAGGTCCAGACGACCTGCGCGAGGTATTCGAGGTTCACCTGGTGGCAGATGCCGGTGCCCGGCGGGACGACGCGGAAATTGGCGAAGGCCGACTGGCCCCAGCGGAGGAACTCGTAGCGCTCGCCGTTGCGCTCGAATTCGATGTCCACGTTTTTCTGCAGCGCGTCCTTGGTGCCCGACACGTCGACCATGACGGAGTGGTCGATGACGAGGTCCACCGGGACCAGCGGGTTCACCTTCCGCGGGTCGCCGCCGAGCCGGGTGATGCCGTCGCGCATGGCCGCGAGGTCCACGACCGCGGGGACGCCCGTGAAATCCTGCATCAGGATCCGGGCGGGGCGGAACGGCACCTCCTTGTCGGAGCGCGCGTCCTTCAGCCAGCCCGCGATCGCCTTGGCATCGTCCACGGTGTAGCTGCGCCCGTCCTCGAACCGCAGCACGTTCTCCAGCAGGACCTTCAGGCCGAAGGGCAGGCGGGAGATGTCGCCGATCTGCTTCGCCGCCTCGGGCAGGCTGAAGTAATGGTATTCCTTGCCGCCGACATTGAGCGTGCGGCGCGTCTTCAGGCTGTCCTGCCCGATCATGCGCATGGTCCGGGATCCCCGTGTCGCGTTTGGCGCCACGGCCGGATGCGACCCGGAACTGCCGGGTGCCTTCCGCCGACCCTGGCGCGATACATCGCCCCGGCCGCTTTCGCGCCCGCAGCATGCGGCTTAAACCACAAGCCCAGGTAGCCGGCCAGAGGGCCGGCAGCCGGAAGGTTGGGGGCGGCCGGGCGGATGCTGGAGGGGCAGGAACTGGCCTGCTGGCGGGGGGAGAGGGCGGTCTTCGCCGGCCTGTCCTTCAGGCTTGAGGCAGGTGGGGCCCTGTTGCTGACCGGGCCGAACGGGGCAGGCAAGTCGTCGCTGCTGCGGGTCCTGGCCGGGCTGATACCGGCCGCCGAGGGAAGGCTGCTCTGGGACGGGGAGGACGCGCTCGCCGATCGCATCGGCCATGCCAGGCGGCTGCGCTACCTCGGGCATGGAGATGCGCTGAAGCCGTCGCTGACGGCCGCCGAGAACCTGGCCTTCTACGCCAGGCTCTGGGGCGGCGAGGTGGCCCCTGCCCTGGCGGCGCTGGGCCTCGCGGAACTGTCGGATTTGCCGGCGCGGGTGCTGTCCTCGGGCCAGAAGCGGCGTCTGGCGCTGGCGCGGCTGGCGCTGTCGCCAGCGGGGCTCTGGCTGCTGGACGAGCCAACGGTCGGGCTCGATGCGGCGAGCGTGGAACGCCTCGGCGCACTGCTGGCGGCGCATCGCGGGCGAGGCGGGATGGTGCTGGCGGCAACGCACCTGCCCCTGCCCCTGCCTGACGCCGGCGAGTTGCGGCTGTGAGGGCCTTCGTCGCCGTCTTCGGCCGCGAGGTCCTGCTGGCGCTGCGCCACCCCGCGGACACGCTCGCCGCCGTGCTGTTCTTCGTCCTGGTCTGCGCGCTATTCCCCTTCGGCATCGGCCCGGCGCCGGAGACGCTGGCCCGGGTGGCGCCCGGCGCGATGCTGGCCGCGGCGCTGCTGGCGGCGCTGCTGCCGCTGGACCGCCTGTTCGGGGCGGAGGCCGAGGACGGGTCGCTCGACCAGCTACTGCTCTCGGGCCTGCCGCCCTCGGCGCTGGCGATCGCGAAAGCGGCCGGGCACTGGGTGACGACGGGCCTGCCGCTGATGGCGGCGACGCCGGTCGCGGCCGCGCTGCTCAACCTGCCGGTCGAAGCGTGGGGCGCGGCGGTGCTGTCACTTGCGCTGGCTACCGCTGTGCTCTCGCTTTTCGGCACGGCGGGCGCGGCGCTGACCTTGGGTGCGCGGCGCGGGGGCGTGCTGCTGCCGCTGCTGGTGCTGCCGCTCTCCATCCCCGCCGTGATCTTCGGCGCGGCGGCGATCGAGGCGGCGGCCGCCGACCTCCCGGCCCGGCCCTACCTGCTGCTGCTCGGCGCGCTGCTGGCCGTCGCGTTGCCCATGGCGCCGATCGCCGCGGGGGCGGCCCTCAGGGCGGAGTGAAACCGGCGCGGGGTTTCCCGCGTATCGCGTGCATGACCTTCAAGGGCCGCCCGCCCGGCGCCGGTTCCGGCGAGATGTCGCGGCGCACCGCCGCGCTGCGGCCGGCGATCGCGCTGACGCCGGAGGAGGCGACCAAGGCCCGCGCGCTGCGCCGCAAGGGCGCCGACCCCGAGGACATCGCTGAGCGGCTAGGCGCGCCGATGGCCGAGGTCGAGAAGGCGCTGGTGCAGATGCGCTCGCGCCGGCCGGAGACGACGCGCGGCACGCTGAACGTGACGCTGGCCGCGCATCGCCTGGTGATGGCCGAGCGGCAGGGCGACGAACCGCTCTGGCGCACCATGGACCGGCTACTGGACGAGCTGCTGCGGCTGCGCGCGCAGGCCGCCCCGGCGCGACGGGCGCGGCGGGATGCGGTGGCGTTGCCGCTGTTTCCGGAGGTCAGCTGACGGCCTTCGCGGCGCCGCAGCGGGACTTGCACGCCCTTGCCTTCGGAGATCGCATCCTGCGCAAACTCGCTTGCGCCCCGGCCAAAAAGAAAGGCCGCCGACCCGGGGGGACAGCGGCCAAGTCAAACAGGGAGGCTTCACGTCTGGGAGACGAAGGGGTCCGGAGAAGTGCTCCGACTGCCCTGTCCCGGCGTCACCGTCGGGACACCAAGAACATAATCGGCGCTTCCCGATGCTGCAGTCGCGAAAACGGTTCAGCGGCCATGCAGCAGGCACATGGATGGCGGTTCATCCGCCATCGCTTCGCCTCATTGCGCGGCAAGCCTCGCAGGCGCCGCCAGCTCCGCCACCAGGAAGTCGCGGAACACTGCCACGCGCTTCGAATGACGCAGCTCCTCGGGGTACACGAAATACGCCTCGATCTTCGGAGCCTTCAGCTCCGGCAGCACCTGCACTAGGCCGTCGAGCTCATCGCCCATGTAGTCCGGCAGCGCGGCGAGACCCAAACCGCTGCGCACGACTTCCAGGATGCCGGGCAGAGAGTTCATCTCCAGCACCGCGCGGCGCGGCTGGCCGGGACGGCGGCCCGCCTCGGCCAGCCAGTTCACGGATTCCACGGGCGGGCGGTAGTCGCCGTAGACGATCATGCGGTGCGCATCGAGATCCTCGGCACGCTGGGGCATGCCGTGCTTCTTCAGGTAGTCCGGCGCGCCGCAGACCCGCCAGGAGAAGCTGCCGAGATTGCGCTGGATCAGGTCGGGCTGCCGCGGCGGATGCATGCGGATCGCGACATCGGCCTCCCGCATCGCGAGGTCGAGATCGGCATCGTCGAGCAGCACGGTCAGCGTGACGTCGGGATGCATCTGCAGGAAGCGGTGCAGCCGCGGCGCCAGCCATTTGCTGCCAAAGCCCGTCGTCGTCGTGACCTTGAGCCGGCCGGTCGGCTTCTCGCGGCTTTCGGTGAGCAGCGCCTCCGTCATCGCGAGCTTGGCGAAGACCTCGCGCACGGCGCGGTTCAGCGTCTCGCCCTGCTCGGTCAGGATCAGGCCGCGCGCATGCCGATGGAACAGCGGCACCGCCAGCGCCTCCTCCAGCGCCTGGATCTGGCGGGAGACGGCGGATTGACTGAGGTTCAGCGTCTCGCCGGCATGGGTGAAGGACCCGGCTTCCGCCACGGCGTGGAACACGCGCAACTTGTCCCAGTCCAGCGGCATCCCGACGGAGTCTCCCTGCCCTGCGTGACTGGCAGCGTGCCATGACGTGGGCGCATGTGGATAGAGCGCAATGCGCGCCGCGCCCGCGTTTCGGCAGCGGCCCGGCCACCGCCAGGCCCGCGGACCTCAGTCCCAGGCTTCGATGGCCGCCGCCTCCGCCGGCATGTGAGCGAGGAACTTCTCGGCCTCCAGCGCAGCCATGCAGCCCGTGCCCGCGGCGGTGACGGCCTGGCGGTAGATGCGGTCCTGCACGTCGCCGGCGGCAAAGACACCCTCGACCGAGGTGCGCGTCGTGCCCGGGGTCGTGACGATGTAGCCCTCGGCGTCCATCTCGACCTGGCTCTTGAAGAGCGCGGTCGCGGGGTCGTGCCCGATCGCGACGAAGACGCCCTGCACGGCGAGTTCCGAGATCTCGCCCGTCCGAAGGTTGCGCAACGCGAGCCCTCGGGCGACCGGCACCCGGCCGGAGGCGTCGGGCAGGATCTCCTCGACCAGGCTGTCCCAGACGAAGGACACGTTCGGCCTGGCGAAGAGCCGCTGCTGCAGGATCCTCTCCGACCGCAGCTCGGCGCGACGGTGGACGAGCGTGACGTGGCTCGCGAGGTTCGAGAGGTAGAGCGCCTCCTCCGTCGCGCTGTTTCCGCCGCCGATCACCGCGACCGTCTTGCCGCGGTAGAAGAAGCCGTCGCAGGTCGCGCAGGCCGAGACGCCGAAGCCCGACAATTCCTTCTCGCCCTTCACGCCGAGCCAGCGGGCCTGCGCGCCGGTCGCGATCACCAGCGAATCCGCGAGGTACAGATCCCCGCCGTCTCCAGTCGCTTTGAACGGCCGGCGGGACAGGTCCACCTTCACGATCACGTCAGAAACGACCTCGGCGCCGACATGCTCGGCCTGGGCCTGCATCTGCTCCATCAGCCATGGCCCCTGGATCGGCCCGGCGAAGCCCGGATAGTTCTCTACATCTGTCGTGATGGTAAGTTGTCCGCCCGGCTGCAGCCCAGCAACAACCAAGGGCTCAAGTCCAGCTCGGGCGGCATAAATCGCGGCGGTGTAGCCGGCGGGGCCGGCGCCGATGATCAGAAGCCTGGTGCGTCGGGTCTGCACGGAATCGCGTTCCTGGGGATCTCGCCACCTTCATATCGGCCGATCCCGCGGCTTCCTCAACCTGTCGTGGCGCGCGCAATTCGGATAGCCTTACGGTCACCTTACCATGTGTGAACCCTTGCTCAGCCCGTTGGGGCTCGGGCAAACGAGTCCGTGTCTTGCCGGGGGACGTAGACCTTACCATGCGACGGAGCGCCGACGCGGACCTCGACTCGGTCGACCTGCACATCCTGTCCGAACTGCAGGAGGATGGGAGGATGACCAATGTGGAACTGGCGAAGCGGGTCGGCCTCTCGGCGCCGCCCTGCCTGCGCCGCGTGCGGCGGCTGGAGGAGCGGGGCTACATCCGCGGCTACCATGCCGACCTCGATCCGCAGTCGCTGGGCTGGCAGATCACCTTCTTCGCGCTCGTCGGCCTCGAGACCCAGAAGGAAGCTGTGCTGTCCGCCTTCGAGCGGATGGTCGCGACCTGGCCCGAGGTGCGGGAGTGCCACATGATCCGCGGCGGCGGCGACTTCATGCTGCGCCTCGTCGCCCGCGACACCCAGCACGAGAACGAGCTGACCTCCCGCCTCACGGAATCGGCACATGTGCTGCGGGTGCAAACCATGCCGACCATCCGCACCGCGCGCGACCTGTCGGGCGTGCCGGTGGACCGGGAGAGCGAGCCGGCCTGACCGGCCGCCGCTATCCGAAGACCCAGCGCAGCGTCCGCGCGACGCCGAGCGTGCCGGCGCGCACCAGCGGCGCGTCGAGCGCCGGCGGCAGGCCGTGCATCCGCCGCGCCCAGCCCGGCAGCAGGTCGAGCCCCGCGCGCAGCGTCAGCGCCTGGATCGGCTCGGCCGAGGGCCGCGGCGCGGGGCGGGCCATGAGGATCCGCGCGACCTCCCGCGTGCGGTGGTCGACGCGGAGTTCGGGGCGCATGGCCGCGATCAGACGCCGCGCCTCGCCGCGGCTGCGCGGCACGGGATCGGCGCCGAGCGCCGCCCCGACCCGCGCCATCTCCGCGACGTAGCGGTCCTGGTCGGCCAGCCGCATCGCGGGCTCGGCGTAGCGGATCCACGCATCGAGGAAGCTCGTGACCTCCGTCACATGCACCCAGGCCAGCAGGCGCGGGTCGTCGGCGCGATACGGCGTGCCGTCGGGCAGCGTGCCCGTGACCGCGGCATGGATGCGGCGGACCCGGGCGATCGCGGCCTCCGCCTCCTCCGCCGCACCATAGGTGGTCAGCGCGATGAAGCGCGCGGTGCGGCGCAGGCGGCCGTTCAGGTCCTGGCGGAAGCTCGAATGGTCCCACACCCCGGCCAGCACCGCCGGGTGCAGCATCTGCAGCATGAGCGCCGCGACACCGCCGACCATCATCGAGGTCACGTCGCCATGCACGCGCCACGCGACCGAGGCTGGCCCGAAGGGCCCGTCCGGCCGGCGCCGGACCGGGCGCTCGCCGCGCGCGGGATCATTGAAGATCGCGACGACCTCGCGGGCGATGACGCGCTTCACCGGGCGGGCGAGCCGGTCGGCGAAGGTCAGGGGCGCGGCGCCTTGGGGATAGGACATGACGCTGAGCTTGGGGCGGCCCGGCGCGGTGGCAAGGCGCCGGCTCGATCCCACAACCATTACGTGAAGTCTCACCTTATTGCAGCCCGCATAGCGGGTAGTGCAGGGTCGGACTTTCCTGAGGCCCGGCCGCGCGGTGCCACGCGGAACAAGGACGTTTCATGCCTCGCCGCGCCAGGCGCGCCGCCGACCTGCTGCTGTTCGCCTCGCTGGTCCTGCCGCTGCTGTTCTTCGCCGGCATCGCGGTGCAGGACCGGCGGCAGACCCTGCAGGCCGCCAAGCGCGACCTGCTTGCGACCCTCGACACGCTGCATGCGCATGCCGAGAAGGTGTTCCAGTTCCAGGCGCTCGCGCTCGGCGCGGTGGCGGACGATCTGGCCGGGCTGGATGCCGAGGCGATCCGCCGGGCGGCGCCGCAACTGCAGGCGCGGCTCGCGCGGCTTGCGCGGGAGGCCGGCGGGGAGATCGGCATCGTCGTGATCGATGCGGCGGGCCGGCCGGTGCTGGATTCCGACCGGCCAACGCCCGCCGCCATCTCGGTCGCGGACCGCGACTATTTCCGCCACCACCGCGACACGCCGGGCAACGCGCCCCTGGTGGCCGGTCCCCTGCGAAGCCGTGTGGACGACGCGCCCATCCTGCTCGTCACGCGCCGGCGCGACACGCCGGACGGGCGGTTCGACGGGGTCGTGGCGGCGGTGCTGCGCCTGTCCTCGCTGGTCGAGACCTGGCAACAGGCGGCGCCCGATCCCGGCGACGCCGTGACGCTGCTGCGCCGCGACGGCACGGTGCTGGCGCGCCGCCCCGCCTTCGACCCGGGGGCGGAGCAGCCGCGGCTCGAACCGGAGGGCTGGGTGATGCAGGCCATCACCGCCGGGACCGAACGCCGCACCGCCACCGGGGTGTCCCGTCTGGACGGGAGGGAGCGGGTCTTCTCCTTTCGCGGCATCGCGCGCTTCCCCGACCTGGTGATCGCGCATGGCATGGCCGTCGAGGCGGAGCTTGCGCCCTGGCGGCGGCGGACGGCGATCCTCGGCGCCTTCGCCGCCTGCTTTGCCCTCGCGCTGTTCGGCCTGGCGCTGCTGGAGCGGCGGCGGGCCATCGCGCTCGGCGCGCTGAACGACGTGCTGGAGGCACGGGTGGCCGAACGCACCGCCGAGGCGCGGGCGAACGAGGCCCGCGTGCGGCTGCTGGCGCGGGAGGTGGACCACCGCGCGAAGAACCTGCTCACGGTCGTGCAGGCCACGCTGCGGCTGACGCCGAAAAGCGATCCGCATCGCTTCGCCGAGGACGTGGAAGGCCGCATCGCCGCGCTGGCGCGCGCCCAGACCCTGCTGGCCGAGGATCGCTGGCGCGGGGCGGATCTGCGCGCGCTGCTGGAAGCCGAGCTCGCGCCCTTCGTCGCGGAGGAGAAGGGCGCGGCGACGCTGCGCGGTCCGGCGCTGCACCTGCCGGCCCCGCTCGTGCAGCCGCTGGCCATGGCGCTGCACGAGCTCGCGACCAATGCGGTCAAGCATGGCGCGCTGTCGGTGCCGGGCGGGCGGGTCAGCGTGAGCTGGGCGCTGCGCGGCGAGCCGACGCTCTTCCTGCACTGGCAGGAACGCGGCGGCCCGCAGCTTCGGGGCGAACCCGACCGCCGGGGCTTCGGGACGCGTCTGCTGGAGCGCGTGGTGCGCAGCCAGCTCGGCGGCCGGCTCGCCATGGCGTGGGAGAATGGCGGGCTCGCCTGCTCGATCGAGCTGCCGCTGCCCGCTACGGAGTGAGGCGCGCCCTCAGTGCTGGTGGGCGGCCGCCGGCCCGCGCGCGCCGGCGGACTGCACGGGCAGCTGCACCGTCACCTCGCCCGCCTTTTCGAAGACGAGCGTCAGCGGCACCTGCTCGCCCTGGCGGGTCGCCGCCGCCAGGCCGACCAGCATGAGGTGGAAGCCGCCGGGGGCCAGCGTCACCGCCTGGCCCGCGGGCAGGTCGATGCCCTGGACCGGGCGCATGCGCATCACGTCGCCCTCGCGGTAGCTGGTGTGGAGCTCCACCGCACGGGCGGCCGGGCTGCGGGCCGAGACCAGGCGGTCCGGAACCGCGGCGGTGTTGCGCAGGATCATGAAGCCCGCCCCGGTGGCGCCCGCGCCGGCCGCGCGGGTCCAGGGCTGCTCCACCCGAACCGCAGGCTGCTGCGCGGCGGCGGGGAGGACGACGAAGCCGGCCAGCGCGCCGAGGGCGGCGCGCCGTGCGATCGCGGTCATGGCGTCCTACCTCAGGCCAGGGCGTCGAGGTCGGTGGGCTTGAGCCCCGCCCGGCCCTCGATCCGGCCGGCGATGCGCGCCAGCACGGCCGCGATGCGCGCGCCGGCGACGGGATCGCCCGTGGTGCAGGTCGCGTTCGCGACGGTCAGGGCGCGCTGCATCACCAGCTGCTCCTCTGGCGTCGCGTGCTGCAGCGCCTCTTCCAGCGCGGCGCGGGCCGGCGCGAGCGCGCCGTCGCAGACGGCGGTGAGGTGCGCGTCCATGAGGTCGGGGTCGCAGGCCGCGGCCGGCTTCGACAGGGCCGCCGCGGCGGCGGCGGCGGCGGCGGCAAGCGGCAGCACGCGTCGGGTCTGGTCCATCTCTCGCCTCCTCAGTTGCGCGGCGCCAGGCGGAGAGCCGGCGCGGGGTAGCGGTATTGCGTGACGCGGACGCCTGGCTCGGGGATCTCGACCCAGGCCGCCGTCGTCCCGCCTTCGCAGTCCTGCACGACCGGAATGTAGAAAAGCTCGCCGGGGCGGTCGGGCAAGCGCAGGCGGATGACGAATTCGTCGTAGTGCGCGTCGTCGAGCCGCCCGCCCTCCCAGGTGATCTCGGCCAGGGGCGGGACGTTGCCGTGGCCCTCCGGCGCCGCGCCGCGGGCGGTGGTGCGCAGGGTCCAACCGGGCTTCGGCATGGGACGCGCCTCGGTCACGCTATCGGGCAGGCGGACGGTGAAGCGGGTCATGGCGGCGCCGTCGCAGCCATGCGCGATGCGGAAGACCGCGCGATAGGTGGAATTGGCCGGCGCCTGCTGGACCTCCAGCGAGACATGCGCGGCGGCGGGACCTGCGGCAAGCAGGCCGAGCGCCAGGATGGCGCTTCGGGATGACATGGTTCGACTCCTCGATCCGTAGTGCAGACAGGCGGATCAGGTCGTCGGCGGGGCCCTGGGCTGGCAGTGCGGCGTCGGCGCCGGGCGCGGCGACGAAGGCGGCGCGGGCGGCGGGTCGGCCGACTGCGCAAGCTGGACCGGCGCGGCGAGCGCGACGGGCGGCGGGGGCAGCGCGAAGGCCGCCGGGCCCAGGCAGGCCGGGCAGACCGCGGCGGGCAGCGCCTTCCGCTCTCCGCCTTCGTCCTCGAGGACGACGCGGTGGATGCCGTCGGGCGTGCAGATCTCGAGCGCGAAGGCCTCGGCGGGCGCGAGCTTCAGGCCCAACTGGAGACAATGCGCGAAGGCCGTGCCCCACTGCAGCAGCAGCAGGGCGGCCAGCAGGCTCGTCAGGACGGGACGGCGGCGCACCACGGGCGCATCGTTACCACCAGGCCTGCCACGCGGGAAGCTTGCTCACGCAAGCTCGTATTCGACCTCGGGGATGTAATGCGCGGCTTCCTTGCCGAGGCGGGAGGAGAAGAGGGTGAAATGCTCGATCGCGACCGGCGGCGGCCGGAACAGGGCGTGGGCCTGGAGGAAGGAGACGAGCTTGAAGGTCTCGGCCTTGTCGGTGCGGGCGAGGGTGACGTGCGGGGCGAAGCGCTTGCGCTCGGGCTCGAGGCCGACGCGCTGCAGGGCGGTCTCGACCTTGCGCTGCAGGCGGCCGAGCGCCTCGGACGGCTCTGCGGGGACATGGAGGGACTGGATGCGCCCGGCCTTCTCGAAGGTGCCGATGCCGGCCAGCGCCAGGTCGAAGCGGGGCGCGCGGATGGCGGCGAGCGCATGGTCCACCTCCTCCGCCTGCCAGGCCTCGATCTCGCCGATGAAGCGCAGCGTGAGGTGGTAGTTCTCGGGCGGGACCCATTTCGCGCCGGGGATGCCGCCGGCGAGCGCGGCGAGCTGGGACTTCACTTCGGCGGGCAGGGAGAGGGCGACGAAGAGACGCAGCATGGAGCCCTCCGCACGAATCGAGCGGGTTCAGCCTGCCGCCGAAACGCGCACCCGGTCCAGCAGGGTTTCGATGAAAGGCAGCATCCGGCGGGCGATGAGGTCGGCGCCCTGGGCGGTGGGGTGGATGCGGTCTGCCTGGTTCAGCGCGGAGTCGCCGGCCACCCCGTCGAGAAGGAAGGGGTAGAAGACCAGGTCGGGACGCTCGCGGTGCAGCGTCTCGAACACCGCGAAGAACTCCTGGCCGTAGTCGCGGCCGAGATTGGGCGGCGCGATCATGCCGGCCAGCAGCGTCGGGATGCCGCGGGCCTTCAGCGCATCCAGGATCGCCTCGAGGTTCGCCTTCATCTGGGCCGGGGTCAGGCCCCGCAGCCCGTCATTGCCGCCGAGGGCGACGATCGCGGCCTGCGGACGGTCGGCCAGCGCCCATTGGATGCGCGCGCGGCCGCCGGCCGAGGTGTCGCCGGAGACGCCGGCGTCGAGCACCCGCACGTTGCGCCCGCGCTCCCGCAGCAGAGCCTGGATGCGGGCGGGCGGGCCCTCGTTGCGCGCCAGGCCGTAGCCGGCGGTGATGGAATCCCCCAGCATCAACAGGCGGATCTCCCCGCCCTGGGTGGCCTGGGCATGGGCGGCGCCGGGAACGACACTGGTTGCCAGCAACATTGCGACACCGGCCGCGGCCTTTTGCAGCGCAGCGCGGCGACCATATCGGGCGGAACCGCCGATGGAAGAACAGTCAGTGACAGCACCCCTGATCGCCGCCGAGGCGCTTGTCTTCACCGCCGTCGCGGCATCGGGCCCGGTGCAGGTGCTGCGCGGGGTCGACCTGTCGGTCGCCGCCGGGGAGGCGGTGGGCATCGTCGGGCCGTCGGGTTCGGGCAAGACCTCGCTCCTGATGCTGCTGGCCGGGCTGGAGAAGCCGACCGGCGGACGCCTGGTGGTGGCGGGCCAGGATCTCGGCGCAATGGACGAGGACAGGCTGGCCCGGTTTCGCCGCGACAACATTGGGATCGTCTTCCAGGCCTTCCACCTGGTCCCGACGATGACGGCGCTGGAGAATGTCGCGGTGCCGCTGGAGTTCGCGGGACGGCGGGATGCGTTCGACCGCGCGGCGGCGGCGCTGAGGGAGGTCGGGCTGGGGCATCGGCTGGAGCACTACCCCGGCCAACTCTCGGGCGGCGAGCAGCAGCGCGTCGCGCTGGCCCGGGCCGTGGTGGCGGAGCCCCGCGTGATCCTGGCGGACGAGCCGACGGGGAACCTGGACCGCGCGACGGGGGCGGCGGTCATGGACCTGCTGTTCGGGCTGCGCACGCGGATGGGCACGACGCTGCTGCTGATCACGCATGACCCGTTGCTGGCAGAGCGCTGCGGGCGGCAGGTGAAGATCGAGGACGGGCGGATCGTCAGCGACACGGCGGCGATCCGGATGGCGGCGGAGTGATGGGTGGCTGTGTGATCGCGACCTCCCCCGCCCCTTTCTTTTCCCTCCCCCGCAGGGCGGGGGAGGGCTGGGTGGGGGTGGGTCTCCATTCTCACGTTCTCCGATTCCGGGCTGCCGCGTTTCCTGTCAGTTCAAGAATGTTGACCCACCCCCACCCTGCCTCCCCCTCCTTGAGGGGGAGGGGAAAAGAAGGTGAGGGGGAGGGCTCGATCCTCCCATGACCCACCTCCTGCAAGGCTGGCGTCTCGCCCGCCGCGAGTTGCGCGGCGGCCTGAAATCGCTCCGCATCGTCCTCGCCTGTCTCGCCCTCGGCGTCGCGGCAATCGCGGCCGTCGGCACGCTGCGCGCGGCCACCGAGGCCGGGATGGCGGCCGATGGCGCGCGGCTGCTCGGCGGCGATGTCGAAGTCCGGACCTCCCAGCGCCCCATGCCGCAGGAGGCTGCGGATTGGGCGGCGTCGCGCGGCGCCGTTCTGTCCCGCGTGATCGAGATGCGCGCCATGGCCGTCGCGCCGTCGGGGGAACGCTCCCTGGTCGAGCTCAAGGCGGTGGACGGCGCCTACCCCCTCTATGGCGAGCTGGTCCTCGCGCCCGACACGGCGCGGCTGACGCCGCGCTCGGTCGCGCTGGAAGCCTCGCTGGTGGAGCGGCTGCACCTGCGGCCGGGCGACGCGGTCCGCATTGGCGACGCCTCTCTCACGCTCGCCGGCGTCATCGTGACCGAGCCCGACCGTATCGCGAGCCCGACCGTGCTCGGCCCGCGCGCCCTGGTCCTGGCCGACGCCATCCCGGCGACGAACCTCATCCAGCCCGGCAGCCTGGTGAACTACGACATCCGCGCGCGCCTGCCCCCCGGCACCGACGCGCCGCGCTTCGGCGAGGCCTGGCGATCCGCGGTCGGCGATGGCGGCTGGCGCGTGCGCCATGCCGGCCAGGCCGAGCCCGGGGTGAACCGCTTCCTCGACCGCGCGGCGTCCTTCCTGACGCTGGCGGGGCTGACGGCGCTGCTGGTCGGCGGGATCGGCGTCGCCACCGGCGTGCGCGCCTGGCTCGAGGCGCGGGCGCGCACCATCGCGACGCTGCGCTGCCTCGGCGCGCCGGGCGGCACGATCCTGGCGACCTACCTGATCCAGGTGCTGGTGCTCGCCGCGGCGGGGATCGCGATCGGGCTGCTGGCGGGGATCGGGCTGACCTGGCTCGCGGCGCAGGCGCTGGCCGGCGCGCTGCCGGTGCCGCCGCGGATGGGGCTCTATCCCCGCGAACTCGGGCTGGCCGCGCTCTATGGGCTGCTGACGGCGCTCGCCTTCGCGCTCTGGCCGCTAGGGCGGGCGCAGCGCATACCCGGCGCGGCGCTGTTCCGCGACACCGTGACGGCGACGCCAGGCCGGCCTTCCGCGCGCATCATCCGCTGGACCGCCATTGCGGCGCTGGCGCTGGTCCTGCTGGTCGTCGGCAACGCCGAGCAGCCGCGCTTCGCGCTGGGCTTCGTCGCCGGCGCGGCGCTGACGCTGCTGCTGTTCCGGCTGGGGGCGAGCGCGTTGATGCGCACGGCGCGGCGCTTCCGCCACATCCGCCGGCCGGCCTGGCGGCTCGGGCTGGCCAACCTCTACCGCCCCGGCGCGCCGACGCCGACCATGCTCGTCGCGCTCGGCATCGGGCTGACCACGCTGGCGGCCGTCGCGACGATCGAGGGCAATCTGCGGCGCCAGCTGGCCGACCAGCTGCCGCGCGCCGCACCCAGCTTCTTCTTCATCGACATCCAGAACGAGCAGGCGCGCGACTTCGACCGTCTGGCGCTGGCGCAGCAGGGCGTCGAGGAACTCAAGCGCGTGCCGAGCCTGCGCGCCCGCGTCGTCGCCGTGGACGGCGTGCCCGCCGAGCAGGTGGTCGCGACCGAGGACAGCCGCTGGGCCCTGCGCGGCGACCGCGGCCTGACCTATGCCGCCGTGCCGCCCGAAGGCACGAGGCTGGTCGAGGGCGTGTGGTGGCCGGCCGACTATGACGGCCCGCCGCTGGTCTCCTTCGATGCCGCCATCGCGCGGGGATGGGGCATGCGGATCGGCTCTGTCGTGACGGTCAACGTGCTCGGGCGCGACATCGACCTGAAGGTGGCGAGCCTGCGGGAGATCCAGTGGCGGGGCCTCGGGATCAACTACGTCATGGTGGCCTCGCCCGGGCTGCTGGAGGCCGCGCCGCACACGCATATCGCGACGATCCGCAGCACGCCCGCCGCCGAAACCGGCGTGCTGCGCGCGCTGACCGACGCCTTCCCGAACGTGTCGGGCATCCGGGTGCGCGACGCGATCGAGGCGGTGACGAACCTCCTCTCCCGCGTCGGGGTCGCGCTGCAGGCGACCTCCTCGATCACGCTGCTCGCGGGAATGCTGGTGCTGGCCGGCGCGGTGGCGGCGGGGCAGCGGCGGCGGGTGCGGGATGCCGTGGTGCTGAAGACGGTGGGGGCAACGCGATCGCAGATCCGCGCGGCCTGGCTGGTCGAGTTCGGGCTGCTCGGGCTGGTGGCGGGGCTGCTGGCCGCGGCGGCGGGATCGGCGGCGTCCTGGGCCGTGGTGCGCTTCGTCATGCAGGGCGAGTGGGTGTTCCTGCCCGGGACGCTCGCGCTCGTCGTCGCGGGCTGCGTTCTGCTGACTCTCGGCTTCGGCTATGTCGGCACGGCGCTGGCGCTGCGGGTCCGGCCGGCGCCGCTGTTGCGGAACGAGTGAGGGCGGGGTTCCATTCCTTCATGGAAGACGCGCTGAACGACACCGACGCCGCCCGCCTGCGGCACGCCTTCGCCCTTGCGATGAAGGCGCGGGAGCGGGGCGACCGGCCCTTCTCAGCGGTCATCGTGGCTGACGACGGGACGATCCTGGCCGAGGGCCTCTCCACCCAGGGTACAGGCGGCGGCGGGACGCTGGCGCATTCCGAGATGAATGCCTGCCAGGCCGTGATCGCGGCCAAGGTCCCGCGCGAGTCTCTCCGCCGCGCGACGATCTATTCCTCGGGCGAGCCCTGCGCCATGTGCTCGGCGGCGATCTTCTACACCGGCGTCGGGCGGGTCGTTTACGGCCTCTCGGCCGCGGCGATCCTGCACCTGAGGAACGCCCAGCCCCACACCGCCGGCCTGTCGCTGTCCTGCAGCGCCGTGCTGGACAGCGCGGCCGAGAAGGTCGAGGTCGTCGGCCCCTGCCTGGAAGCCGAGGGCGCGACGCCGCACCAGGGCTATTGGGTCCAGGGTGCCGCCTGACGGGAAGTTCACGGGGTCCAGACCTTACAGCCACCTTCACGCGCACAGCTTCCGGGTTGATCTGGATTACGAAAACTCCATATGATGCGCACGCCGGGACGGCCCTCTCACCCCTGTCCCGCCGGGAGAACTTGTCACCATGGCTTTCGGTCCCGACAACCGCTTCCAGCAGAGCGGCTCGGCCTGGGCCCAGCCCTTCGGGCGGTCCGCGGCCGTGGACGCTGCGCAGCTCGATGAGGGCCTGCGCGCCTATATGCTGCGCGTCTACAACTGGATGGCCTCCGGCCTGCTGCTGACCGGCATCGTGGCCTACCTGATCGCGAACACCGGCGCGGCCGAGCTGTTCTACCAGGTGGTCCGCACGCCGCGCGGCAATGCCGTGTCGCCGACCATCCTGGGCTGGGTCGCGATGTTCGCCCCGCTCGTCTTCATCCTGGTGCTGAGCTTCGGCATCAACCGGATGAGCAAGACGACGGCGCAGGCGCTGTTCTGGGCGTTCTGCGCGGTGATGGGCGCCTCGATGGCGAACATCTTCGCGATCTACACCGCGACCTCGATCGCCTCGACCTTCTTCATCACCGCGGCGATGTTCGGCGCGACGTCGCTCTACGGCTACACCACGAAGGCCGACCTGACGCGGATGGGTACCTTCATGATGATGGGCCTGATCGGCATCATGCTGGCCAGCATCGTGAACAT
Source organism: Falsiroseomonas sp. HW251 (assembly GCF_050563545.1). NCBI lineage: Bacteria > Pseudomonadati > Pseudomonadota > Alphaproteobacteria > Acetobacterales > Roseomonadaceae > Falsiroseomonas > Falsiroseomonas sp. HW251. The sequence continues at coordinate 25,616 of NZ_JBNXUM010000017.1, forward strand.
CTTCATCGGCAGCTCGGCGCTGCAGTTCGCGATCTCGGTGATGGGCGTGGTGATCTTCGTCGGCCTGACGGCCTATGACACCCAGCGCATCAAGGCGGACTACATCGAGTATGCCTATGCCGAGGGCACGGAACTGGCAGGCAAGCGCAGCGTGTTCGACGCGCTGGGCCTCTACCTGAACTTCATCAACCTCTTCCAGTTCATGCTGCAGTTCATGGGCGTGCGCCAGAACAGCGACTGATCCCGGCGAAAGCTCGGGACGACCGGCCCCGGCGGGATCTCCCGCCGGGGCTTTTTCTTGCGCTAGGGGAATTCCATTCCCAGCGCGGTGCCGCGCTGGACTTGGGAAGAAACTTCCCACATAACCTCGCCATGCGCACCGTCGAGGACATCGTCGCCCTGCTAGGTGGGCCCGAGGCCGCCGCGACCCGTCTCGGCATCGGCACCGAGGCCGTGCGGAAATGGCGCCAGGCCAAGGCCATTCCCGCCAAGCACTGGCCCGAGGTGATCGCCGCCACCGGCCTTGCCCTTGACGACCTGCCCAAGCCCAAGCGGATGGAGACCCTCGTGACCGACTCGGCCATCCCGGAGGGCGCGACAGCCGCCCTCGTCCTTGCCGACGGCGCGGTGTTCTGGGGGCGCGGCTTCGGCGCGACGGGCACGACGGTCGCCGAGATCTGCTTCAACACCTCCATGACCGGCTACCAGGAGGTGCTGACAGACCCGTCCTATGCCGGCCAGACCATCTGCTTCACCTTCCCCCATATCGGCAATGTCGGCGCCAACGCCGAGGACATCGAGGCGACGACGCCCGTCGCCCGCGGCCTGATCGTCAAGCAGGACGTGACCGAACCCTCCAACTGGCGGGCGACGCGGCACCTCAACGACTGGCTGAAGTCGCATGGCGTGCCGGGAATAGCCGGCGTGGACACCCGCGCGCTGACCGCCCGCATCCGCGACGGCGGCGCGCCGACCGGCGTGCTGAGCTTCCCGGCGGACGGGAAGTTCGACATCGCCGCGCTCGTCGCACAGGCGCGTGACTGGCCGGGGCTGGAAGGCATGGACCTCGCCAAGGAGGTCACGACCCGTCAGACCTATGACTGGAACGAGACAACCTGGGAGATCGGCAGGGGCTACGGCACCCAGGCCACGCCGAAGCACAAGGTTGTCGCGGTGGATTACGGCGCCAAGCGCAACATCCTGCGCTGCCTGTCCGCAGCGGGCTGCGACGTCACGGTAGTGCCGGCGACCGCCACCGCCGAGGACATCCTGCGCCACAAGCCCGACGGCGTGTTCCTGTCGAACGGCCCCGGCGATCCCGCGGCGACGGGCAGCTATGCCGTGCCGGCGATCCAGGCCGTGCTGAAGTCGGGCGTGCCGGTCTTCGGCATCTGCCTCGGCCACCAGCTGCTGGCGCTGTCGCTTGGGGCGCGGACCTTCAAGCTCGACCGAGGGCATCGCGGCGCGAACCAGCCGGTGAAGGACCTGACGACCGGCAAGGTCGAGATCACGTCCCAGAACCACGGCTTCGCGGTGGACGAGGAAACGCTGCCCGAGGGCGTGCGGGTCACGCATCGCAGCCTCTTCGACGGCACCAACGAGGGCATCGCGAGCACGACGCTGCCGGCCTTCAGCGTGCAGTATCACCCAGAGGCCTCGCCGGGCCCGACGGACAGCCACTACCTGTTTCACCGCTTCGTCGAGTTGATCGAGAAGCAAAAGGCGGCTTAGCGATGCCTGACGTCTACGTCTTCGCGTCGAAGAACAGGACGAACATCTGGGCGGGCATTGGTGCGGGCCTTTGGGCCGTAGCTGATGCCGACGGGAATTACGCTGCTGAGCGTGCGACAAAGGCGGCGCACATGCCAGTTGGATCGCTTGGGCTCATTTACTGCGTCGAGAATCAAAGCCTGACGACACCATTCGTCGTTTTCTCGGCTGTCGATCTCGATGCAACCGTGAGCGACGTGTGGCCCGAACGGTGGGTGCTGCCATTCCGCATCCATCCACTCGGCACGCCGCGTAAGGCGCTTCATAAAGATGCTGCGATGCAGGATCTCCCGACTCTCAGGAGTTCCGGCAAGACAAACATCAGCCATGTGCTCGCGCTGCAACCGATCACCGTATTCTCGGCGACGCCCCTCGGCGACGAGGATTGGGCTGTGCTGATCTCCAAGCTCGGCGAGTAAGCCGGTTTGTGCGCATATCGCGCTGAAGGGAACGCGATGTCACTCTTCGACCTCTCCGGCCGCGTCGCGCTGGTGACCGGCGGCAATGGCGGCATCGGGCTGGGGCTCGCGCGCGGGCTCGCGGCGTGCGGCGCGCGCGTGATCGTCACCGGGCGCGACGCCGCGAAGAACGCGGCGGCGGTCGCGGAGCTCGGCAAAGCTGCGGCCGCCTTCCAGGCCGACCTGACCAAGCCCGGCGCGCCCGAGAAGCTTGTCGCCGACGTGCTCGCGCTGGCGGGGCGGCTCGATATCCTCGTCAACAATGCGGGCACCAACATCCGCAAGCGCCCCGACATCGTGACCGACGAGGAATGGGCGACGGTCATCGACCTCAACCTGACCGCGCTGATGCGCCTGACGCGCGCCGCGCATCCAGCGCTGAAGGCGTCGGGGCATGGGCGCGTGATCAACATCGGCTCCATGCTGTCCATCTTCGGCGTCGCCTTCTCGCCGGCCTATGGGGCGTCCAAGGGCGCGGTGGTGCAGTACACGAAGTCGCTCGCCGCGGCCTGGGCGGCGGACGGGATCACGGCGAACGCCATCCTCCCGGGCTGGATCGACACCGACCTCACGCGCAAGGCGCGGATCGACGTGCCGACGCTGCATGACAGCGTGCTGGCGCGCACGCCGGCGAAGCGCTGGGGCGATCCCAGGGACTTCGCGGGCATCGCGGCCTTCCTCGCCTCCGACGCGGCAGCCTTCGTCACCGGGACCGCAATTCCGGTGGACGGCGGCTACTCCACTCAGGGCTGACATGATCAGCGCCGACACGCTGCTGGTCTTCGCCGCGCTGTCTCTCGGCCTGGCGGTCACGCCAGGGCCGAACATGCTCTATCTCGTCTCGCGCTCGCTGGCGCAGGGGACGGGGGCCGGCATGATCTCGCTGTTGGGGTGCCAGGCGGGATCGCTGTTCATCATGCTCTGCGCGGCGGCCGGCATCACCGCGGCGCTGCTTGCGATCCCCTATGCGTGGGACATGCTGCGCATCGGCGGCGCGATCTACCTGGCGTATCTCGCGTGGCAATGCGTCAGGCCGGGCGGGCAGCCGATCTTCTCGCCGCGGCCGCTGCCACGCGAACCCGCCGCGCGCCTCTTCGGCGTGGGCTTCGCCACCGCGGCGCTGAACCCCAAGGTCGCGCTGTTCTATATGGCGGTGCTGCCGCCCTTCCTCGATCCCGAGCGCGGGCACCTGTTCCTGCAGGCCGCGACGCTCGGCGCGATCCAGATCGCGGTCTGCGCGGCCTGGGATGCGGTGCTGGTCTGGGGGGCGGCGGGCACCGCGCGCTTCCTGTCGACCAAGCCGCTATGGATGGCGGCACAGCGCTGGCTGCTCGGCGCGGCGCTCGCGCTGCTCGCCGTCAAGCTCGCGACCGAGAGCCGGGGCTGAGATGCCGGAGTGGCACACCTTCCTTGTGCTCACGCTGGTCGGCCTGGCGCTGGCGGCCACGCCGGGCGCGAACATGGCCTATCTGATGTCGCGCAGCATGGCGCAGGGCCACAATGCCGGCTTCGTGTCGCTGATCGGCACCATGCGGGGCTGCTGCTGGTGATGCTGGTCTTGGTGGGCGGTCTCGCCAGCCTGCTGACGGCGATGCCGCATCTGTGGGAGGGCGTGAGGCTCGCCGGCGCCGTCGGGCTGCTGTGGCTGGCCTCGGGCTACCTGAAGCCGGGCGGCGGCCATCCCGCGGTGTCGCAGGACATGCCGCGCGACGGCAATGCGGTGACGCAGGGGCTCGCGCTCGGCATTTTCTATGTCGGGCTGAACACGCTCTGTGACCCCGCGATCGTGCTGGGGGCGGAGCGCTTCGCGGGGCTGCTGAAGCGTCGGCCGTCGCTCGTGGTGGTGCAGCAGCGCGCGGTCGGCATGGCGATGGCGCTGGTGGCGCTGATGCTCGGCCTGGACGCCGTGACGTCATGACCAACCCGTCGGAGGCGCCGCGCTGATGGCCGGTCTCGATGCCCTCTTTCGCGGCGCCGTCGGCGCCGTCCTGGCCACGCCAATCGCGCTGTTCCTGTTCTGGCAGCTGACGCGCCCCATGGTCGGCACGCCGCGTTGGCTGCGACCCTTCCTGGTATGCTGGGCCAGCTACGGCGCCGTCGCCGCGGTCTGCGCAATTTACGCCTATGGATTCGAACGCATGAGCCTGGTGGACGACGCCATGGCCGGCGCCCTGATCATGGGCGCGCTGATCCTTCTGCCCGCCTTCCTGCTCCTTCTCCTTGTCCCTCCCCGGAAAGCCTGACCGAGATGCCGAAGCGCACCGACATCAAGTCTATCCTCATCATCGGCGCCGGCCCGATCGTCATCGGCCAGGCCTGCGAGTTCGACTATTCCGGCGCCCAGGCCTGCAAGGCGCTGCGCGCCGAGGGCTATCGCGTGATCCTGGTGAACTCCAACCCCGCCACGATCATGACCGACCCCGGCCTGGCGGACGCGACCTACATCGAGCCGATCACGCCCGAGATCGTCGAGAAGATCATCGCGAAGGAACGTCCCGACGCGCTGCTGCCGACCATGGGCGGGCAGACCGCGCTGAACACCGCGCTGAAGCTCGACGCCGCGGGCGTGCTGACGAAGTATGGCTGCGAGCTGATCGGCGCCAAGGCCGAGGTCATCGACAAGGCCGAGGACCGGCTGAAGTTCCGCGACGCGATGTCGAAGATCGGCATCGAAAGCCCGCGCTCCGCCATCGCGCACAGCATGGCCGAAGCCCATGCCGCGCTCGAGCAGGTCGGCCTGCCCTGCGTGATCCGGCCCTCCTTCACCCTCGGCGGCACCGGCGGCGGCATCGCCTACAACCGCGAGGAGTTCGAGCAGATCGTCTCCGCCGGCCTCGCGGCGTCCATGACCACCGAGGTGCTGGTCGAGGAGAGCGTGCTCGGCTGGAAGGAATTCGAGATGGAGGTGGTCCGCGACAGGGCGGACAACTGCATCATCATCTGCTCGATCGAGAACCTCGATCCGATGGGCGTGCATACCGGCGACAGCGTGACGATCGCCCCGGCGCTGACGCTGACCGACAAGGAATACCAGTGCATGCGCGATGCCTCGATCGCGTGCCTGCGCGAGATCGGCGTCGACACCGGCGGGTCGAACGTGCAGTTCGGCATCAACCCCGCGGACGGTCGGATGGTCATCATCGAGATGAACCCCCGCGTGTCCCGCTCCTCTGCGCTGGCGTCGAAGGCGACGGGCTTCCCGATCGCGAAGGTCGCGGCGAAGCTCGCCGTGGGCTACACGCTCGACGAACTCGCCAACGACATCACCAGGGTCACGCCCGCGAGCTTCGAGCCGACCATCGACTACGTCGTGGTGAAGATCCCGCGCTTCACCTTCGAGAAGTTCCCCGGCACGCCGGCGACGCTGACCACGTCCATGAAGTCGGTCGGCGAGACCATGGCGATCGGTCGGAGCTTCTGCGAGGCCTTCCAGAAAGGGCTGCGGGGCCTCGAGACCGGCCTCTCGGGCCTCGACGACCTCGCCATCACCGACCACACCGCGCTGCGCACCGCGCTCGCCACGCCGAAGCCCGACCGCGCGCTCGTCGTGGCGCAGGCGCTGCGCGCGGGGATGTCGGTCGAGGAGATCCACCAGGCCAGCAAATTCGATCCCTGGTTCATCCGGGAATTCGACCGCATCGTGGAGGCCGAGAAGGGTGTGATCGCGAACGGCCTGCCGCGGACCGCGACGGCCTTCCGCGCGCTGAAGGCGCTGGGCTTCAGCGACCGGCGCCTCGCGACCCTCGCGAAGACAACGGAAGCCAAGGTCGCGGCCGCGCGCCAGGCGCTGAACGTGACGCCGGTCTACAAGCGCATCGACACCTGCGCTGCCGAGTTCGCCTCCGACACGCCCTACATGTACTCGACCTACGAAGGCGGCTTCGGCACGCCGGTCTGCGAATCCCGGCCGACCGGCCGCAAGAAGATCATCATCCTCGGCGGCGGACCGAACCGCATCGGCCAGGGCATCGAGTTCGACTATTGCTGCGTCCACGCCGCCTATGCGTTCAAGGAACAGGACGCGGGCGAGGCCGGCTTCGAGACCATCATGGTCAATTGCAACCCGGAGACGGTCTCGACCGACTACGACACCTCCGACCGCCTGTATTTCGAGCCGCTGACGGCGGAAGACGTCATCGCGCTCGTCCGCAAGGAACAGGAGAACGGCGAGGTGCTGGGCTGCATCGTGCAGTATGGCGGCCAGACCCCGCTGAAGCTGTCCCAGGCGCTGCACAAGGCCGGCATCCCGATCCTCGGCACGTCGTCGGATTCCATCGACATCGCGGAGGACCGCGAGCGCTTCCAGCAACTGCTGAAGGGCCTCGGCCTGAAGCAGCCTGCCAACGGCACCGCGCGCGACCTGAACGAGGCCGAGCGCGTCGCGGATGCGATCGGCTATCCCGTCGTGGTGCGCCCGTCCTACGTGCTCGGCGGCCGCGCGATGGAGATCTGCTACGACCGCGAGCAGCTCCGCCGCTTCGGCGCGGTCGCGGTGCAGGTCTCCGGCGACAACCCGATCCTGGTGGACAAGTACCTGGTGGACGCGATCGAGGTGGACGTGGACTGCATCGCCGACGCGCAGGGCGAGGTCTATGTCGCGGGGGTGATGGAGCACATCGAGGAAGCCGGCATCCATTCCGGCGATTCTGCTTGCTCGCTGCCGCCCTACAGCCTCTCGCCCGCGCTGGTGACGGAGCTGAAGGCCGAGACCGAAGCCATGGCCAAGGCGCTCAAGGTCAAGGGACTGATGAACGTGCAGTACGCCGTGAAGGACGGCGAGGTCTATGTGCTGGAGGTCAACCCCCGCGCATCCCGCACCGTGCCCTTCGTCGCCAAGGCCACGGGCGTGCCCGTCGCCAAGATCGGCGCGCGCGTCATGGCCGGCGCGAGCCTCAAGGAGTTCGACCTGGACGATGCCGCCATCGCGCCGCATGTCGCAGTCAAGGAAGCGGTCTTCCCCTTCAACCGCTTCCCCGGCGTGGACGTGCTGCTGGGGCCGGAGATGAAGTCCACCGGGGAGGTGATGGGCCTCGACAGCTCCTTCGAGCGCGCCTTCCTGAAGTCCCAGCTCGGCGCGGGGGTGAAGCTGCCGGAAGCCGGCACGGCCTTCATCTCCGTGAAGGACGGCGACAAGACGGGCGCGGTGACGCTGGCGCGCCGGCTGCTCGACATGGGCTTCAAGGTGGCCGCGACGCGGGGGACGGCGGCGCGCATCAAGGATGCGGGCCTCGACTGCACCGTGATCAACAAGGTCGCGGAAGGCCGGCCGCATTGCGTGGACGCCATCAAGTCGGACGCCATCCAGCTCGTGATCAACACGACCAGCGGCGGGCAGTCCGTCTCCGACAGCTTCGACATCCGCCGCAGCGCGCTGACCCACGGGGTGCCGCACTACACCACCATGGCGGGTGCCCGGGCGGCGGTGCATGCCATCGCGGCCTTGAAGGGCGGCACACTTGATGTTGCGCCGCTCCAGGCCTATTTTCGGCGTTCATTCTAGTCGGCGGATTGTCGCCGGCGCCGACCGGTTCCGGGCGGCGGAGGGGAAACCCTCCCCGCCCAATCTGTTTCCCCCCCGCCGGATCTTTCGTGCTTGGATATCAGTTCGGCCCTAGCGGGGTCGTGTAAGGAAGGACGTGACGTGCAGAAGTTCCCCATGACCGCGGAGGGGCTCAATCGCCTCCAGGAGGAACTGCGCCAGCTCAAGGCCGAGGAACGCCCGGCTGTCATCCGCGCCATCGCGGAAGCGCGCGCGCATGGCGATCTCTCCGAGAACGCCGAGTATCACGCCGCGCGGGAGCGCCAGTCCTTCATCGAGGGCCGCATCGCGGAGCTCGAGGGCATCATCCCCTCCGTCGAGGTGATCGACCCCTCCAGGATGTCCGGCGACCAGGTGCGCTTCGGCGCGCATGTCACCGTGGTGGACGAGGAGACGGAGGACGAGAAGACCTACCGCATCGTCGGCCAGTATGAGGCCGACATGAAGGCCGGCTCGATCTCGCTCTCCTCGCCGCTGGCCAAGGCCCTGCTCGGCAAGAAGGTCGGCGACAGCGTCGAGGTGCCGGCCCCCGGCGGCTCCCGCGTCTATGAGATCGCGGCCGTCCGTTTCGGCTGACCAGCCATTCCCTCCTCCGCACTTGCGGTGTAGGGGCCCGGTGGGGGAAACACGCTCTCGCAATCGCTTGAGCGTCTCATGTCCCCGCTGACCAGCACCGCCGCCCTGCTCGAGGGCGCCGCCGCCCCGCACGTCACCCTTGCCGACATCCGCGCCGCGGCCGCGCGGATCAAGGGCGCAGTGCTGCGCACGCCCACCATCCGCTCCGACGCGCTGTCCAAGGCGACCGGCGCGACCATCCACCTCAAGCTCGACAACCTCCAGGCCACCGGCGCCTTCAAGGAACGGGGGGCGGCGAACCGCATCGCCCTGCTGACGCCGCGGGAACGTGCCGCCGGCGTCATTGCCATGTCCGCCGGCAACCACGCCCAGGCCGTGGCGCGCCATGCGTCGCTCGCCGGCATCGCGGCCACCATCGTCATGCCGAAATACACCCCCGCCACCAAGGTCACCCGGACCGAGGGCTGGGGCGCCAAGGTCGTGCTGGTCGGCGAGACCCTGGCCGAGGCCGCCGCACACGCCTGGGACCTGGCGGCGCGGGAGGGCCTGACCTTCATCCACCCCTATGACGACCCCGCCGTGATCGCGGGCCAGGGCACCGCCGCACTGGAGATGCTGGAGGATTTCCCCGCCATCGACACGCTCGCCGTTCCGGTCGGCGGTGGCGGGCTGCTCACAGGCTGCGCCGCGGCGGCGAAGGAGCTCAAGCCCGGCGCCGTCGTCTACGGGGTCGAGGTCGAGCACTACCCCGCCATGGCGCAGAGGCTCGCCGGGCAGCCCATCCAGGTCGGCGGCCCGACGGTCGCCGAGGGGATCGCGGTCCGCGACGTCGGTGAACTGCCCTTCCACTGGCTTCAGCGCCACAGGACCGAGGTCCTGGTCGTCCCCGAGCGTGCCGTGGAGGAAGCCATCGCCCTGCTCGCCGAGGGCGCCAAGCTGGTGGCCGAGGGCGCCGGCGCCGCGGGGCTCGCCGCCGTGCTGGCCTTCCCCGAGCGCTTCTCCGGCAAGTCGGTCGGCATCCCGGTCTGCGGCGGCAACATCGACGCGCGCGCTCTCTCCAACGTGCTGCTGCGCCAGCTGCTGCGCGACGGCCGCATCCTGCGCCTGACCTTCGAGATCCCGGACCGCCCGGGCATGCTGGCCGACATCGCCAGGCGGATCTCCGACCTCGGCGGCAACGTGATCGAGGTGCAGCACCAGCAGCTCTTCGGCGCCCCGACGGTGCAGAGCACGGAGCTGCACCTGATGGTGGAGGTGCGAGACGCCGCGCTCGGCAATTCGATCATCGCGGCGCTGCAGGCCGGGAAATACGTGGTGAGGCGGGGTTAGGGCGCGCCCCGCCATCCCTTCGCTCGTGAGCGCCACCGCCAACGACCTCGACGACGACGCGCTGGAGCGGCTCGAGGCCGACAGGCGGGCCATTCTCGCCGCCGATCCCGCGCGCGCCGCCGCCTGGCTCGACCTCGCCAGCCTGCGCGTCGCCCGCAACCGCCCGGCCGAGGCGGAGGATGCCGCGCGGCGCGGACTGGCCCTCGATCCTTCCGCGATCCGCGGCTGGATCGCCCTCGGCGCCGCCTTGCGCGCGCAGGACAGGACCGAGGAAGCGATCGCCGCCGGCCGCCATGCCGCCACGCTGGTGCCGGCCAGCGGCGACCCGCACCATGCGATCGGCGTCTCCCTGGCCCGCGCCGGGCGGCACGAGGAAGCCGCCCAGGCCTATCGCGAGGCCCTTGCCCGCGACCCCGGCCACGCACTCGCCGCGTTCAATCTCGCGCTGACCCTGCTGACCCTCGGCGACTACGCCGAGGGCTTCCGCCGCTATGAGTGCCGCTTCCGAAGCCCCGCCCCGCCCTTGCCCCCGATCAGCCTGCCCGAATGGGACGGCGCGGCGCTGCCGCCCGGCACGCAGCTGCTGGCCCGGGCCGAGCAGGGCTTCGGCGACACCATCCAGTTCCTGCGCTTCGCGGAAGGCGCCGCCGCGCGCGGCGCGCGCGTGCTGCTGCTCTGCCAGCCGCCGCTCCGGCGCCTGGCGGCGTCCGCCCCCGCCGTCGCAGAGGTGCTGAAGGGCGGCGAGCGCATCGCCGCGGGCACCCCCACCATCCCGCTGATGAGCCTGCCGCGCGTGCTGGGCACGACGCTCGCGACCCTGCCCGCGCCGCCCGCCTATCTTTCGCCGTTGCCGGAGGCGCGCCTGGCCTGGTCGCGGCGGCTCGGCGCGCGGCCGGGGCTGCGGGTCGGGTTGTGCTGGCGCGGCAACCCGGCCTCGGGCGGGCCGGGGACGCGACGGTGGACGCCATGCGCTCGATCCCGCTCCCCTTGCTCGCGCCGCTGGCCGAGGTGCCGGGCATCGCCTGGACGGCGCTGGCCAAGGATCCCGGCGAGTCGCTCCCGGCGGCTTTCGCCGCCTTCGACCCCATGGCGGAGATCGGCGACTTCGCGGACACCGCGGCGCTGGTCGCCGGGCTCGATCTGGTGATCACGGTGGACACCGCAATCGCGCATCTCGCCGGCGCGCTCGGGCGGCCGCTCTGGCTGCTGAACCGCTTCGACACGGATTGGCGCTGGGGGATCGGGCGAGCGGACAGCGCCTGGTATCCGTCGCTGCGCCAGTTCCGACAGCCCGCGCGCGGTGACTGGGCGTCCGTGGTGGCCCGGGCGGCCGGCGCGTTGCGCGACGTCTGACGCACCCGTGCCCCTCCTTGCCCTCGCCTATCTCGCCTTCATCGGCCTCGGCCTGCCCGACCCGCTGCCCGGCACGCTGTGGCCCGAGGTCGCGCCCTTCTACGGCCTGCCCAATGCCGCGCTCGGCCTGCTCCTCGCGGGGCTGTCGGCGGGCTACATCGTGGCGGGCCTGACGGCGGGGCGGATCATCGAGACGCTCGGCATCGGCGGCGTGCTGGCCGCGAGCGTGGCGGCGACGGCTGTCGCGGCGCTGGGCCAGGCGACGGCGCCGCCCTTCGCGGTCTTCGTGGCCTGCTCGGTGCTCGCGGGGCTGGGCGGCGGCGCGGTGGATGCGGCGCTCAACGCCTACTCCGCCAGGCATTTCGCGCCGCGCCACCTGAACTGGCTGCATGCGTGCTGGGGGATCGGCGCGACGCTCGGGCCCGGCGCGGCGGCGCTGCTGCTGGCCAGGGGCGCGGGCTGGCAGGCCGCCTATGCCGCGGTGGGGGCGACGCTTGGCCTGCTCTCGCTCTCCTTCGTCGCGACGCGGAGACGGTGGGACGACGCGGCGCCGGCGGAAGCGGGCATGCACGTCACTGCGCTGGCCGTACTGCGCAACCCCGTGGCGCGGCTGCAGATGGCGGTGTTCTTCGTCTATTGCGGGCTGGAATCCGGCGCGGGGCAATGGGCCGCGACGATCCTCGCCGCCCGCGGCGCGACGCCGGCCGAGGGCGCGGCGGCGGCGACGCTGTTCTGGGCGGGGCTCGCCGGGGCGCGCATCGCTATGGGCTTCGTGGTGGACCGCATCGGGCCGGACCGGCTGCTGCGGCTGGCGATGCCGCCGATGGCGGCCGGCGCGGCGCTGTTCGTCTTCGGCATCGCCGACCTCGCCGCGCTGCTGGTCATGGCCGTGCTGCTGGCGCCGGTCTATCCCACGATGATGGCGCTGACGCCGCGGCGGCTCGGCGCGCAGACCGTGCACGCCATCGGCTTCCAGGTCGCGAGCGCGATGGCCGGCGTCGCGCTGCTGCCGGGGCTGATGGGGGTGGTCGCCGACCTGCTCGGCGCGGGCGCGGTGCCGGTGGTGCTGGTCGCGCTGGCGCTGCTGCTGGTCCTGCTGGTCAGGCGCCTGCCGAGGGTCTGACCGCGCGCAGGAAGGCGATCAGCCGCGCGTTGAAGGCTTCGGGCCTTTCCCAGTTCACGGCGTGGCCGGCTTCCTCGATCACCGTCCATTCGTGCCGCGGCAGATGCGCCGCCCACAGCTTCATCAGGGACGGCGGCGCGTAGAGATCGGCGTCGGCCGCGATCACGAGCACCGGGCAGGCGATGGCCGCAAGCTTGGCGAAGCTGTTGGGCGTGCGCATGGGCTGCGCCGGCGCGCCCTTCTGCTGCGACGCCCGCTCCATCTCGATCCACTGCGCCGTGCCCTCGGGGTCGAGGGCGCGGAAGGCGGCGCCGACCTCGCGCAGCACGGCGGGAAGCGCCTTGAACTCCGGCGGCGCGAGCCGGGCGTAGAGCGCCTGCAGCGTCGGCTCCGCGAACTGGCCGTTGCTGGCGGCGACCGTCAGGCTGCGCACGCGGTCGGTCCGCCAGCAAGCATGGTCCAGCGCCGCGAAGCCGCCCCCGGCGACGCCGACGAGGTGGAAGGGCGGCAGGTCGAGGTGATCGGCGAGCGCATCCAGGTCCTCGGCGATCGAGCCGGGCTGCCGGCCGGTTTCGGGCACCGCGACGCTGCCGCCCCAGCCCCGGCGGTCGAAGGCGATGGCGCGGAACCCCGCGGCGGCGAGGGCGGGGATCTGCTTCGACCAAATTTCGGAGGTGCCGGTATTGGCGTGCAGCAGCACGACGGGCGGGCCCTCGCCGCCGGTGTCGGTGAAGCAGAGCCGGACGCCCGGCAGGTCGGCGTGACGTCGCATCGTGTTGCTCCTGTCGCTTGGCGCGAGGATACCGGCCCGCGCTACACTCCCGCCATGCCCGCCCCTTCCCTCGTCATCCTCACCGGCGCCGGGATCAGCGCGGAATCGGGCCTCGCCACCTTCCGCGACGCCGGCGGGCTCTGGTCCCGTGTCCGCATCGAGGATGTCGCGACGCCCGAGGCCTTCGCGCGCGACCCCGCCCGCGTGCACGGCTTCTACAACGCCCGCCGCGAGCAGCTCGCCGATCCCGCCGTGCAGCCCAATGCGGCGCATCGCGCGCTGGCCGAGCTCGACGCGCGCTGGCCCGGCGACTTCCTGCTGGTCACGCAGAACGTGGACGACCTGCACGATCGTGCGGGATCGAAGCGACTGCTCCACATGCATGGCGAGCTCCGCAAGGCGCGCTGCACGCGCTGCGCCGCCGTCACGCCCTGGGCCGGCGACCTGTCCACCACGACCTCCTGCCCCGCCTGCGGCGGGGCTGGCGGCATGCGCCCGCATGTCGTCTGGTTCGGCGAGATCCCGCTGGAGATGGACCGCATCGCCGCCGCGCTCGACGAGTGCGACATCTTCGCCGCGATCGGCACCAGCGGCCTGGTCCACCCCGCCGCCGGCTTCGTGGCCGAGGTCGCTCACCGCGCCCGCACAGTCGAACTGAACGTCGATCGCACCGACGGCACGCGCCTGTTCGACGAGGCCCGCCACGGCAAGGCGACGGACACCGTGCCGCGTTTCGTCGCCGATCTCCTCGCGGCGACCTGACCGCCTTGCCTTTGCGCGCCGCAGGGTCAATTTCAGCGCGTCACGACGGGGCATCGCGCATGGCCATCGCGGCCAGGATCCTGCTGGCCTTACTGCTGATCGGGGCGCCGGCGGCGGCGCAGCAGCCGCGCCCGCACCAGGCCGTGCCGCTGCCCGGCATCGGCAGCGCCGATCCGCGCCAGCCCGCCAGCACGCGCCAGGCGCCGTGGCGCTCGCTCGGCCGCGTGCACACGAGCTTCGGCGGGCAATGCACCGGCGTCGTGGTGGGCACGAGCCTGGTGCTGACGGCGGCGCATTGCATGGTCTCGCCGCGCACCGGCCAGTTCGTGGAGCCGGGCAGCGTGCATTTCCTGCTGGGCTACGAGCGCGGCAGCTTCAACGCGGTCTCGCGCGTAGGCTCCTATCGCGTCGGGCAGGGCTTCGAGCCCGGCAGGGGCCCGATGGGCGCGGACTGGGCGGTGCTCCAGCTGCTGGAGCCGATCGGCACGCCCGACATCGTCCTGCCGCTGTGGCGGGAGGCGCCGGCCCCGCGCACGCCGGTGATGCTCGGCGGCTACCAGCAGGACCGGCCCGAGGTGATCATGGCCGACACGGCCTGCCGCGTGCTGGGGCTTGGGCGGGAGCCGTCGGGCTCCGTCGTGCTGGTGCATGACTGCGCGGGCACGCGGGGCGCGTCAGGCGCGCCGCTGCTGGCGAGGAGCCCGGACGGCACGCGATGGATGGTGGTGGGCATCCTCTCGGCGGTGAACCGCGAGATGGCGCTCGGCAACGCCGTGCCGGCGGCCTCGATCGGCGGCCTTTATTAGTCGTCCCCCTCGAGCCGCGCGATGTCGTCGTCGGAGAAGCCGAAATGATGCGCGATCTCGTGGATCAGCACGTTGCGCACCAGGCGGAACAGGTCCTCGTTGGTCTCGATCCATTCCAGCAGGATCGGCTCGCGGTAGAGCGTGATCGTGTCGGGCTCCATCGGCGCGTCCAGCACGGATTTCTGCGTCATCGGCACGCCGCGATAGAGCCCGGTCAGCGCCCAGGGGCTCTCGAAGCCCATCTCGGCGACGGTGTCCTCGTCGGCGACGTCCTCGACAACGATGGCGGCGCCGCGGACGAGGTCGCGGAGCTCCTTTGGGATGGCGGCGAAGGCCTGCTCGGCCATCTCCACGATATCCTCGAGGGTGGGGGGGTGGTGGAAGCGCGACATCGGCGCATCCACCTTATCCCCGCCGGTCCCGTCAAGCCGCAGAGGGAGACGAATGGTCGCGAAGCTCGATGACGCCGCCCGCGCGGCGCTGCCCGATACCCTGCCGCAATGGCGCGTGGTGGAAGGCCGCGACGCCATCGCGCGGAGCTTTCGTTTCGCCGACTTCACCGAGGCCTGGGGCTTCATGTCGCGCGTCGCCCTGCTGGCCGAGAAGCAGGACCACCACCCCGAATGGTCGAATGTCTGGAACCGCGTGGAGATCCTGCTGTCCACCCATGACGCGGGCGGCCTGTCCGAGCGCGACGTGGCGCTCGCCCGGGCGATCGACCGGCTGCTGGGCTGACGTCCTCCGCCCCGGTGCAAGCCGGGCTTGCAAGCGCCAGGCCGCCCCGCCTGTTCCCAGCCGGGGCAGGGGCAGGCTAGGCTGCATGGGATGGCGCCGGCAGGCGCCCGAAACAAAGGGAGATTCGCGAATGATGAAGCGCAGGACGATCGTGGCGGGCGCGCTCGGCGCGCCGCTCGTGCTGGCGAGCCGCGGCGCCTTCGCCCAGGCCTCAGGCCCGATCCGCATCGCCACCGCCGGCCCGATGACCGGCCAGTACGCGGCCTTCGGCGGCCAGATGCGCGCCGGCGCCGAGCAGGCGGTCACCGACATCAACGGCGCCGGCGGCGTGCTCGGCCGCCAGCTCGCGCTCGAG
This sequence comes from Falsiroseomonas sp. HW251, assembly GCF_050563545.1. NCBI lineage: Bacteria > Pseudomonadati > Pseudomonadota > Alphaproteobacteria > Acetobacterales > Roseomonadaceae > Falsiroseomonas > Falsiroseomonas sp. HW251. The sequence goes on from NZ_JBNXUM010000017.1 coordinate 41,194, forward strand.
GTCGGCGACGATGCCTGCGACCCGCGCCAGGCGGTCTCGGTCGCCAACCAGCTCGCCGGGCGCCGCGTGGCGCTGGTGGCCGGCCATTTCTGCTCCGGCAGCTCGATTCCGGCGCGCGACGTCTACGCCGAGGAAGGCGTGCTGCAGATCAGCCCCGCCTCCACCAACCCCGCCTATACCGACCAGGGCAAGTGGAACACATTTCGCGTCTGCGGCCGCGATGACCAGCAGGGCCAGGTCGCGGGCAACTACATCGCGCGGAACATGCAGGGACAGCGCGTCGCGATCCTGCACGACAACTCCGCCTATGGCCGCGGCCTGGCGGAGGAGACGAAGAAGGCGCTGAACGCGGCGGGCGTGACGGAGGCGCTGTTCAGCGCCTACACGCCCGGCGAGCGCGACTACTCCGCCATCGTCTCCCGCCTGCAGCAGGCCAACATCCAGGTCGTCTATGTCGGTGGCTACCACACGGAGAGCGGGCTGATCCTGCGCCAGGCCAAGGAGCGCGGGATGAACATCACGCTCATCGGCGGCGACGCGCTGGTGACGAACGAGTTCTGGCAGATCACCGGCGCCGCCGGCGAGGGCACGCTGATGACCTTCAGCTCCGACCCGCGCAAGCGCCCGACCGCGGCGCAGGTCGTGCAGCGCTTCCGCGCCCGCAACGTCGACCCCGAGGGCTATGTCCTCTACACCTATGCCGCGATCCAGGTCTGGGCCGCGGCGGCGGCGCGCACCAACGGCGTCGATCCCCGCCGCATAGCGGCCGCGCTGAAGCAGAACGGCCCCTGGCAGTCCGTGCTGGGCGACATCTCCTTCACCGACAAGGGCGACGTGACGGTGCCGGACTACGTCTTCTACGTCTGGCGCAACGGCAGCTACGCCGAGATGTGATCGTCCGGCCGCGACGACGGAAGGGGCCGGCGCCGGAAGGTGCCGGCCCCTTTTTCACGCGCGCACCGCCGGCAGCAGCATCGCCATCGCGAGCATCGCCAAAGCGCCGCCCGCGACGACGCAGATGGGCCGGTGCCAGGCCAGCGCGAAGCGCCGCGCGCCGGCCTGCCCGAAGACATGCGCGACGAAGACCCCGAAGCCGAGCGCCTGCAGCGCCACGAGCGGCACGGCCAGCGGCGCGGCCCCGGTCTCTGCCAGCGGGCCCAGGAACTGCGCGACGAAATAGGCTGCGGTGATCGGATTGGTCGCGGCCGTGCAGAAGCCCGCCCCGAAGCCGAGCAGCGCGCCGCCCACGGACTCCTCGCCTGGCGGAGCGCTGCGGGCCACCGGCGCCGGCGAGCGCAACACCCGCAGCGCCACCAGCAGCAGCAGCACGCCGCCGATCGCGCGCGCCGCGCGCATCGCCTCGTCATCGATGTCCAGTGCGCCGAACAGCAGCATCAGGCCAAGCGCGAGCGAGCCCGCCCCGACCGCGATGCCGGCGACGAAGGGCAGCACGGCGCGGGAGCCGCGCAGCGCGGCAAGCACGCCGATGGCGACCATGTTCGGCCCGGGTGCCGCCAGCACGGCTAAGTAGCCGAGCGCGAAATGCGCGAGCGCAGCGATCATGCCTCGCCCGCCCGCCGCCCCGTGGCGCGCAGCAGCAACGTCCCGGCCAGGCCGAGCAGCGCGACGGCGAGCAGCGGCACCGCATGCCCGTCCAGCAGCACAAAAGCCCAGCCCACGACCGGCGGGGCGGCCAGCAGCGAGATGCCACGGCTGGTGTAGAGCAGGCCCAGCACGCCGCCGAGCCCGCGCGCGCCGAAGCGGTCGGCGACGAAGGCCGGCAGCAGCGCGACGAAGCCGCCCTGCAGCGCGCCGAAGGCCAGTGCGAAGCCATGCAGCACGGCGACGTCCTGCGCGAAGGCCCAGGGCAGCATGGACAGCGCCATGCCCCAGCAGCAGGCCAGGAAGACCGCGCGCCGCCCCAGCAGATCCGCGACCGCCGCCAGCAGGAAACGCCCCGCCAGCGTGCCGAGCCCGACCAGCCCGAGCAGCGCCACCGCCTCGTGCCGGGTGAGACCCATGTCGCGCGCGGTGGCGACCAGCAGCGCATGCGGCAGCGTCGCGGGCACCGAGACCAGCAGCGTGCCGAGATAGGCTTGTCGGAACAGCCGGTCGCGCGGGGTGGTGGAGGGCAGCGCCGCCGGCGGCGGTCCCGGCGGGGCGCGCAGCAGCGCCGCGCCGGCGACGCCCACCGCCGCGCAGGCCGCGCCGAAGACGACGAAGCCGCTGCGCCAGGTGCCATGCGAGCCCAGCCACTCCGCCAGGGGCGGCACCAGCACCGTGCCGACGCCGATCCCGCTGACCGCGAGGCCAGAGGCGAGGCCGCGATGCGCCACGAACCACCGCTGCACGGAGGCCACCGCCGGGACATAGCCGCAGCCCGTGCCGATGCCGATGAGAAGGCCGTAGCCGACATAGACCTCGACGAGGGAGGAGGCGGTCGCCGCCAGCAGCAGCCCGAAGCCGACGGCCAGCATCCCGGCCATGGCGATCGGGCGGGCGCCCACGCGGTCCGCGATCTGGCCCGAGATCGCGCTGACGAAGAAGCAGGCGCCGCCGCTGAGCGCGTAGATCAGCGAGACGGAGCCGCGGCCGACGCCGAATTCCGCGGCGATGTCCTCGGCGAAGGCAGCGTAGGAGTAGATCGCGCCGTACCCGACCATGGTCACGAGGAAGGCGCCGGCGACGACCATCCAGCCGGCGCCGGCGGGCGCGGGCCCGCCCTGCAGGGCACGCGGCACGGCATGCGAAGGCACGCGGCGCGCGCGGTCGAAACGGGACATGACCGAAACGGGATGCGGGGCGCGTCAGCGGCCGGCGCGGTGTATGTGGCCGCCGAGCGCCGTCTCGAACCACTCCGCCAGGAACTCCGCGGCCTGCAGCGTCGCCGTCAGGTCCTCCCTCGCCTGCAGGCGCGGCCCGCCCGCGGGATCGGGCAGCACCGGTCCGGGCGAAGGCCAGATCGCCCCAGGCACGTCCCAGCCATGGCCCGCGGCGATCGCCTGGAACTCCGTCGCGGCGGGAAGGGCGAGGTCCGCGCAGCCCGCCGCGTCCTCCTTGCCCTGCAGGATGACCGCGTGGCCCGCCGCCACCTTCAGCCCCGCGCAGCGGGGATAGAGCGCGGCCGCCGGCAGCCAGCCCCCGGCGGCGAGGGCGACGCGGCCGCCGAGGCCGAAGCCCATCACGCCGATGCGCGAGGCCGGGATTCCGCGGCCGAGCGCCCAGGCCACCGCGCCGGCCAGCGCCTCGGCCGAGGCGGCGGGATCGGATGGCGAGGGCGCGCCTTCCAGGTCCTCGTCGAGGCCGAGCACGAGGCTTGCGATGCCGCGGGCGAGCAGCGAGTCGACATAGGGTTCGCTGCGGCCGTCATCGCCCAGCGCGTCGGGCAGCATGACGACGAGAGGCGCGTCGGGCGGACCGTCCGACCGCACCAGGCGACCGAGGCCCGCCGGCTCCGCGACACGGACCAGTTCGGACGTGGATTGTGCCGCGGCAGGCGCGGCCAGCAGCCCCAGCAGAACGACCAGTCGCACCATCCGCATCGCCGCACCCCGTATTGGATGCGCGAGATAAGCGCCGGCAGCGAGGTGGAATCCCGAAGCGCGGACGAAGCTTGTCCGAAACCCGTCGGACCACGGGTCAGCGACGCACGGCGCGGGGGAGTGGCGCATGCTCAGGCTCCGGGGCGCGCGCCCCGGTTCCGGCACTGGACGCGCGCGCGCAGTCGAGCACGGCGCCTCGCCGCGTCGCTTCCTCCGAATGGATGAGGGCGGGCGCCTCCGCTTCAATTTCCCGGGACGTCGCCGCGGTGGGCGAGGCCGGCGATCGCGTCCGCGCAACGAACGCCGCCTGGCCCGCGAATCCTCCCTGGCCGGCATGTCGAGCGCAACCCTAGTCCAGGCGCATCCCGGCCTCGCGCACCACGCGCGACCAGCGGGCATCGGCGGCGGCGATGAAGGCCACGGCGTCGGTGTCGGGCAGCTCGATCCCCCAGCCCGCCAGGCGCTGCCGCACGGCGTCCTGCGCCAGCATGGCACGCGCCAGCGCGGCCCAGTCCTCGGTCGCGGGCTGCGGCGTGCCGCGCGGCGCGAGCAGGATGTTGGCGACGCGCACCTCGAAACCCGGCACGCCGGCCTCGGCGACCGTCGGCACCTCTGGCAGCATCGCCATGCGGCGGTTGCCGGAGACCGCGAGCGCGCGCAGCCGCCCCGACCGCACCAGGTCCGGCCCGCCGCCGAGCGCGAGGAAGCCCGCCGGCACCTGGCCCGAGACGATGGCCGTCAGGGCCTCGGGGTTGCCGCGCTGGGGCACATGCTCGAGCGCCGCGAGGGGCAGGCCCGCGAGCTGGCGAAGATGCTCCATCGCGAGATGACCGGGCGAGCCGATGCTGCCCGAGGCGTAGAACAGCGGCGCATGTCGCGCGGCATCCAGGAACTCGGCCAGGCTCCGCGCGGGGTGCGAGGGATGCACAAGCAGCACGACCTGGAAGCTGCCGAGATTCGCGACGGGGACCAGGTCGCGGATGTCGTAGCCGAGGTCGCGGTAGAGGTGGGAGTTCACCGTCAGCGCGGTGTCGAGCGCCATCAGCATGGTGCGCCCGTCCGGCCTGGCGCGGGCGACCGCGGCGGCGCCGATGTTGCCGCCGGCGCCGGGCGGTTCTCCACCACCACCGTGCCGCGGCCGTCACGCGCGGCCTGCTCGGCGAGCAGCCGCGCCGTGCCGTCCAGCGAGCCGCCCGCGGTGAAGTTGACGACGAGCCGCGCGGGATCGGCCTGCGCGGCGGCGCCGCGCGCCAGGAGCAGCCCGGGGGTGGCGAGCAGGGCGCGGCGGCTGGTCATGGTCGTTCCTCCCGCGATGCCGACTACACGCGGCGTGGATGCGAGGCTAGGGTCGTCTGGCGATGATCGACAGCAGGGAGGAGCGCTGCCGCGTGTATCGCCGCATCGTCGCGGCGGAGCAGGCGTGCCGAGATTCCGACCTCGACGCATTCCGCGCCGCGCTCGGCGATCCCGAGGGGTTTCCGAACGCGACGCTTGATGTGGACTTCATGGGCTGCGGCGACCGGCCGCTCGACATCGCGCTGATGCAGGGACCGCTTCCCTTCATCGAGCGGCTGCTCGATCTCGGCGCCGATCCCAGCGCCCCGGCGCTGGACGGCTTCCCGCCGCTGCTGCAGGCGATCGACCTGCCGCGCGAGGACCGCCACGCCGTGCTCGCGCTGCTGCTGGCGCGCGGCGCCGATCCCGCGCAGCGCGGCGTCAACGACTGGACGCCGCTGCACCTGGCGGTGGCGCGGCGCGACATCGAGGCGGTGCGCCTGCTGCTGGCCCATGGTGCGGACCCCGCTGCGCGCACGCGCATCGACGACTACAGCACGCCGCTGGAGGACGCCGAGGCCATCGGCTTCGCGGAAGCGGCACAGCTCATGCGAAAGGCCATCGCGGGATGACCGCCGCGATCCGCAACGTGCTGTTCGTGATGTGCGACCAGCTGCGCTGGGACCACATGGGCTGCGCCGGCCATCCCTTCCTGCGCACGCCGAACCTGGATGCGCTGGCCGCGCGCGGCGTGCGGTTCTCCCAGGCCTATGTGCAATCCGGCATCTGCGGCCCTTCGCGGATGAGCTACTACACCGGGCGTTACGTCGCCTCGCACGGCGCGACGCACAACCGGGTGCCGCTGTCGGTCGGCGAGGTGACGCTCGGCTGGCATCTGCGCGAGGCAGGGCGGACGCTGGCGCTGGCCGGCAAGACGCATGTGCTGCCGGATGCGCGCGGGATGAAGCGCCTGGCGCTGGACGGGCAGCACGACCTGAAGGCGCTGCTCGACGAGGGCTGGTTCACGCTGGTGGATCGCCATGACGGCCACCATGCAGAGCCTGACTCGGCGTACGCCGCCTGGCTGCGCGCGCAGGGCTATGACAGCAAGGACCCCTGGACGGACTACGTCATTGCGGTGGAGGACGGGCAGGGCCGCGTGCTGAACGGCTGGAAGATGCGCAACGCCCGCCTGCCCGCGCGCGTCAAGGAACAGCACAGCGAGACTGCCTACACCACCGGCGTCGCGCTGGATTTCATGCGCCGACAGGGCAACCAGCCCTGGGTCCTGCACCTCTCCTACGTGAAGCCGCACTGGCCCTATATCGCGCCGGCGCCCTGGCACGCGATGTATTCCGAGAACGAGTGCCTGCCGGTCTCGCGCCATCCCGACGAACGCGGGCCGGACGCGCATCCCGTGATGCGGTCCTGGCAGGACGAGGAGGTCTCGGTGTCCTTCCAGGACGATGCCTGCATCCGCACGGTGCGCCCGGCCTATCAGGGACTGATCTCGCAGCTGGACCATCACCTGGGCCGCGTATGGGAGGAGATGGGGAAGCTCGGGCGTTGGAAGGACACGCTGGTGGTGTTCTGCTCCGACCACGGGGATTATCTCGGCGACCACTGGCTCGGCGAGAAGGAGCTGTTTCATGAGTGCATCCAGCGGGTGCCGTTCCTCCTTTACGACCCCTCGGCCGCGGCGGATGCAACGCGCGGGACGGTGGACGACCGCTTCGTCGAGGCGATCGACGTCGTGCCGACGATCCTCGATGCGCTGGCGCTCGATCCCGCTGAGCATGTCGTGGAAGGACGGTCGCTGCTGCCGCTGACGCGCGGCGCATCCCCGGCGTGGCGCGAGGAGGTGTTCAGCGAGCTCGACTGGACCTTCCGCGGCGTGCGGCGGCGGCTGGGTCAACCGACCGGGCAGCACTACGCCTGGATGGTGAGGGACCGCCGGTGGAAATACGTGCACTGGTCCAGCGGCTACCGACCGCAGTTGTTCGACCTCGCCGCCGACCCCGACGAGTTCCACGACCTCGGCGCCGACGCGTCGCTGGAGGGGGTTCGCGAGGCGATGCGGGACAAGCTGCTCGCCTGGTTCATGCGGCTGAAGCGCCGCACGACGCTGACCTGGGCGGAGGCCGAGTTCCGCACCGACCGGCACAAGGCGGCCGGCGTCTTCTACGGGGAGTGGTGAGGGGTTCAGCCGATGCTGAACACCCGCACCAGCACCGCCTCCCGCTGCGGGCGCAGGCTGGTCAGCGTGCCGACGGAGGCGAGCCGGTTCAGCCAGGCATGCGGGCCTTCCGGCGCGACGAGCTCGATGGTGGAGAAGCGGTAGTCCGGCGCGCCCTGCACCGGCGCGACCACGACCTTGTTGTGCACGGTGATCACCGCGCCGTCCTCGGCCTGCATTTCGTAGAGCGCGTCCAGTTGCCGCACGCCGTCCTTGCGCCACAGCTGCCGGTCCGCGCCGCCCGCCAGCACGCGGCCGCGCAGCCGCGGGCCGGCGAAGGTCCCGCCGGTGATCGGCACCATGCGGCGTTCGCCGGCGGGCCCCTCGCCCAGGTTCATCGTCGGCGCGATGTCCACGATCGCCTCGTAGACGAATTCGCAGCGCGGCACGGCGATGGGGATGTCGGCGACCAGCGGCCCGCCCTGCGCCTGCGCCACGGCGGGCAGCAGCGCCGCCCCGGCCAGCCCGGCCGCGAGCAGCGCGCGGCGATAGGTGTCTTCCATCCTTACGTCCCTCGCGCCGCTTCGGCCTTGTCCACGGCGCGGCTCTATCGTTATGCTGCATAACAAGACGCCGCAACGGCGAAATTTGAGGAAGGGAGGTCGCGACCATGATCCCGTTCGCCCCGCGCCGCGCGCTGCTCGCCGGCGCTGCCCTGGTGGGTCTCGCCGGCATTGCGCCCGACGCCGCGGCCCAGGGCCGCGCCTGCGCCGACCTCACCGCCTTGGCGCGGCCCGACCTGCGGATCACCAGGGCGGAGAGCGTGCCGGCCGGCGTGCAGCCCGCGGAGAACCGCGGCCGCGCCGCGCTGGCGGGCGAGAACCGCGCCGCGATGCCGGCGCATTGCCTGGTGCAGGGCATGATCGCGCCGCGCACCGGCGTGAATGGCGTGAGCTACGGCATCGGTTTCGAGATCCGCATGCCGGAGGGCTGGAACGGCCGCATGCTGTTCCAGGGTGGCGGCGGGATGGATGGCGTGCTGCTGCAGGCCGTCGGCGCCATTCCCGTCTCCGGCGCCGATGCCGCGCCGGCGCTGATGCGCGGCTATGCCGTGGTGTCCACGGATTGGGGCCACCAGAGCGGTGACAGCCGCGACGCGACCTTCGCGCTGGATCAGCAGGCCAGGCTCGATTACGCCTTCGCGTCCTTGCCCGTCGTGAACGATCAGGCGCGAGTGATGATGGCCGCGCATTACGGAAGGATGCCGGAACGCAGCTACTTCATGGGCTGCTCCAATGGTGGGCGGCAGGGGATGCTGGCGGCGCAGCGCTATCCCCTGATGTTCGACGGCATCGTCGCGGGCAATCCGGGTTTTCGGCTGTCGCGCGCGGCCGTCGCGCAGGCCTGGGACGTGCAGGCGCTGGTGCGGGCCGCGCCGCGCGACGACCAGGGGCGCCCGATCCTGGCGCAATCGCTGACGCCAGGCGACCTGCGGCTGGTCGCCGATGCCATCGTCGCGCAATGCGATGCGGCGGATGGGCTGGCAGATGGCGTGGTGGAGGCGCCACGCGCCTGCCGCTTCCGGCTGGCCTCGCTGCGCTGCGACGGGGCGAAGACCGATCGATGCCTCGCGCCCGCGCAGGTCGAGGCGCTGGAGCGCGTCTTCGGCGGCGCGCGGGATTCGCGTGGCAATCCGGTCTATGCGTCCTGGCCCTGGGATCCTGGCATCGCGACGCCGGGCTGGCGGATCTGGAAGATCGGCACGGCACCGGACGGGCAGAACAATGCGCTGAACTGGACGCTCGCCGCGCAGTCGCTCGGCTACTATTTCCTGACGCCGCCGCGGCCCGACCTGCGCATGACTGAATTCGACTTCGACCGCGACACCGCGGCGACGGCGGAAACCGCGGCGATCAACGACGCCGTGGGCACGATGATGTCGTCCTTCGCCGACCGCGGTGCGCGCATGATCGTCTTCCACGGGAATGCCGACCCGGTGTTCTCGGCCAACGACATCACCGCGTATTGGGACCGCCTGGCCACGGAGAATGGCGGGGCGGAGGCGACCGGGCGCTTCGCCAGGCTCTTCATGGTGCCGGGGATGAACCATTGTGGCGGCGGCCCGGCCTTCGAGAATTTCGACGCGATCGCCGCGATCGAGGGCTGGGTGGAACGCGGCGAGGCGCCGTCGCACATCCTGGCGCGCGGCCCCGCCTTCCCCGGCCGGTCGCGGCCGCTTTGTCCCTATCCGCAGGTCGCGCGGTATGTCGGGGGTAACGAGAGCGAAGCGGCGAGCTTCGAATGCCGCGCCGAGTGATCCTGGACCCGTATCACGGCCTGGCGTGCCCGCCTGCGGCAGGCGATCGCCGGCTAGGCCGCGTCCTGCCCGATCGGGTGATAGCCGCGGCCGTAGTAGATCAGCGCGCGGCCGGTCTTTCCGCAGCGGATGGCCTCGACCTCGGCGAAGAGCACGCTGTGGGTGCCCTTCTCCAGCACCTCGGCGATGCGGCAGTCGAAGGACACGATGGCGGCCTCGTGCAAGACGGGGGCGCCGGTGGCCAGCGTGCTCCATTGCGTCAGCGCGAAGCGGCCCTCGCCCTCCAGGCCCCCCTTGCCGGCGAAGGCGTCGGAAAGGTCGCCGAACCCCGAGGCCATGGTGTTCACGCAAAGCACGCCATTCGCCTTGAACAGCGCGTTGCCCTTGCTGGACCGGTTCACGCAGACCAGCAGCGTCGGCGGGTCGTCGGTCACGGAACAGACCGCGCTGGCGGTGAAGCCGGTCCGGCCGGCCGCACCATCGGTCGTCACCACGTTCACCGCCGCGCCGAGGCGTGACATCGCCTCGCGGAATTCCTGCCTGCTCACCGCCATTTAGCCAAGATGGGACGTTCCCGGGCGGTTGAAAAGAACTCAGCGCGGGCGGGCCGACACCGGCTCGGCAACGTCCTCCAGCGGGCGGCGCTCGGCGGCGAAGCCGAGGCGCCATTCGGTCCCGGCCGCGACCAGCATCAGCGCGGCCCCGAACAGGTAGCCCCACATGATGTCGGTCCTCGCTCCGCCCTCGATCAGCCAGCCGAACAGCGCGGGACCGACCACCCCGCCGATCCCGGTGCCGAAGGCGTAGAAGACCGCGATGCCCATCGCCCGCATCTCGAGCGGGAAGGCCTCGCCCACGGTGAGGTATGCGGCGGAGGCGGCGGCGGAGGCGAAGAAGAAGATCACCGTCCAGGCCAGCGTCTGCCCCACCGCCGAGAGCCACCCCTGGGCGAAGGCGAAGCCCGTCACCGCCAGCAGGATGCCCGACAGGGCATAGGTCGCGGTGATCATCGGCCGCCGCCCCACGCTGTCGAAGAGATGCCCGAGCAGCAGCGGCCCCATCAGGTTCCCGAAGGCGAAGGGCAGGATGTACCAGCCGACATGCTCGTTCGGCACGCCATAGAACCTGGTCAGGACCAGGGCATAGGTGAAGAAGATCGCGTTGTAGCAGAAGGCCTGGCAGGCCATCAGCGTCAGCGCGAGGATGCTGCGGTCGCGGTGGCGGTGGAACATCACGGAGACGACCTCCGAGATGCTGACATGATCGCGCCGATGCAGCGTGATCCCGCCATAGGATGGCGGCGGCAGGGGGCCGTAGCGGGATTCCACCGATGTCTCGATGTCGCGGACGATGCGGTCGGCCTCTTCCGGCCGGCCATGCGTCATCAGCCAGCGCGGGCTTTCCGGGATCCAGCGGCGCAGCAGCAGGATGCAGAAGGACAGCGCGCCACCCACGACGAAGGCGGCGCGCCAGCCGATCTCGGGGTCCACCAGCGCGGGGCTGAGCACCACCAGCGAGATCACCGCGCCGAGCGCGCCGCCGGCCCAGAAGGTGCCGTTGATGATGAGGTCGGTCTGGCCGCGGCGGCGGGCGGGGATGAGTTCCTGGATCGCGCTGTTCACCGCGGCGTATTCGCCGCCGATCCCGGCGCCGGTCAGGAAGCGGAAGAAGGCCAGCGACCAGAAGTCCCAGGACAAGCCGGTCGCGATCGTCGCCACCAGGTAGACCAGCACCGTCAGGGTGAAGAGCTTCTTCCGGCCCAGCCGGTCGGTCAGCCAGCCGAAGCCCAGTGCGCCGAGCACCGCGCCGACCAGATAGGCGGAGGCCGTCAGCCCGACCTGGGTTTCGGTCAGTTGCAGGGACGGGCTGGCGGCGATGGCCGGCGCCAGGCTGCCGACCAGCGTCACCTCCAGCCCGTCGAGGATCCAGGTCACGCCGAGCGCGACGCAGACCAGGGTGTGGAAGCGGTCCCAGGGCAGGCGGTCGAGCCTGGCGGGGACGTCGGTGCGGAAGGCGGTGCCATCGGCCGTCCCGGCGGTGTCGCGCATGGTTGCTCCTCCCGTATTTCGGTTAGGCAGCGCGGGAGGGCGGCCGATGTTCCCGGCGGGGGCGAAGCGGGAAGACCCTAGCCTTTTGGGATTTTAGGATTTTAAGCGTTAGTGGTGCGGCGGCTTCGGACAAACTGGCAGCCGGGGGTTTACCCCTTCCTGGCCACGTGAGGCGCGGCCCACCCGCGAAGGGCGGACGGCGTCGGGCAGCGACCACAGGGGAAACGGGCATCGGCCCATGATATAGGAATATTATCTTTATCGCAAGCACGCTGGACAGCCTGCGCGACCGGCCCGACTGTCCCGCGATGAACGACACGCCAAAGCCGCACGGCCTCGCCAACCGCTCGTCGAACTACGGCGACCGGGACTTCGCGCTCTACCTCCGGCGGTCCTTCGCCAAGTCCATGGGCTATTCCCAGGCCATGCTGGACAAGCCGGTGGTCGCGATCGCGGACACCGCGAGCGACTACAACAACTGCCACCGCACCGTCCCGGAGCTGGTCGAGGCGGTGAAGCGCGGCGTGCTGGCCGCCGGCGGGCTGCCGCTGGCCTTCCCGACGGTCAGCCTCTGCGAGCCCTCGCTCAACCCCTGCTCCATGCACTACCGCAACCTCATGGCGCTCGACACCGAGGCGATGCTGACCGCCCAGCCCATGGACGCCGCCGTGCTGGTCGGCGGCTGCGACAAGACCGTGCCGGCGCAGCTGATGGCGGCCGTCAGCAGTGGCACGCCGTCCGTCATGCTCGTCACCGGCCCGATGCTGGCCCAGTCCTTCGAGGGCGAGCGCCTGTCGGCCTGCACGGATTGCCGCCGCTACTGGGCGCGCTACCGCGCGGGCGAGGTCCCGGCCGAGAAGATCGCCGTCCTGGAAGGCAAGCTCGCCACCACCGCCGGCACCTGCGGCGTGATGGGCACGGCGAGCACCATGGCCTGCCTGGCCGCGACGCTCGGCTTCATGCCGCTCGATGCCGCGAGCGCGCCGGCCGTGCATGCCGACCGGCTGCGCATCGCCGAGGAAGCCGGCGCCCAGGCCGTGCGGCTGATCGCGCGCCCCATGCTGCCTGCCGCGCTGGTGACAAAGGAAAGCGTGGAGAACGCGATGCGCGTGCTGCTGTCGCTCGGCGGGTCCACCAACGCGGTCGTGCACCTCGCCGCCGTCGCGGGGCGGGCGGGGATCGCCTTCGACCTCGACCGTCTGGACGCGCTGTCGGAGACCACGCCGGTGCTGGTGGACCTGAAGCCGACCGGCGAGGGCTACATGGAGGATTTCCACGCCGCCGGTGGCATGCGCGCCCTGCTGTGGGAATTGCGGGACCTGCTGCATCTCGACACGCCCGACCTGGACGGCGTGCCCCTGCGGACGCGCATCGGCGACGGGTCGCACTATGTCGACCGCCGCATCATCCGCGCGCGGGAGAAGCCGATCTCGCCGGTCGGCGGGATCGTGACGCTGCGCGGCTCGCTCGCGCCGGACGGCGCCATCCTGAAGCGGTCGGCGGCCACCCCCTCGCTGTTCGAGACGGAGGCGCGCTGCGTCGTCTTCGACGGGCTCGAGGACCTCGCGAACCGCATCGACGACCCGGAGCTCGACGTCACGGCGCAGGACATCCTGGTGCTGAAGGGCGCGGGGCCGCGCAGCGCGGCCGGCATGCCCGAAGCCGGCTACCTGCCGATCCCGAAGAAGCTCGCGCGGGCCGGGGTGAAGGACATGGTGCGGATCAGCGACTGCCGGATGTCGGGCACCGCCTTCGGCACGATCGTGCTGCATGTCGCGCCGGAAGCCGCGGTGGGCGGGCCGCTCGCCCTGGCACGCACCGGCGACCGGATCCGGCTGTCCGTGCAGGATCGCCGGCTCGACCTGCTGGTGGACGAAGCCGAGATGGCCCGGCGCCGCGCGGCCTGGACGCCCGCGCCGGCGCCCGCGCGGGGCTGGGACCGGCTGGTGCACGAGCAGGTGACGCAGGCGCCGCTCGGCGCCGATCTCGCCTTCCTGCGGCCGCCGGAGTAGACCGCGTCGGACAAGCCCTCTCCACCCGAGAGGGGTGGGTGAGGGGGGCGCAGAATGAAGAGCGCCTTTGCGTCCTGGCACGTCCCCCTCACCCAACCCCCTCCCCCCTGAGAAGCGGGGGGAGAGGGCTTCCCTGGACCGCCGGAGAGCCCATGCCCGTCATCAACCGCATCGCCGAATTCCATCCCGAGATGACGGCATGGCGCCGCGACTTTCACGAGCACCCCGAGCTCGGCTTCGAGGAAATCCGCACCAGCCAGGTCGTCGCCCGGAAACTCCGCGAATTCGGCGTGGACGAGGTGCATGAGGGATTCTCGAAGACCGGCGTCGTCGGCGTCATCCGCGGCACCGGCGATTCCGGCCGCTCGCTCGGCTTCCGCGCCGACATGGACGCGCTGCCGATCGAGGAGATGACCGGCCTGCCCTATGCCTCGAAGACGCCCGGCAAGATGCACGCCTGCGGGCATGACGGGCACACCACCATGCTGCTCGGCGCGGCGAAGTACCTGGCGGAGACCCGCAACTTCGACGGCACGGTCTACCTCATCTTCCAGCCCGCGGAGGAGAACCTGGCCGGCGGCGACGTCATGGTCCGCGACGGCCTGTTCGAGAAGTTCCCGGCCGAGCGCATCTTTGGCATGCACAACTGGCCCGGCGCGCCGGAGGGCATCTTCCTGCACGCGCCCGGTCCCGTCATGGCCGCGGTCGCGAACCTCGAGGCCACGATCACCGGCACCGGCGCGCATGGCGCCATGCCGCACAACGGCGCCGATCCCATCCTGGCCGCCGCGCATGTCGTCACCGCGCTGCAGTCCGTCGTCGCGCGGAACGTCAATCCGCTGGAAGCCGGCGTCATCACCATCGGCCACTTCGCCGGCGGCCATACCTTCAACGTGATCCCGGAAAGCGTGAAGCTGCTCGGCACCGCGCGCTGGTTCCTGCCGGAAGTCGGCGACCTGCTGGAAGCGAAGTTCAGGCAGATCGTCACCGGCGTCGCGGCCGCGATGGGCTGCCAGGCCGAATGCAGCTTCACCCGCGCCTATCCCGCCACGGTGAACGAGGCCGAGAGCACCGAGATGGCCGCGCGCGCCGCCCGCGCCGTGGTGGGCGAGGCGCGCACGCGCCCCCTGCCCCAGCCCACCATGGGCGGCGAGGATTTCAGCTTCATGCTGAACGTCAGGCCCGGCGCCTACCTCTTCCTCGGCGGCGGCCGCGGGCCGAAGGAGGCGATGGTCCATCACCCCCTCTACGACTTCAACGACGGGATCCTGCCGGTCGGCGCGAGCTGGTTCGCGACCCTGGCGGAGCAGCTGATGCCGCGCGGGGCGTAACGCTTCCTCAACCGCCCGCGGCTATCCCGGCGTCCAGGCCCAGCGGCGGCCGGGGCGGAGGTCGTACCATGCGGGCCTGGATCGAGAACCTGCCGGTCGCGGCCAAGGCGCTGCTCGCGCTGGGGTTGATGGTCCTCTCGGGGCTCGGCGCCGGCTTCCACGGTGCCGTCCGGCTCGCGGAGACGGATGCCGTCTATTCCCGCATCCTCGACGAACAGGCGCGCAGCGCCGTCGCCGTCGCGCGGGCGAACATCGCGGTGCTCGACGACGAGCGCGTCCTGAACCGCATGATCGCGGAGAGCGACCGCGCGCAGAAGGACGCGCTGGCCCGCGATCTGGACCTGGTCCGACGGCAGGTGGCCGAGGCGCTGGCGATGGCCGCGCGGGAGAACCCGGCGATCGCGGCGCAGATCCGCGCGATCGAGGCGCTCCATCAACGGGTCAGCCAGGCATCCCGCGACATCGAGCGCGCGGCGATCGCCGGCGAGCGCGAGCAGGCCCTGCGGCTGCTCCGGGACGTGCGGACCCCGCTCTACGCGGAGCTGCGCGGCGAGATGCACGACCTGACCACCGGGATCGAGCGGACCATGGTCGCGCAATCCGATGCCGCGACCGAGGAGACGCATGCCTCCTGGTGGCGCGTGGTCCTGTCGCTCCTGGCCGGGGCGGGCTTCTCCCTCGCGGTCGCACTGTGGCTGATGATCGCCGGGGTCTCGCGGCCGCTCGGCCGGCTGACGGCGCGGATGACGGCGCTGCGCGAAGGCGACCGGGACAGCCTCGTCACCGATACCGGCCGCCGCGATGAGGTCGGCCGCATGGCCGAGGCGCTGGAAGGCTTCCGCCTCGCCGCGATCGAGGCCGACCGCCTCGCCGCCGCCGCCATGGCGGAAGCCGCCGCCAAGGCCGCGCACGGCGAACGCCTCGGCGCGCTGGGGCGCGGCTTCGAGGCGGACGCGGCGGAAGGGCTGCGCGTCGTCGCCGCCGCGACGACGGAGCTCGAGGCGACCGCGCGCCAGCTCCAGGCGACCGCCCAGGGCGGCACGGAACGCGCAGCGACGCTGACCGCCGCATCGGAGGAAGCCAGCGTCAACGTGCAGACCGTCGCCGCCGCGGCGGAGGAGATGTCGGCCTCGATCGCCGAGGTCGCGCGCCAGGTCTCGGAAAGCGCGCGCGTTGCACGCCGTGCCGCGGAGGATGCCCGCACCACCGACGACGCCGTGGCGGGGCTGGCCGAGGCAGCGCAGCGGATCGGCGAGGTCGTGAAGCTGATCGGCGGCATCGCGGGGCAGACGAACCTGCTCGCCCTGAACGCCACGATCGAGGCGGCGCGCGCCGGCGAGGCCGGCAAGGGCTTCGCCGTGGTCGCGAGCGAGGTGAAGCAGCTGGCGGCCCAGACCGCGAAGGCGACGGAGGAGATCGGCGCGCAGATCGCCGCCATGCAGGCCGAGACCGCACGCGCGGTCGCTGCCATCCGCGGCATCGCCGGCACGATCGATGGCATGGACGGTCTGACCGCCCAGGTCGCCGCGGCAGCGGAGGAACAGGCCTCGGCCGTGCAGGAGATCGGCCGCGCGGTGTCGGAGGCCGCGGCCGGCACGGCCGAGGTCACGCGCCACGCCGCCGGCACCGCGGAGGCCGCGCAGGAAACCGGCGCCGCGGCGACGCAGGTCCGCGCCGCCAGCGGGGAGTTGGCGAAGCGCGCGGAGACGCTGCGTGGCCAGGTGGACCGCTTCCTCGCGGGGATCAGGGCGGCGTAGGCCTCAGCCCCGCTTCAGCGGGTCGTGGCCCCAGTTCATCAGGCTGTATCGCCAGCGCGAGGTCTCGACGCCTTCGGCCGGCCCGCCCTGCGCGAGGTGGCGGTGCACATAGCCCACGACCTTGCGCATATGGGCGTAGTCTTCGGCGGTGAGGTCGGCCTGCCGCTTGCGGCGGATCTCGACGATGCGCCGGCCAGACGCATGCCCCACCGCCTCGGCCTCGCCCTCGTTGTGGTATCCGACGGCGCGGCTTTCCTCGGTGCGGAGCCAGCGATCGAGCTCCGCGGGCGCCATGTTGACGGCCTCGGCGAAGTCGCGACGGATCGCGGCGTGCTGCTCGTCAGCGGCGGAGGGCACGGCGCAGCGCCTCCTTGTCCATGCGCGACCGGCCGGGAATGCCGCGGCGGCGCGCCTCCTCCATCAGCGCGGCCTTGCTCTCGCCACCGGCGCGCCGCGCGCGCGAGGTCTTCGCCGCGATATCGGCAGGCTGCCGGGAGAACTGCCGGCCGGCCTTGCCGTCGCGTCGCTTGGCCTCGCTCGTCCGGCGGTATTCCTCGGGCGAGAGCGCCTCGCGCGCGCGGCGCGGCAGGTACCGCTCACCGCTGTCACGCGACCGGCGGCCCGACGCGGTGCCCCAGTCTTCCCGCGTCCACCGGCCGAGGCTGTTGTCGGCCTGCCTGGCGCCGGCATAGCCGCCGCCGCGCCTCTTGTATTCCTGCACCGCGATCTGCGCCTTGCGCGCCGACCACTGGCCGCGCTCGCCGCCCTTGTCGCCCGCCGTGACCTGACGCTTCACGCGATCCCATAGCGCGGGGTCGGTGCGCTTCGCCGTGCTGCCCATGCTGCTCCTCCGGCGGTCCCGGCGCGAAGGTGGCGCGGAGGCGCCGCGTGTCAGCGCGGACGAACGGGCTTGTGATCAGCCCAGCGATTGCCTGATCCCGTCGAGCGCGATCTGCGCGGCGAGTGCCGCCAGCAGCACGCCGAGCACGCGGCCGATGACATGGCCGCCGGTGCGGCCGAGCCATCGTGCCACCGTCGCGGCGCCGAGCAGACAGGCCAGCGTCAGCGCGAGGACGACCAGCAGCGCGAGCAGCACGGCGGCATAGGCGGCGGGGTCGCCTCGCGCCTGCTCGCGCATCAGGATCATGCTGGTCATGCCGCCGGGCCCGGCCAGCAGCGGGATCGCCAGCGGGAAGACCGAGATGTCCTGCGTCTCGGCGCCGGCCTTCTGTTCCTCGGGCGTGGCGCGGAGGAAGGTCTGGCCCATCACCATGTCGGCGGCGAGCAGGAAGAGCAACAGGCCGCCCGCCACCTTCATCGCCGGTAGCCCGATGCCGAGCGCGTGCAGCAGCCAGCCCCCGAGGACGGAGAAGGCGACGAGGACGATGGCGGCGATGACGGTCGCGCGGATCGCCTGGCGGCGGCGCTGCGCGACGGTGTCGTTGGCGGTCATGGAGGCGAAGATGACCGCGGTCCCGAAGGGATCCACGATCACCAGCAGCGCGACGAGGGTGAAGCCGAAGGTTTCGAGCATCCGTCGAAAGAAGTTCCCGTCCCCGCCTAAGTGCCTCCCTCCCCCGCTGGCGGGGTAGGGACGGCGTGGGGGTGCTTCGTCAAGCGCGCCCTGATCCTCGCACCCCCTCCCTAACCCTCCCCCGCTTGCGGGGGAGGGAAAAGAGAGCGCGGGGGAGGGAACGCCCTTCCTGGAACGCCGCGCCCAGTCCTGACCCTAGCTGCCCACCTTCAGCGTGCTCGTCAGCCCGCGCAGGCAGGCCAGGATGGACAATGGCGTGATCTTGCCGGTGCGGGGATTCTCCTCTGACGGCACGTTCTCGATGGTCATGGTCAGGCGCGCGGCGGCGGCCTCGACGCGGATGGTGTGGGTGTTGCGGGTGACGTGAGGGTCGGCCCAGATCTCGATCGTGGTGCGAAGCGGGCCGATGCCGGCGAGCGCGAGCGCGGCTGCGACGTTGACGTTGGCGGGGAAGCCCTGCGCGGCGTCGTAGGCGTTGCCCTTGAAGACGAGCTTCGTCTCGTCCGTCACCGCCAGGACGTCGATGCCGTGCTGCTCGAGATAGGGCGCGCCGACCAGGCCGCGCGGGGGCTTGCGTGTCTCGATGGTGACGGAGGCGACGTCGCCTTCCGCCGCGGCGCGCACGGCGTCCAGGCCGAGCAGCGCACCGGTGGGGACGATGATGCGCGCGCCGGTCTTCTTCGCCTCCTCGACCAGGTGCATGCGCGGCAGCAGGGCGCCGCAGCTGCTGGGCACGAAGATGCGGCCGCGGGCGATGGCGGCGGTGGCGACCTGTTCGAAGATGGGAGCCGGCGCCGCCTCGACGACGATGTCGGCCTCGGCCAGGCCGGCGATGTCCACGATGGCCGGTGGGTTGCGGAAGGCCGCGAGGTTGTCGCGCGCCTTGGCGTGGTCACGGGCCGCGACGGCGATGAGCTTCAGGCCGTCCACGCCGGCATCGAGCGCACGGGCGAGATGCAGGCCGATGGCGCCGAGGCCGGCGATGCCGACGGTGAGGGGCTGCGCCATGTGGTTCGTCTCCCGCGTGGTGGTGGCGCGGGTTGATGCCCCCTCCCGGCCTCCCCCGCAACAGCGGGGGAGGGGAAGAAAGGGGCGGGCAGGAAGGGCAGCCTACTCCTCCTTGTACCCGTAGGCCGGGATGCCCTGCTCCGCGCCATAGTATTTGTACGGCAGGAACTTCCCCGTCATCTCGATCTTCACGCGATCGCCCTTCTCATGCGCCATGCGCTCGAACTGGAAGTCGAAGTCGATGGCGGACATGATGCCGTCGCCGAACTCCTCCTCGATCAGCGCCTTCCAGGCGGGGCCGTTGACCATCACCATCTCGTAGAAGCGGTAGATCAGCGGGTCGGTGGGGGGCATCGGCGTGCCGCGATAGGGCACCTCGTTCAGCATGCGCTCCTCGGATTCCGTCAGCCCGAAGAGCTTGGCGGCCTTGGCGGCGAGCGGCTTGACCAGCTTCATCTGGCCGAGCAGGGCGCCGACGATCAGCGTGTCGGAGACGCCGCCGATCTCGCCGCAAACGTATTTCCAGCTCCAGCCCTTCTCGCGCTTGATGTCGAGGATCTTCTCGGTGAGGTCGGCACGGGTCATGGCGTTCTCTCCTGTTCAGGCCGCGGCGCGCGGCGGCGGGGAAGCGGGTTGGGCGGGGCGGACTTCCGGGACGTCGCGCGGGTTCCATCCCTCGGGCGGGCGGCCCGCCAGCGTGCGGCTGCGGGTGATCAGGAAGTCCAGGATGTGGTCGCGCAGCGCGTGGTAGCCCGGCATGTGGTGCAGGTTGGCGCGGTCGCGCGGGCGCGGCAGCGTGTTGACGACGATCTCCGCCAGCCGCGCATCGGGACCGTTGGTCATCAGCAGGATGCGGTCGGCGAGCAGGATCGCCTCGTCCACGTCATGCGTGATCATGAAGGCGGTCTGGTCCGCCTCGGTGACGAGGCGCGAGACCTCCTCCTGCAGCGCGCCGCGGGTCAGGGCGTCCAGCGCGCTGAAGGGCTCGTCCATCAGTAGCATCTTGGGCGCGATCGCCAGCGCGCGGGCGATGCCGACGCGCTGCTTCATCCCGCCCGACAATTGCGAGGGCTTCTTGTCCGCGGCATGGCCGAGCCCGACCTTCTGCAGCGCCTCTCGCGCCGCATCGCGCAGCTTCGCCTTCGGCCAGTCGCGGTGCCGGCAGGACAGCGCGAAGGCGACGTTCTGCTCCGCCGTCATCCAGGGCATGAGCGCATGGCCCTGGAAGATCACGGCGCGGTCGAGCGACGGGCCGGTGATCTCCTGCCCGTCCACGATGACGACGCCGTCCGATGGCGCCTCGAGCCCCGCGAGGATGTTCAGCACCGTCGTCTTGCCGCAGCCGGAATGCCCGACCAGGCAGACGAACTCGCCGCGGCGGATGTCGAACCAGAGGTCCTCGAAGATGGTCGCGCCGGGATAGCGGCGCGCGATGCCCTCGACGGAGACATAGGCGTTGCTCATCGCGTCACTCCGCCCAGGCCACGGCACGCGCGAGCACGCCGAGCAGGCGATCGAGCAGCAGGCCGACCAGGCCGATCAGCAGGATCGCGATCACGATGTCGGCGAGCGAGAGGTTGTTCCACTGGTTCCACACCCAGTAGCCGATGCCGGTGCCGCCCACGAGCATCTCGGCCGCGACGATCACCAGCCAGGCGATGCCGATGGAAATCCGCATGCCCGTCAGGATGGTCGGCGCGGCGGCGGGCAGGATCACGCGCCAGGCCGTCTTCAGCCGCCCCGCTTCCAGCGTGCGCGCGACGTTCAGCCATTCGCGGCGGACGGAGGCCACGCCGAAGGCCGTGTTCAGCAGCATCGGCCATACCGAGCAGATGAAGATCACGAAGATCGAGGACACGCTGCTGTCCTTGATCGTGTAGAGCGCGAGCGGCATCCAGGCCAACGGGCTGACGGGACGCAGCACCTGGATGAAGGGGTTCAGCGCGGCGGAGAGCAGCGGCGACATGCCGATCAGGAAGCCGAGCGGAATGGCGACGACCGCGGCGATCAGGAAGCCCGCGGCCACGCGCGCCAGCGACCAGGCGAGCTGGATGCCGATGCCCTGGTCGTTCGGGCCGCGGATGTAGAAGGGATCGCGCAGAAGCTCCCAGAGCCGCGCGCCGATCTGCGACGGCATCGGGAAAGGCGTGGTCCCGCCGGCCGCGGCCGCCTGGCCCAGCAGGGCGGCGTATTCCGGATCCATCGGCTCGCCCGTGCCGGACGCGCCGGAGCGCGACGCGACTTCCCAGGCGCCGAGGAACAGCGCGAGGAGCAGCAGCGACAGAAGGGCGGCGCGGAGATTGGTCGAACTGGACATGCCTTCACCGCTGGCGGCCCCCTCCCCCGCAAGCGGGGGAGGGAGGGGGTGGGGGTACGGAGGATGAGGATGTGCTTATTCTCGAACCCCACCCTGACCCTCCCCCGGTGGCGGGGGAGGTAAATCGAGGAGCGGGGGAGCGAGGCGCCACACGAGGCGGCGCAGCGCGCCTAGGATGTCCGGATGTTCTTCTCCGTCCACGGCGCGGGATTCGCGGGGTCGAAGGCCCGGCCCTGCACGGTGAAGCCCCGCACCGTCCCGTCCGGCACGGGCTGGCCGAGATCGCGCATCGCCTTCGCCGCGTCGGTCGCGAGGAAGACCTGCTCCGCGACCTGGCGGTAATCCACGTCGCGCTGCAGCTGACCCCAGCGCTTCATCTGCGTCATGATCCACATCGCCATGGAGTGCCAGGGGAAGGGATCGAAGCCGATGCGGTCGGGCACGCGGCGCACCTGGCCCAACCCGTCCGCGAAGGTGCCGGTCAGCACCTGCTCGACCACCGTGGGCGGCTGGTTCAGGTAGTTCTGGCCGGCGATGGCGTTCGCGACTTCGCGACGGTTCTCGGCCTTCTGCGAATAGGCCGTGGCTTCGACGATCGCACGCAGCAACGCGGCGAAGGTGTTCGGCGTCTCCGTCACCATGCCTCGTGGCACGGCGAAGGCGCAGCAGGGATGCCCGTCCCACAGCTCCTTCGTTAGGATGTGGATGAAGCCCACGCCGTCGAAGACGGCGCGCTGGTTGAAGGGATCGGGGCCGAGGAAGCCGTCGATGTTGTCGGCGCGGAGATTGGCGACCATCTCGGGCGGCGGCACGGCGCGGATCTGCACGTCGCGATCGGGATCGAGCCCGGCCTCCGCGAGGTAGTTCCGCAGAAGGTAGTTGTGCATCGAGAAGTCGAAGGGCACCGCGAAGCGGAAGCCGCGCCAGTCCCGCGGGTTGCGCTTCTCCCGGTGCTTGGTCGCGAGAGTGATGGCCTGGCCGTTGATGTTCTCGATGGCCGCGACCGCGAAGGGCACGGGCTGCGCCACGCCGACGCCGAGCGACATCGCGACCGGCATGGGGGCGAGCATGTGCGCGGCGTCGAATTCCCGCGCGATGGCACGGTCGCGGATCACCGCCCAGCCCGCGGTGCGGATGACCTCCACGTTGAGGCCGTGCTTGCGGTAGAAGCCCATCGGGTCGGCCATGATGATGGGCGTGGCGCAGGTGATCGGGATGAAGCCGATCTTGAGGTCGCGCCTCTCGACCGGGCCCGGCGCCTGGGCCAGCGCCTCGCGCGCCGCGCCGAGCGGGAAGAAGGCGTTGATCGCGGCGAAGAGCGTGCCGGTGCCGACGGCGCGGATCATCGCGCGGCGCGTCGTGTCGTCGGGATAGAGCGCGCGCAGCACCGCCTGCTCGGCGACCTCCCCGTACTCATGCGTGCCGTCACGGGATGGCGCGTCGGGCAGCCCGTCGCAGGCCAGGCTCGACGCGTGCGTCCGGCCGCAGACGCAGAGCGACGCGTCGGCGTCGAAGGGATTCGGAAAACGGCGGGCCATGATGACGGGTCCTCCGGCTGGCGTTGCGGCGAGATGGCCGCCTGCGCCGGAACCAGCAACCCATATGCCGCCGCCTATTCAGGCAGCCCAAACGAATGCAGGGCACGATTCGCACAACCCGCGGGCGACCTGCCCATCAATGCGTCAGAAGCGCTATCGCCCGAACCAGCGCAGCACGTTCAGCAGCGTCGCCAGCCCCGCCGCGACATAGGTCAGCGCCGCCGCGCGCAGCACGCGGCGGATCCGCGGCAGATCCTCCGGCGCCACATAGCCGCCGCGCTCCAGCACCGGCAGCGCCTTGCCGAAGCTGGCGTCGAGCTCAACGGGCAGCGTCACCGCATGCACGGCCAGCCGCCCGGCAAAGAGCGCGACGACCAGGCCGAGCTGCAGCAGCGCCAGCCCGGGTGCGCGCGCCGCGACGAAGACCAGCGGGGTCAGCAGCAGCGTGACCTGCGCGACGCGGTCGAGCGGCGCGATGATCCGCACCAGCGCCTGCCGTCGGCGGAAGCCGGGCTCGCCGCGGGCATGCTGCACGGCATGCGCGACCTCATGCGCCGCGACGGCCACGGCGGCGAGGGAACGGCCGTCGCGATGCGCGGGCAGCAGGCGCACCACGCGGGCCTCGGGGTCGTAGTGGTCGCCGGCATCGGTCTCCTCGACGCCGACGTCGTGCAGCCCGGCCTCGTCCAGCAGGTGCCGCGCGAGCTCGCCGCCGGTGCCGGGCAGGTCGGGCCGGTCGGCGCCGGCGCTCTCGAGCACATGCCGCACCCAGAGCTGCGGCCCGAAGACCAGGCCCAGCAGCCCGAGCAGCGCGACGATGCCGAGGATCGCCATGGCGGGTCAGACGACGGGGCTGCGCCCGCCATCCACGTTGATCGCCGTGCCCGTGATGTAGCTCGCGGCGTCGGAGACGAGGAAGGTCGCGAGTGCGGCGAATTCCTCGGGACGGCCGTAGCGGCCGAGCGGCAGGCCGGCGCCGGCCTTGGCGAGCCAGGCCTCGTAGCTCTCGCCGGTGTCGGAGGCGGCGTGGCGCTTCTGGTGCTGCTCGCTGTCGAACAGGCCGACCAGCATCGCATTGACCAGGATGCCGACCTTGGCACCTTCGTTCGCCATCACCTTGGTCAGCGCCATGCCGGCGGCGCGGGAGACGGCGGTGGGCGCGGTCTCGGCCGCGGGCGCCTTCGCGGCGATGGCAAGGACGTTAATGATGCGGCCCCATTGCCGCTCCGCCATGCCCGGCCAGACCGCGCGGGAGAGGCGGATCGCGCCAAACAGCTTGAGGTCGAGGTCGGACTGCCAGAGCGAGTCCGGGACCTCCGGGAAGGGTCCGCGCTGGCTGGTGCCGGCGTTGTTGACCAGGATGTCCACGGGGCCGAGTTGCGCGACGGTCTGCTCCACGGCTTTCGCGCAGCCCTCGGCGGTCGCGACATCGGCCGAGATCGCGGCGACGCGCGCGCCCTGGAAGCGGCCGACGATGCGCGCCTTCGCGGCGTCGAGTTCGGCCTGGCGGCGGGCGACGATGGCGACGGCGGCGCCGGCCTCCACGAAATGCTCGGCCATGGCGAGGCCGAGGCCCTTGGAAGCGCCGGTGATCAGGGCCGTGCGGCCATCGAGACGGATCTGCATGCTGGGGACGTCCTTGGGAGTTGGCTTGGCGAAGCCTACCCACGCCACCAGGGCCGCGATAGCGGCCCACGCAACAGCCCCGCAGCAGGCGTTCGGCGTGGCGCAAGCGGGCGTGCAGGGAAACTGGGGCGACCAACGGGACTCGAACCCGTGACATCCAAGACCACAACCTGGCGCTCTACCAACTGAGCTATGGCCGCCGCAGAGGGCGGCGGTTTAGGGCCGCGGGGGCGCCGCCGTCAACCGGCCAGGGCCAGGGCGGCGATGGGAGGCAGGTAGGTGGCAAGCTGACGCCAGCTCTCCCCGCCATCCCCGCTCGCCCAGAGGTTCCCGGTGGTCGAGCCCATGACCAGCCGCCGCCCCGCCCCGTCCACCGCCAGCGCATGGCGGTAGACCAGGTCGTAGCAGTCGCGCTCCGGCAGGCCCCGGCCCAGCACCTCCAGCGTGCGGCCGCCGTCGCGGGTCCGCGTGGCGACCATCCGGCCGTCCACCGGAACCCGGCATTCGTCCTTCACCGCCGGCGCGAACCAGGCGGTCAGCGGGTCGCGCGGATGCGCTGCGACCGCGAAGCCGAAGCGTGACGGGGCGGGGGCGGTGACCTCCTCGAAGCTCTCGCCGAAATCGGTCGAGCGGAAGATGCCGTTGTGGTGCTGCGCCCAGAGCACGTCAGGCGCCGCGGCGCAGGCCTGCAGCAGGTGGACGTCCTGCATGCCCTGGTCGAAGGCCTGGGCGGGCGGCATGTATTCCGCGCGAAGCCCCTTCCCCGCCAGGCGCCAGGTGCCGCCGCCGTCGCCGCTGACCCAGACGCCGCCGGTCGAGATCGCGATCGCCATGCGGCGGCGGTCGCGGGGGTCCACGACGATGGAATGCAGCCCGGCATCGTCGTAGCCGCCGCCGACCCAGCCCGCGCGCTCCGGCACGTCCCACAGGCCACGGACGAGGTCCCAGGTCGCGCCGCGATCGGCGCTGCGGAACAGCGCGGCGGGCAGCGTCCCGGCCCAGATCACGCCGGGCTCGTCCGGACCGCCGGCGGCGAGCGTCCAGATCATGTCGAGCGCCTTGGGGTTCTCGCCCTCCTTCGGCAGGGCGGGCACCGCGACCTCGGTCCAGGTCGCGCCGCCATCGTCGGACCGGTGCAGCTTGCAGCCGAAATGGCCGAGGCGCAGCGCGGCATAGAGCGCGCCGTCCCGCGGGTCATGAAGCACGGCGGAGACGGGCTCGGCCAGGAAGGCGGGGCGGCCGAGCCGCCAGCCCTCGCCCTCGGCCGGGCAGACGAAGAGCCCCTTGCGCGTGGCGACCAGCAGCCGCGTGGACATCGCTATCCTCCCGAAAGCGCCTGGAACACGAAGACCTCGTCGTCTGGCGCAAGCGGATCGGACAGCGCGCTGCGGTCGGCGACGGCGGCATCGTTCACGAAGATCGTGACGTGCTTGCGCAGCCTGCCGTGCTCGTCCAGCAGGTAGCCGCGCAGCCGCGGATTGGCGGCGAAGGCAAGGTCGAGCGCCTCGCGCACGGTCGCCGCGGCCCCTTCGACCGCGGGACAGTCGAGGTGCCGGCGCAGGTTCGGCGTGAAGGCGATGCGCGCCATGGCCCGAGGCTACCGCCGGGGCGGCGCCAAAGGCGAGCGGATTACCGACGGCGGAAGGTCAGGTCGCAGGGCCGCGTCTCGAGCCGACGGCCGGTGCCGCTGTTGCCGGCGAAGCGCGCCTCGACGGTGTAGCGGTAGTCGGATTGGCGGGGCACGCGGCCGACCGCGCGGTTGGGATCACCCGTGGTGCCGACCGCGCGCAGCCGGGCGGTGCCGTCCGGACGGATCGGGCCTTCGAGGTGCAGCGTGCCGTCGCCGCGATAGTCGCCGACCAGCAGCCCGGCCTCCACGCGCGCGGGGAAGCGCAGCGTGTAGCCCAGCGCGCCGTCAGCGGCATTGGTGCAGGCCACCGTCACGTCCCAGGTGCCGTCGAAAGCGGACGGCGCCTGCGCCGCCGCCCCGCCCGCCACGAGCAGGAACAGGACGGCCGCGCGCCTCATGCCACGGCGGCGGGCGCGGCGCGGCGCCGTTCGAGCCAGGCCTCGATCCGGCCCAGCGCGGCTTCCAGCAGCTTCTCGTTCTTGCAGAAGGCGAAGCGGACGTAGTGGCTCGGCGCGTCCGGTCCCGCGTAGAAGGCCGTGACGGGAATCGCGGTGACCTTCGCCTCCTCCGTCAGCGTGCGGCAGAACGACACGTCGTCTCCGGTCCAGCCGAGCGGGCGGACGTCGGTCGTGATGAAGTAGCTGCCGCGAGTCTCGAGGACGCCGAAGCCGAGCCGCGCCAGGCCATCGGCCAGCAGATCGCGCTTCCGCTGCAAGGTGGAGGAGAGTTCCGCGAAGTAGCCGTCGTCCTTCATCAGCCCCACCGCGACCCCGCGCTGCAGGTTGGGCGGCGTCGTGAAGGTCAGGTTCTGGTGCGCCTTGGCGACGTTCGGCGCAAGCGAGCGGTCGCAGGTGACGTAGCCGACCTTCCAGCCCGTCAGGCTGAAGGTCTTGCCGGCGCTGCCGATCCGCATGCAGCGTGCGCGCATGCCCGGCAGCGTCATCAGCGGGATGTGCTTCCAGCCGTCGAAGGTCAGGTGCTCATAGACCTCGTCGCAGATGGCGTAGGCGTCGTGCTTCTGCAGAAGCTCCGCGACGAAGGCGAGCTCGGCCGCGGTGAAGACCTTGGACGCCGGGTTCATCGGCGTGTTGAGCAGGATCGCCTTGGTCCTCGGGCCGAAGGCGGCGGCGAGCTCGGCGCGCGGCAGCTCCCATTTCGGCGGCGACAGGCGAACAAGCTTCGGGATGGCGCCGAGCAGCTTCACCACGGGCAGGTAGGTGTCGTAGAGCGGCTCGATCAGCACGCATTCGTCGCCGGGGTTCAGCACCGCCATCAGGCAGGCCGTCAGCGCCTCCGTCGCGCCGGACGTCACGACGATTTCCGTCTTTGGATCCACCTCGATCCCGTAGAAGCGGCGGTTGGCGGCGGCGACGGCCTCGCGCAGCTCCGGCACGCCGGTCATCGGCGGGTACTGGTTGCGGCCGTCGAGCAGCGCGGCGGCGGCGGCCTGGAGCACGTCGGCCGGGCCGTCATAGTCGGGAAAGCCCTGGCCGAGGTTGATCGCGCCATGCTCGACGGCCAGCGCCGACATGACGGTGAAGATCGTGGTGCCGGTGGCGGAGAGCAGGTCGTTCTGGGACTTCACGTCGCGGATCCGGGAAGGGCGGTCTTGATGGGCCGCGGAGAATGGCGATGCCGGCGCGGCAGCGCAACGCCTGTTGCTGTGCCATGCCGACGCACTAGGCAATTTGCCTGCGTTGTGGTCACCTGACGATGCGCCCATGCGAGAATCCCGAGGCGGTGGCGTTGCCGGGCTGGCACGGCCCATGCAAAACCCCGCCGGCCCGGGGACGTCCGCGGGCCCCGACCGGCCCAGTTCGGACGGGGCGCGGCGGGACCACCGGGGGGAAGGATCGCAGCCGGGCGCGTCACGCGCGGCGTGCGGAGCGACGGAGCCGATGAAGAAGATCGAGGCCATCATCAAGCCCTTCAAGCTCGACGAGGTGAAGGACGCGCTGCACGAAATCGGCCTGCAGGGCCTGACCGTCGTGGAGGCGAAGGGCTTCGGCCGCCAGAAGGGCCATACCGAGCTCTACCGCGGCGCCGAATACGTCGTGGACTTCCTGCCCAAGGTGAAGATCGAGGTAGTGTGCCCCGACGACCTCGCGGAGCGCGCGATCGAGGCGATCACCGCCGCCGCGCGCACGGGGCGCATCGGCGACGGCAAGATCTTCGTCAGCGACATCCAGGAGGTCATCCGCATCCGCACCGGCGAACGCGGCGACGACGCGGTGTAGCGGACGGACAGGGATCGCCGCCGGCTTCCGCCGGCGGCTCGGGCCGGACGACCGGCCCACCTTATCGCCGGGGGCGCCCGGGGCTGGATGATCCAGGCCCGGGCGACGGCGGGAAGGGCCCGCGGCGGGGACCGGCCCTCGTCGCGGCGCAAGCAGGGACCGGGACACTAGACGGGACAGGACCTCACACGATGGCGAAGAAGCCGGCAACTGGTGGCGGGAACGCCGCCGTCTCCAAGGTCATGGAGATGATCAAGGAGCACAGCGTCGAGTACGTGGACTTCCGATTCACCGATCCCCGCGGCAAGTGGCAGCACACCGCGCAGCACGTCTCGACGATCGAGCCGGACGTCTTCGAGGACGGCATCATGTTCGACGGCTCCTCGATCGCCGGCTGGAAGGCGATCAACGAGTCCGACATGATCCTGATGCCCGACGCCTCCACCGCCGTGATGGATCCCTTCTCGGCCAAGCCGCAGATGATCCTGTTCTGCGACATCGTGGAGCCCTCGACCGGCCAGATGTATTCGCGCGACCCGCGTTCGACCGCGAAGCGCGCCGAGGCCTACCTGAAGACCACGGGGATCGGCGACACCGCCTTCTTCGGCCCCGAGGCCGAGTTCTTCGTCTTCGACAGCGTGAAGTTCGGCACGGGCGGCAACTACGGCATCTATCAGCTCGACAGCATCGAGGGCCCCGGCTCCTCCCTGAAGGACTACCCCGAGGGCAACATGGGCCACCGCCCCGTCGTGAAGGGCGGCTACTTCCCGGTCCCGCCGGTGGACAGCGAGCAGGACCTGCGCGCCGAGATGCTCTCCACCATGGGTGAGATGGGCCTGCCGATCGAGAAGCACCACCACGAGGTCGCGCAGTCCCAGCACGAGCTCGGCACCAAGTTCGGCCCCCTGGTCCAGCAGGCCGACTTCATGCAGATTTACAAGTACTGCGTGCACAACGTCGCGCACAGCTACGGCAAGACCGCGACCTTCATGCCGAAGCCGATCTACGGCGACAACGGCAGCGGCATGCACGTCCACCAATCCATCTGGAAGGCGGGCAAGCCGGTCTTCGCGGGCAACGGCTATGCCGACCTCAGCGAGACGGCGCTCTACTACATCGGCGGCATCATCAAGCACGCCAAGGCGCTGAACGCCTTCACCAACCCCACCACCAACTCCTACA
This sequence comes from Falsiroseomonas sp. HW251, assembly GCF_050563545.1. Lineage (NCBI taxonomy): Bacteria > Pseudomonadati > Pseudomonadota > Alphaproteobacteria > Acetobacterales > Roseomonadaceae > Falsiroseomonas > Falsiroseomonas sp. HW251. The sequence goes on from NZ_JBNXUM010000017.1 coordinate 70,724, forward strand.
AGCGCCTGATCCCGGGCTTCGAGGCGCCGGTGCTGCTGGCCTATTCCGCCCGCAACCGCTCGGCGTCCTGCCGCATCCCCTATGCGACGAGCCCGAAGGCCAAGCGCGTCGAGGTCCGCTTCCCCGATCCGGGCGCGAACCCCTACCTGGCGTTCAGCGCGATGCTGATGGCCGGCCTCGATGGCATCAGGAACAAGATCCATCCCGGCGAGGCGATGGACAAGGACCTGTATGACCTGCCGCCGGAGGAGCTGAAGGGCATCCCGACGGTCTGCGGCAGCCTCCGCGAGGCTCTGCAGTCGCTCGCCGCCGACCACGACTTCCTTCTGGCCGGCGACGTCTTCACGAAGGACCAGATCGAGTCCTACATCGAGCTGAAGTGGTCCGAGGTGTACAAGTTCGAGCACACCCCGCACCCCGTCGAGTTCGAGATGTACTACTCCATCTGACCTGACGGCGCGCTTCGGCGCATGGGGGCCGGTGCCGGGAGGCGCCGGCCCTTTTTCTTGCCCGCAGGCATGGCCGCCGGCGGTTGCGGGATCGGCGGCTCTGGACGATATGGGGCGGCAACAGGTTGCGCCACGGCAGGACGGCGCGCCCAGGGGGGTGGATGCAGAAGCCAGGCGACTTGGCCTATGGCCTGGACGATCGTCCGCCTGCGGCGGTCATCGCGACGACAGCCCTCCAGCAGACCGCGGTCGTGCTGATCTGGGTCTTCCCCAGCATCCTTCTGGCCCGCGCCGTGCACGCCACGCCGGCCGATGCGGCGGCGCTGATCAGCACCGCCTTCGTGGTCGCGGGCGTTGCCACCATGCTGCAGGCGGTGCGCCGCTGGGGCCTGGGCAGCGGGTTCCTGGCGCCCGTCTCCGCCTCCTCGGCGCATATCATTCCGGTCCTGCTGGCCGCCCAGGCCGGCGGCCTGGCGCTCGTCGCGGGAATGACGGTGATCAGCGGCGCGGCAACCATCCTGCTCGCGCGGCTGCTGCGCCATGTCCGCTCGCTCATCCCGCCGGAGATCGCGGGCGCCGTCGTGCTGATCATCGGGCTGTCCATCAGCGTCACCGGCGCGCAGATCCTGCTGCGCACGACGGATGGCGAGCCGCCGGGCGCCGAGGAGATGGCGGTCGCGCTGGTCACGCTGGCCGTCGGCGTCGCGCTCAGCATCTGGGGGAAGGGGCCGCTGCGCTGGGCCTGCATGCTCTTCGCCATGGTGGCGGGCACCGCCACGGCGGCCGGACTCGGCGTGCTGGAGGTGTCCGACGACTTCCGCGGGGCGAGCCTGCCGGTGGTTGCGCTGCCCGCGCTGGGAAGCTTCGGCTTCGCCTTCGACCTGGCGCTGCTGCCGGCCTTCCTGGTCGCCTCGGTCGCAAGCGCGCTGAAGACCGCGGGCGTGGTGACCTCGCTGCAGAAGCTCAACGACGCGGGTTGGACGCGGCCGGATTCGCGCAGCATCACCGGCGGCGTGACGAATGACGGGATCGCGACGATGCTCGCCGGGCTCGGCGGGGTGCCGCCAATGAACCTCGGCGCGACCAATGCCGCGATCCAGATGGCGACCGGGGTGACCAGCCGCGTCATCGCCTTCGCGACCGGCGGGCTCTGCCTGGTGCTGGCGTGCTTCCCCGGCGCGGCGGCGGCGGCGGCGCAGATGCCCGGCGCCGTCATCGCCGCGACGCTGATCTATTCCGGCGCGCTGATGATGGCGAGCGGCATCCAGCTGGCCGCCGCGCGGCTGATGGACACGCGCCGGAGCCTCGCGATCGGCCTCGCCCTGTCGGCCGCGCTGGCGGTGGAAGCGGTGCCGCGCCTGGTGGAGTGGATGCCGGCGGGCCTGAAGCCGCTGATGACCGCGACGGGCTTCGGCACGCTGGCCGCGATCGGGCTGAACGCCCTGCTGCGCATCGGCGTGCGCCGGCGCGTCACGCTGACGGTGCCGGGCGGCGAGATCCGGCCGGCGGAGGTGGACGAGTTCGTCACCGGCGCCGGCGCTGCCTGGGGCGCGCGGCGGGAGGTCGTCTCGCGGCTCTCCCACCTCGTCGCGAGTTGCATGGACGCGATCGCGGTCTCGGGCGTGGCGCGCGGCGACGTCGCGATCGCGATCGCGCATGACGAGACGACGCTCGACCTGCGCATCGCCTGGCAGGGTGCGCCGCTGGTCCTGGCCGACCGGCCGCCCACGCCCGACGAGATGATCGACGACGAGGACGCGCCGGCACGGCTGGCCGGCCACATGATCCGGCGCCTGTCGGACAGGGTGCGCCTGCGGGAGAAGGGCGGGACGGTGGAGCTGCTGCTGACGCTCGACCAGTAGCCTCCCGGTTGCGGCCGCGCGGAAGCCGGCGGATGATGCCCGGACCGGAACGACGCCAGCGCCGGGAGATGGGATGCGCAAGCCAGCCGAGCTAGCCTATGGGCTGGACGACCATCCGCCCGCCAAGGTCGTCGTCGCCACGGCCCTGCAGCAGGCGACCGTGGTGCTGATCTGGGTGTTTCCGACGATCCTGCTGGCACGCGAGCTCCGCGCCTCGCCGGCCGATGCGGCGGCGCTGATCAGCATGTCCTTCATCGCCTGCGGGCTGGGCGTCATTGTGCAGGCGACGCGCTGGTCGGGGCTGGGCTGCGGGCTGCTGGCGCCTGTCAGCATGTCGAGCCCGCACATCCTGCCGTCCCTGCTGGCCGCGCGGGCGGGCGGGCTGCCAATGGTCGCGGGGATGACGATCCTCAGCGGGCTGATGACCATCGTGCTCGCCCAGGGGCTGACGCGGATACGCAACCTGATCCCGCCCGAGATCGCGGGCGCGGTGGTGCTGATCATCGGCCTCGCGATCTGCATCACGGGGGCGCAGACGCTGCTGGTCGCGGAAGGCGGCGCGCCGCCGACGTTGGAACAGCTGGCGGTCGCGCTGCTCACCATCGCGGTCGCGATCGGGCTCAGCGTCTGGGGCCGCGGGGTGCTGCGCTGGGCCTGCATGCTGTTCGCGATGACGACGGGCTGCGTCGCTGCCTGGCTGCTCGGCGTGCTGGAGGTGACGCAGGAATTCCGCGATTCCTGGCTGCCGGTGGTCGCGTTGCCGCGCTTCGTCGGCGGCGGCTATGCGTTCGAGCCGGCGCTGCTGCCGGCCTATCTGGTCGCGTCCATCGCCAGCACGCTGAAGACGGCGGGCATCGTGACCACGCTGCAGAAGCTGAACGATGCGGACTGGATCCGGCCGAACCAGAAGCAGATCGTCGGCGCCGTCACCGGCGACGGGGTCGGCACGATGCTGGCGGGGCTGGCCGGGACCTCGGCGGTCAATGTCAGTGCGACCAATGCCGCGATCCAGCACGCGACCGGCGTGACCAGCCGCGTGATCGCCTATGCCACCGGGGCGGCCTGCATCGCGCTGGCCTGCTTCCCCGCGGCCGCGGCGACGGCGTCGCAGATGCCCGCGCCGGTGATCGCGGCGACGCTGCTCTACGCCGGTGCGCTGATGACGGCGGGCGGCATCCAGCTCGCGGCGTCGCGCCTGCTGGACACGCGGCGGAGCCTGGCGATCGGACTGGCGATCGCCGCGGCGCTGGCGGTGGAATCGGTGCCGGCGCTGGTCGGCTGGCTGCCGCCGGAGCTGCGGCCGTTGATGACCGCGACGGGCTTCGGCACGATGGTGGCGTTGCTGCTCAACGCCGTCCTGCGCTTCGGCGTTCGCCGCGACGTGACGCTGACCGCGCCGCATGCCGCGATCCCGAGCAGCGAGGTCGACGATTTCGTCACCCGCGCCGGCATGGCCTGGGGCGCGCGGCGGGAAGTGGTTTCGCGCGTCGCGCATCTCGCGGCGAGTTGCATGGATGCGCTGGCGACATCGGGCGTCGTTGCGGGCGATGCCCGGCTGCGGCTGACGCTGGACGAGGCGGTGATCACGCTGCGCATCGCCTATGAGGGGCCGGCGCTCGTGCTGGCGCAGGCGCCGCCGACGCCGGAAGAGATGCTGGAGGACGAGAACGCGCCGGCGCGGCTCGCGGGCTTCATGGTGCGCCGCCTGTCGGACCGGCTGCGCGTGCGGGAGAAGGGCGGGACGGTCGAGCTTGTCCTCAGCGTGGACCAGTAGGGGCAGATTCAGTCGGGCCGCCCACCGCCCCCGCGCGGCGCCAGACGCGCCTCGTAGCGCGCGCGCCAGCCCTCGCCGCGCACCCAGGCCAGCAGGCTCCCGGCATCCGGCGCGACGCCATCCAGCGCGCAGATGCTGCGCCAGCCCAGCGCCAACATGCAGGACAGCACGGGCACGCCGCCATGGAAGGGCGTGCGCAGGATCGGCGCCAGCGTCGGCATCCCCGTCCCCAGCATCGCGATCGCGTCGAGCCCGCGGGGATCGAGCGCGATCAGCGCGTCATGCGCGCCCTGCCCCGTCATCGCGTAGATCGGGTGGAAGACGCCGTCCTTCTGCTGCGACCCGCTGACGCGGACAACGCGGAAGCCGAGCGCCGTGAAATACGCGACCCCGGCGTCGGTCAGGTCCTGCGGATAGGGGCTGACGAGGCCGATGCGCGTCGCACCCAGCGCCTGGAAGGCGTCGCGCACCGCGTGTCCCGCCGTGACGAAGGGCACGCCGCGCGCGGCGGAGATGCGCTCGACCGCCTGTGTCTCCCGCTCGACGCCCGCGAAATAGGACGCGCCGGTGCAGGCGAAGGCGATGGCGCCGACCGGGGCGTTGGCGAACTGGTCCGACCAGGCCTCGAGCGACGCCAGGTAGTCAAGCAGCCGCGCGACGATCGTCGGCTTCGCGCTGGTCATGCGGGCGTTGAGCATGGCGACACCGGGCGGCAGGAGCGCAGCGAATTCCGGCTCCACCGTGGTGTTGGCCTGCGGGGTCAGGACGCCGAGCAGGCCGCGCGGCGCATACTCGACGGCCATCGCTACTCCAGCCTGACGTTGTTGGCGCGGATGATGCGCTCGTAGCTCTCGGTCTGCTGCGCGAGCCGCGTGCGGAAGGCCGCGGCGCCGTCGGCCTGCACCTCCCCGCCGAGTTCGCCGATGCGCGTCTTGATCGCGGGCTCGTTGAGCACCGCGGCGATCTCCCGCTCGATCCGCGCGATCATCGCCGGCGGCGTCTGGCCCTGCACCAGAAGGCCCTGCCAGGTGCCGGCATCGGGCTCCGGCCAGCCGAGTTCGCGGAAGGTCGGCAGGTCCGGCAGGTTCGCGAAGCGCCGCGGACCCGTCACCGCGATGCCGCGCATCTGCCCGCCCGTGACATAGGGCATGGATTGCGTCGCGCCGGCCATGGTCACGTTCGCCTCGTTCGACACCAGCGCGACCAGCGCCGGCGCGCCGCCGCGATAGGGCACGTGCTCCATCGTCGTGCCCCAGGATGATGCGAGCGACAGCGCGACCAGGTGTGTCAGCGTCCCCGTGCCGGAATTCGCGGCGTTCAGCTTGCCGGGATTGGCCTTTGCATAGGCGACGAGTTCCGCCGCGTTGCGCACCGGAAGCTGGTTGTTCACGGCCAGGATGTAGGGCGCGTAGATCAGCATCTGCACCGCGGCGAGGTCGCGTTCCGGATCGAAGGGCATGCGCGCAAAGAGGAACGGGTTGGTCGCCAGCACCGACACGTCGAGCACCAGCATGGTGTGGCCGTCCGGCCGGCTTTTCGCGACGGCGTCTGCGCCGATGTTGCCGCCGGCGCCGGCCCGGTTCTCGACCACCACGTTCTGGCCGATGCGCTGCTGCAGGGACGGCGCAATGAGCCGGGCCAGGATGTCGCTGGTGCCGCCCGGCGCGTTGGGGACGATGAGGCGGACGGTCTGGCTGAACTCCTGCGCCAGGGCGGGCGTGGCGAGGGCTGCGGCGCTGGCCGCGAGCAGCGTGCGTCGTTGCATGGTCGTTCCTTCCCGGTCCTTGCCTGCGCCATCCTCGCCCGCAGGGGGCGCGGCCTGTCAAGGCGGCGATGCCGGGCTAGACTGCCCGGACAAGCGAAAAGGGGGGCCATGCGCATTGCAGTGATCACCGATGTCCACGGCAACGTCGCCGCGCTGGAGGCGGCGCTGGACGACATCGCGGCGCGGGGCGTGCAGCGTGTGCTGTGCCTCGGCGATTGCGCGTCGGGGATGATGTGGCCGAATGAGACGGTGGCGCTGCTGATGGACCGCGCCATCGCGACGGTGCGCGGCAACCACGACCGCTGGATCACGGAACACGGGCCGAACCACAAGCCAGGCCAGGACGCGGTCGCCTATGCCGAGACCACGCCGGACCAGCGTGCCTGGCTTTTCGAACTGCCGGAGCGCATCGTCCCGGCACCCGGCGTGCTGGCCTGCCATGGCACGCCCAGTTCCGACACGCAGAACCTGCTGGAGGAGCCCGTCGGCGGCCGCCTGGTGCCGGCGCCGCTGGACACGCTGCGCGCACGGCTGGGCGAGGACGGGATGGCCGCGCGCATCGTGCTCTGCGGCCACAGCCACCAGGCCGGCGTGGTGCGCATTCCCGGCGGGCCGCTGGTGGTGAACCCCGGCAGCCTCGGCCTGCCGGGCTTCCGGATCACGCGCGGGGAGAACCCGCATGTCGCGGAAGCGCGGTCGCCGCATGCGCGCTACGCCGTGCTGACGCTGGACGAGGGCGGCGCGGACCGCGTGGACCTGCTGGCCGTGCCCTATGACTGGGAGAGCGCCGCGCGAAAAGCGGAGGAACGCGGCGCGCCGGTCTGGGCCGCGGTCCTGCGCACGGGCTTCATCTCCATGCCTACCTGATCCCGGCGCGCATGAACGACTGCACGAACTGACGCTGGAACAGCAGGAAACCCAGCAGCAGCGGCGCCGAGGTCATCAGCGTCGCTGAGGAGATGATCGCCCAGTCGATGCCCTGGTCGGTGGAGGCGAAGACCGACAGCCCCACGGTCAGCGGCCGCGTCTCCACGGTGTTGGTGATGACCAGCGGCCACAGGAAGTTGTTCCAGTGATAGCTGACCGATGTCAGCCCATAGGCGAGGTAGGTCGGCTTCGCCAACGGCACATAGACGCGCCAGAGGATCGCCAGCGTGCCGCAGCCCTCGACGATGGCGGCTTCCTCGAGCTCCTTCGGGACCTGGCGGAAGGTCTGGCGGAGCAGGAAGATGCCGAAGGCGCTCGCCATGTAGGGCAGGCCGATCGCCAGGATCGTGTCCACCAGGCCGAGGTCCCGCATGGTGCGGTAGTTCTCGACCAGCAGCACGTCCGGCATGATCATGAGCTGCAGCAGCACCAGCGAGAACAGGATCCCGCTGCCGGGGAAGCGGCTGCGCGCGAAGGCGAAGGCGGCCAGCGTGCAGAGGATCAGCTGCGCCACCAGGATCAGCGTCACCAGGATGAAGGTGTTCAGGAAGTAGCGCGCGAAGGGCGCGGCATCCCAGGCCGCGGCGAAGTTGTGCAGGGTCAGCGGCGCGAGGAGCTCGAAGCGGGTGGTGTAGGCGCTGGGGTGGAAGGCCGCCCAGAGCGCATAGAGAAGCGGGGCGATCCAGATGATGCCGAGCAGCCAGGCCGCGAGGGTCTCGATGAGGCGCGTGAAGCTCATCGATAGTGGACGCGCCGCTCGACGACGAGGAAGTTGAACAGCGCGGTCAGCGCCAGGAAGCCCAGCAGGATCACGGTGAGCGCCGAGGCCGCCGCCGTGTCCCAGAAGCGGAAGCCCATCTCGTAGATGTAGGTCAGCAGCAGCTGCGTCGCATTGTCCGGCCCGCCCTTGGTCATGACGATGACATGGTCGACCAGGCGGAAGGCGTTGATCACCGCGTTGACCAGGATGAAGAGCGTGGTGGGGCCGAGCAGCGGCATCGTCACGCGCCAGAAGACGCGCGCGCGCGACGCGCCCTCGATCGCCGCGGCCTCGTACAGGTTGGGTGGGATCGCCTGCAGCGCGGCGAGGTAGAAGATCATGAAGAAGCCGGCTTCCTTCCAGACGGCCACCGCGATCATCGCGCCGAGCGCGGTGCGCGTCTCGCCGATCCAGTTGGTCGGGCCCCAGCCGAAGAGCGCGCGCGTGACCTGGTCCAGCAGCCCGTAATCCGGCGTGTAGAAGAACAGCCAGAGGTTCGCGACCGCAATCATCGGCAGCACGGTCGGCGTGAAAAAGGCGATGCGCAGCGCGGTGCGGCCCTGGATCTTGCCGTTCACCCAGATCGCCATGGCCAGCGCCAGGCCGATCGAGAGCGGAATGGACGCCGCGGCGAAGACCAGGTTGTTGGTCAGCGACTGCCAGAAGATCGGATCGTCCAGCAGGTCGATGTAGTTGTCGGCGCCGACGAAGACGCCAGGACGATTGGCGCGCGGCGTCGAGAAGAAGGAATGCCAGACCGTCGCCACGGCGGGGTAGTGGGTGAAGGCGATCAGCAGGACCAACGCCGGCGTCAGCAGCAGCCAGGCGTGGAGGGTGGTGCGGTTCATGGGGTGACGACGGCGCGCTGGTGCCCCCTCCCCAACCCTCCCCCGCAACAGCGCGGGAGGGGGCAGAACGGTGTGCGGGGAAGGGGCACGGATCCTACCTGAACCGCCGCAGCAGCCGGTCCGCTTCCTGCTGGGCGTCGTTCATCGCGGCCTGGGGCTGCTTGCGGCCGAGCAGCGCGGCCTGGAGGTTGTCGTTCAGCGCCTTGGTCACGCGCTGGTTGTCATGCGTGGAGAGCTCGGCCACGGCATGCGGCAGCTGGTCGCGCGCGACGGCCGCCGCGGGGAAGTCGGCCACGTAGGCGCGCATGGCTCCCGTGTCCCAGGCCTGCGGCGTCACCGCGACATAGCCGGTCTCGATGCCCCAATGCGCGGCACGCTCCGGCGTCGTCAGGAAGCGCGCGAAGCGCACCGCGCCCTCGCGCTGCGCGGCATTAGCGGACTTGAAGACATAGAGGTTGCCGCCGCCTGTCGGGCTGCCGAGCTGCACGCCGGCCGGCAGCATGCCGACGCCGAAGGGGAATTGCGCGGTGCGGCGGACATTGGTCAGGTTGCCCGTGGTGGTCCACATCATCGCGACCTTGCGCTCGAAGAAGTCGCGCGGCGTGGTGCCCCATTCCACGATGCCCGGTGGCTGCACGCGGTGCACGTTGGACAGGTCCGCCCAGTACTTCAGCGCCTCGGCCACCTTGGGGTCGCTGTAGAAGACGCGGTTGCCCTCCTGGTTCATCAGGCGGACGTTGTTCTGGGTCGTCAGCCCCTGGAACAGCCAGTAGGGGAAGCCCGAGGACGGGATCTGGATGCCCCATTGCGACGTGTTGTCGCCCTGGCGCTTCGTCAGCTTCTGCGCGTGGCTGAGCTGCTCCGCCCAGTTCGCCGGCGCGACATCGGGGTTCAGCCCGGCCTCGCGGAACAGCTCCTTGTTCCAGTAGAGCACGATGGTCGAGCGCTGGAACGGGATTCCCCAGGTCTTGCCGGCCGTCCGGCTGTTCTCGAGGAAGCCGGGGAAGAAGCCGTCGAGCCAGGCGCGCTCGACGCCGGGCTGGTCGTCCCAGGCCAGCACCGCGTCCTCGTCGATCAGGGTGAACATGTCGGTGGACAGCAGGCAGGCCAGTTGCGGCGCATCACCGCCGCGTATCGCTGTCAGCGTCTTGGTCAGCGTGTCCTGGTAGCTGCCGGCATAGACGGGCCTGATGCGGAAGCCCGGGTTCTCCCGCGCGAACTCCTCGCAATAGCCGTCGATCAGGCGCGGGATCGGGCCGCCGACCGCGATGGGGTAGTTGAAGGTGATCTCGGTCGGTGCCTGGGCGTGCACGGCCGGCGCGGCGAGCGCGGCGCCTACCAGGCCAAGCGTGGTGCGGCGGGTGATCGTCATGACGTGGTCCTCCTTCCTCTTGATGATATCAGGCCGCGGCGCGCCGCAGACCGGTATTGGCTTCGAACAGATGCAGCGACGGCGGCAGCTTCAGCCGCAGCCTCGTGCCGGCGGGCAGCGCGTGGTTGCCCTGCACGCGCGCCGCAAGCTTCTCGCCGGCGTCGCCGATCGCGCAGGTCATCACGGTCTCCGCGCCCAGGAACTCGGAATCCAGCAGCGTCGCCGGCAGGCCGCCTTCGTCCGCCAGCGTCACCTCCTCCGGCCGCACGCCGAGCAGCGCGCCGGCGGCCGAACCGGGCGCCACGCGAAGGTCCGGCGCGCCCGCGATGATCGCGCCGTCGCCGCCAGGGACCAGGCGCAGCAGCGACATCGGCGGCGTGCCGATGAAGGATGCCGCGAAGACGGAAGCAGGGTTCGCGTAGAGATTGGCGGGCGTCGCGTCCTGCTCGATCCGCCCCTCGCGCAGCAGCACGACCTGGTCGGCCATGCTCATCGCCTCGGCCTGGTCATGGGTGACATAGACCATCGTGATGCCGAGCCGCTGCTGCAGCGCGCGAATCTCGCGGCGCATCTCGGCGCGCAGCTTGGCGTCGAGGTTCGACAGCGGCTCGTCCATCAGGCAGATCGGCGCCTCCGCGACCACTGCGCGGGCGAGCGCGACGCGCTGCTGCTGGCCGCCGGAAAGCTGGCTCGGCCGGCGATGCAGCAGCTTCTCCAGCCCCAGCATCGTCGCGGTGCGATCGAGGCGCGCCTCGCGCTCGGCGCGGGGGACGGCGCGGGCGCGCAGCCCGAAGACGATGTTCTCCGCGACGGACAGGTGCGGAAACAACGCGTAGGACTGGAACACCATGGAGATCCCGCGCGCCGCCGGCGGCAAGCCCGTGACGTCGCGGCCATCCAGGAAGAGCCGTCCCTCGGTCGGCGCCTCCAGCCCCGCGATGACGCGCAGCAGCGTGGATTTGCCGCAGCCCGAGGGTCCGAGCAGGACGAGGAAGCTGCCCGCCGGCGCGTGCAGCGACACGCCGCTCAGCGCCCGGGTCTCGCCGAAGGCCTTGCCGATGCCGTCCAGCCGGATGGCGCCGCGGGGGCCGTTGATCTCGGGGGGAATCGCCATGCGTGGCCGAGGATAGGCGGCAACCGCGACGGCGCACCAGACCGGCCGGTTCCGCAGCCCGCCCCGCCATGCCATCGTCACGGCAGCCGCCGTGGAGGGGACCGGGATGGACCAGGAGCGACCCGAGGACGAGCCACTCATGCTCACCCCCGGCCCCGCGACGCTGTCGATGCGGGTCAAGCGGGCGATGCTGCACGACTACGCCTCGGGCGAGCGGGAGATGCTCGACGCCATCGCCTTCAGCCGGCGCTACATCCTCGATCTCTGCAACGGCGCGGGCACGCACACCGCCGTGCCGATCGTGGGCAGCGGAACCTCTGGCAACGAGGCGGCGATCGGCACGCTGGTGCCGGAGAACGGCAAGCTGCTGATCCACACCAACGGCGTCTATGGCGACCGGCTCGTCGAGATCGCCCGCAAGATCCGCGTGCCCTACGCCAGCTTCCGCACCGCGCCCTTCACGCCGCCGACCGCGAAGCAGTTCGAGGCCATGCTGGTCGCGGACCCCGCCATCACCCATGTCATGGTCGTGCATTGCGAGACCTCGACCGGGATCCTGAACCCGATCGAGGAGATCGCGGCGGTGTGCCGACGGCGCGGCGTGGCGCTGCTGATCGACGCCGTCGCCTCCTTCGGCGCCTTCGCGCTGGACGCGAGGACGCTGGGCTACGACGCCGTGGTCTGCTCCGCCAACAAGGGGCTGCAGGCGCCGCCCGGTCTCGCCTGGGTCGTGGCCAAGAAGACTGCGCTGGAGGCGACGAAGGGCAATGCGCCGAGCCTGACGCTGGATCTCTGGGACCAGGACCAGCACCTGGAGCGGACGGGGATGTTCCGCTTCACCCCGGCGACGCACCTTCTGCTCGGCATGGCGGAGGCGCTGCGCGAGCACGCCGAGGAGGGCGGCATCGAGGCCCGCCAGGCCCGCTTCCGGAAGAGCTGGCGCCGCCTGGTGGACGGCATGCGCCAGATGGGGTTCCGCACCCTGCTGGAGGACGAGGTGGCGTCGCCCATCGTTACGACCTTCCACGACCCGCCGGACCCGAACTACTCGTTCCGCAAGCTCTACGACGGCATGAAGGCGCGCGGCTTCATCATCTTCCCCGGCCGCCTCGCCGCGGCGAACACCTTCCGGCTGGCCTGCATCGGCATCGTGACCGAGCGCGACATCGGCCGCGCGCTGGACGCCATGGCAGACACGCTGCGGGAGATGGGCGTCACCACCATGGGACGGGCGGATTGAATTCGTTGCGCTGACCGCGCGCCAGGCGCTACGCGGCACGCTCGGAGCAGGATGGCGCCATGCAGCTTCCGCCACGGATCGAGACGCTGGTGATCGGCGGCGGCCAGGCCGGCCTGGCCATGAGCGAACAGCTGTCCGCGCGCGGCATGCCGCACCTGGTTCTGGAACGCGCGCGCGTCGCGGAACGCTGGCGGTCGGAGCGCTGGGACGGCCTGCGTTCGCTCGGGCCGAACTGGGGCACGCGGATCGGCGGCTTCGCCTGGACCGGCAGCGAGCCCGAGGGCTACGGATCGCGCGACGAGATCGTGGCCTTCCTCGACGCCTATGCCAAAGCCATCGCGGCACCGGTGCGCTGCGGGGTCGAGGTCAGGGCGCTGCGGGCGACCACGGAAGGCGGCTTTCGCGCCGAAACCTCCGCCGGCGCAATCGAAGCCGACAATGTCGTGGTCGCCACCGGCCCTTTCCAACGGCCGACCTGGCCCGCCTTCGCGGCGGAACTGGGCGGCTTCCAGCTTCATGCGAACGCCTACCGCAATGCCGCGCAGTTGCCCGACGGCGGCGTACTCGTGGTGGGCGCCGGCACCTCCGGCGTGCAGATCGCGGACGAATTGCTGCGGTCCGGCCGGCGCGTCTTCCTTTCGGTCGGGCGCCACCGCCGGCTGCCGCGGCGTTACCGCGGGCACGACCAGGTGTGGTGGCGGATGGAGATGGGCCTCTGGGACGCGCCGGCGCAGGGGCCGGGCCAGCCGGGGTCGCTGACCGTCAGCGGCGCCTATGGGGGCTACACCATCGATTTCCGCGACTTCGCCGCGCGCGGGATGGTGCTGCTGGGGCGTGCGACGGACGCGCAGGAAGGCGTGCTGCGCTGCGCGCCCGACCTCGCCCAGCGCATCGCGGAAGGCGACGCCGCCTTCCTGGACTTTCTCGACACCGTCGACCGGCATGTCGCGGCGACCGGGATGGACGCGCCCGAGGACCCGCAAGCCGGCGCCCTGGCCGCGCTGCCGCCCGCGCTGCTCTGGCCGCCCATAGCACTGGACCTGCGCGCCGAGGGCGTCGCCTCGGTCGTCTGGGCCACCGGATATGCCCTGGACTTCAGCTGGATCGGGCTGCCCGTCCTCAGGGCGAACGGGCAGCCCCGGCACGAGAAGGGCATCACGCCGGTCCCGGGCCTTGCCTTCCTAGGGCTGAGCGGGCTGTCGCGGCGGAACTCCGCCTTCTTCAACGGCGTCGCTGCCGACGCGGCCCATCTTGCCGACCACCTGCGGGCCAGGGGACCGCGCCCAGCATGACATGCTAAGCGGTTCGGCCGCCGCGATTCGCCTCAGCACTGGCTTTCTGACGCCTGAAGGATTACATCACTTGTCATGAACGCCGCCACCGACGCGATGCGCCGTCCGACCGCGGAGGAGACGCGCGCCCGGATCGAGGACACCGCCGAGCGGCTGTTCAAGACCATGGGCTACCAGAAGACCGCGGTTGCCGACATCGCGCGCGAACTCGGCATGTCGCCGGCCAATGTCTACCGCTTCTTTCCCTCGAAGTCCGCGATCAACGAGGCGATCGCGCGGCGCATGCTGTCCGGCGTCGAGGCCGAGATCTGGGCTATCGCGCGCTCCGACACGCCGCCGCCCGAACGCCTGGCCCAGCTGCTCCGCACGCTGCACCAGCGCCATGTCGGCCTGTTCTTCGCGGAGAAGCGGCTGCACGACATGGTGACCGCGGCCATGGCCGAGCATTGGGGCGTGGTCGAGAACTTCATCCATGCCTGCGTGACGGCCTTCCGCCATGTGCTGATGGACGGCATGGCGGCCGGCATCTTCGCGCGGCGCGACCCCGAGACGACGGCGATCGCGATCAAGCAGGCCATCATCGCCTTCGTGCACCCCGTGCTGATTGCGGAATGCCTGGGCCACGACACCTCGGAGGACCAATTGGCGGCCGACCTCGACCGCGTGGTGGCCCTGATCGTGGCAGGACTGAAGACTGCTGACTGACGATTATTGACTTTCATCAGTCAGAGATCATTATAAAGCGACCAACCTCCCCGAGGTCGCCATGCGTGCCGCCGCCCCCCTGCTCCTCCTCCCGCTCCTGGCGGCCTGCCGCGTCGAGCCGCCGGCCGCCCAGGCCAACCCTGCCACCGCCCCGCGCCCCGTCCAGGTCGCCGATGTCGCCCTGGCGCCGGCGGAAACCCGCGCGGCCTACACCGGCACGGTCCGCGCCCGGCGCGAGGTGGATGTCGGCTTCCGCACGGGCGGGCGCATCGCGACCCGCCTTGTCGAGGTCGGCGAGAGCGTGACGGCGGGCCAGGAGCTCGCCCGCCTGGACCCCGCCGACCTCGCGCTGGCGCTGCGCAGTGCCGAAGCGGATCTCGCCAGCGCCGAGGCGCAGTCCCGCCAGGCCGCCAACGACGCCGCGCGGTCGCGCACGCTGCTCGCCGCCGGCCATGTCGCCGCCGCCTTCGACGACCAGCGCCAGGCCGCAGCCAGCGCGGCGGCCGAGCGCGTGGCCTCGGCCCGCGCCTCGCTGGAACTCGCGCGAAACCGGCTGGGCTATGCGACGCTGCGCGCGCCGTCTTCCGGCGTGGTGACGGCGCTGCTGGCGGAGGCCGGGCAGGTCGTTCCCGAAGGCCAGGCCGTGCTCCGGATCGCCGACCCGTCGGAGCGCGAGCTCGTCGTGCGCGTGCCGGAATCCGCCCTGCCCGCCCTGCGCGGCGCGGCGGCCGAGGCGCGCTTCTGGGCAAGGCCCGATGCCCCGCTTGCCGCCACCCTGCGCGAGCTCTCGCCCCAGGCCGATGGCGCGCTCCGCACCTATGCCGCGCGCTTCGCGCTGCCGGATGCGCCGGACTGGCTCGCGCTCGGCATGACCGGCACGGTGCGCCTGGCGCGGGACGCCGGCATTGTCGCCACGCTGCCGCTCGGCGCGCTGCATGACCGCGGCCAGGGGCCCATGGTGTGGCGCGTCGCGGGCGACCGGATCGAGGCGGTGCCGGTGCGCGTGACGTCCATTGGAGAAACGACGGTGCAGGTCTCGGGTGCGCTGACCGCGGGCGAGAAGGTGGTCGCGCTCGGGCCCCAGCTGCTCGATCCCGACAGCCGGGTCCGCGTCGTGCAGACCCGCCTCGCCGCGACGCTGCGGTGAGCGCCATGACCGAACGCTTCAACCTCTCCGCCTGGGGCGTGCGCAACGGGGCGCTCACGCTCTTCGCGATGATCCTGCTGGCGGCGCTCGGCCTCGGCGCCTGGCAGAAGCTCGGCCGCGCCGAGGATCCGTCCTTCACGCTGAAGGTCATGGTCGTCAGCGCGTCCTGGCCGGGCGCCACCGCCGAGGAGATGCAGGCCCAGGTCGCCGACCGCATCGAGAGCCGCCTGCAGGACCTGCCCTGGCTCGACCGGCTCGAGACCTATGTCCGGCCCGGAATCGCGACGACGACTGTCGTGCTGCGCGACACCACCCCGCCGCGCGAGGTGCAGACGCTTTGGTACCAGGTCCGCAAGAAGGTCGGCGACATCGTGCCGAACCTCCCGGCCGGCGTGCGCGGCCCCACCTTCAACGACGAGTATTCCGACGTCTATTCCGCCGTCCTGGCGCTGACCGGCGCCGACAACGCCGAACTCGTCCGCCAGGCCGAGCGCATCCGCCTGCGCTTGCTGCGCATCCCCGGCGTCGAGAAGGTCGCGATCTCGGGCGAGATCGAGCAGCGGATCTACGTGGAAGCGTCGCATGCGCGCCTCGCCACCCTCGGCGTCCCGCCGACCGCGATCCTCGACGCGCTGTCCCGCCAGAATCCCGTGGCGCCCGCCGGCGTCGTGGAGACCGGCAGCACCCGCGTCCACCTGCGCGTCGGCGGCGCGCCGGACGGCGTGGCCGCGATCCGCGCCGTGCCGGTCAGCGCGCCCGACGGGCGCACCATCCGGCTCGGCGACATCGCCGATGTCAGCCGCGGCCTGGCCGACCCGCCCGCGGCCGCGATCTTCCACGAAGGCCGGCCGGCCGTGCTGGTCTCGGTCGCCAAGCAGCGCGGCTTCGACGTGCTGGCGCTGGGCGAGAGCCTGAACCGCGAGCTCGCCGCGATCCGCGCCGACCTGCCGGTCGGGCTGGAGCTGCAGGCGATCGCCGACCAGCCGCACATCGTGGCCGAGAGCATCACGGAGTTCCTGACTAAGTTCGCGGCCGCGCTGGTCGTCGTGCTGGTGGTCTCGCTGCTCTCGCTCGGGCTCCGGGCGGGACTGATCGTGGCGCTCTCGGTGCCGCTGACGCTCTCCGCCGTCTTCATGCTGATGCTGTGGTGGGGGATGGAGCTGGAGCGCGTCTCCCTCGGCGCACTCATCCTCGCGCTCGGTCTGCTGGTGGACGACGCGATCATCGCGATCGAGGCGATGGTGGTGAAGCTCGAGGAAGGCTGGGACCGGCTGCGCGCGGCCGCCTTCGCCTGGGGCAGCACGGCGGGGCCGATGCTGTCGGGCACGCTCGTCACGGTCGCGGGCTTCATCCCGGTAGGTTTCGCCAACTCGACCTCCGGCGAGTATGCCGGCGGCATCTTCTGGGTCGTCGGCGCGGCGCTGATCGCGTCCTGGCTCGTCGCGGTGTGGTTCACGCCGTGGCTCGGCGTGAAGCTCCTGCCGACCCCGAAGCGCGTGACGCATCACGCGCATCTCTATGACGGCCGCTTCTACCGCGCCCTGCGCGCCGCCGTCGCCTGGTGCACCGACCACCGCGCGGTCGTGCTCGGCGCGACGCTGCTGGTGCTGGCCGCCGGCTTCGCCGGCATGGGGATGACGAAGAAGCAGTTTTTCCCGACCTCCGCGCGGCTCGAGCTGCTGGTGGATGTGAACCTGCGGGCCGGCGCCGGCTTCGCCGCGACCCGCGATGCCGTGGAGCGCATCGCGCTGCAGGTCGCCGACGACCCGGATGCCGAGACCTACACCGCCTACATCGGCGCCGGCGCGCCGCGCTTCTTCCTCGCGCTCAATCCCGACCTGCCCAACGAGGCGTTCGGCAAGCTGGTGATCCAGTCCCGCGATGTCCCGGCGCGCGAGCGCCTGCGCGAGAAGCTGATCGCCTTCGCGGAATCCGGCGCCGTGCCGGAAGGCCGCGTGCGCGTCTCCCGTCTCGATTTCGGCCCGCCCGTCGGCTTCCCCGTGCAGTTCCGCGTCGTGGGCGGCACGCCCGGCGAGCTGCGCGCGGCCGCAGACCAGGTCATGGCGGCGCTGCGCGCCACGCCCGGCACGCGCGACGTCCAACTCGCCTGGGGCGAGCGCGCGCCGGCGCTGCGCCTCGTGCTCGACGACGAGCGCATCGCGCAGCTCGGCCTGTCGCCCGATGCCGTCGCGCAATCCGTCCAGGGCCTGCTGTCCGGCTCGACCTCGACAAGGCTGCGCGAGGGGGACCGCCTGGTGGACGTCGTGCTGCGCGCGCCGGCCGGCGAACGCGGCGCGCTCGGCTCGCTCGGCGACCTCAACATCGTCACCGCGGCTGGGCCCGTCCCGCTCGCGCAGCTCGCGCGGCTCGAGCCCTCGATGGAGGAACCGATCCTCTGGCGCCGCAACCGCGAGCCCTTCCTGACCGTGCGCGCGGAGATCGCGCCCGGCCTGCAGGCGCCCGACGTCACCGCCGCGGCGCTGCCCCGGATCGACGCGCTGCGCGCGACGCTGCCGGTCGGGATGCGCATCGAGACCGGCGGCGCGTCGGAGGAATCGTCGAAGGCCAATGCCAGCCTCTTCGCCCTGTTCCCGGTGATGGTCGCGGCGATGCTGCTGGTGCTGATGGTGCAGCTGCGCCATTTCGGCCGCACCGCGCTGGTCGTCGCCACCGCGCCGCTCGGCATCCCCGGTGCCGCGCTCGCGCTGCTGGTGATGGGCATGCCCTTCGGCTTCGTCGCGCTGCTGGGCGTCATCGCGCTGGCCGGCATGATCATGCGCAACACGCTGATCCTGGTGGACCAGGTGCGCCAGGACACGGAGGCCGGCATCCCGCTGAGGGAGGCGATCATCGAAAGCACGGTGCGCCGCGCCCGGCCCGTCATCCTGACCGCGCTCGCCGCGATCCTCGCCTTCGTCCCGCTGACGCTGTCGGTCTTCTGGGGGCCGATGGCGGTCGCGATGATCGGCGGCCTCGCCATCGCGACGCTCGCCACGCTGCTCGTGGTGCCGGCGCTGAACGCGCTGGCGCTGGGGCGCCGCCCGGGGCGGGAAGCCACCGCCCTGCCGCGCCTGCATCCCGTCCCGGCGGAGTAGTCCGCTACCCCGCCTCCTCGGGCTGCAGCAGCGCCTCGGCGCGCGCGGCGAGATCCCGTGCGTCGATCGGCTTGCGCAGCAGCGCGAAGGGTCCGCCGCGCATCGCCTCGGCCAGCGCGGTCTGCGCCGCGGTGCCGTCCCCGACGAGCCCGGTGAGCAGAACCGCGGGCAGCCCGGGAAGCTGGCGCCGCGCCGCCCGGATCAGCGCCAGGCCGTTCATCCCGGGCATGGACAGATCCGTCACCAGCAGGTCGAAGGGTTCCTCGACGGATTGCAACACGGCCAGCGCCGCCGGCCCTTCCGAGACCTGCTCGACGCGCCAGCCACGCTCCGCCAGTTCCGCCGCCAGCGTCTCCCGCACCAGGGGCTCGTCATCCACCAGCAGCACGCGCGGCGCGCCGCGCGCCGCGAGCGCGAAGTCCGGCGCCGGGGCCCGCTCCGCGATCTCGCTGCGCGGCAGCCAGAGTGTCACCGTCGTCCCGCGCCCGGGCGCACTGCCGATCGCGAGCGTCCCGCCGGACTGCTCCGCGAAGCCGCGCGCCATGGCCAGGCCCAGCCCCGTGCCGCGACCCGGCGGCTTGGTCGTGAAGAAGGGCTCGCTCGCGCGGGCCAGGGTCGCCGCGTCCATCCCCGCGCCGGTGTCGGCGACCGAGAGGCGGAGATAGCTGCCAGGCGGCAATCCCGCGGGATTGCGAGCCTCGAACCGTTCCTCCCCGGCGGAGAGCGTCAGCACGCCCCCGGCCTCCATCGCGTCGCGCGCATTGGTCGCGAGGTTGAGCAGCACGGTCTCGAGCTGGCCCTTGTCGGCATGCAGCGGCGGGAGCGGCGCGGCGACGGCCAGCCGCACCTCGATCCCCGCACCCAGCGTGTGGCGCAGCACTTCGGCCAGGTCCTCCAGCATCGCACGCGCTTCCACCGCGGCGGCACGCAGCTCGCCCTGCCGCGCGAAGGCCAGCAGCCGTCGCGCGACGGAGGCGCCGCGCTCCGACGCCTCCAGCACCATCCCCGCCAGTCGCTTGACCTGGTCGGCCTCGGCGGGCCGGCGCTGGATCAGCCGCGCGCCGGACGCCGCGGCCTGCAGCACGTTGTTCACGTCATGCGCGATGCCGCCGGCGAGCTGCCCCAGCGCTTCCAGCCGCTGCGCCTGGCGCACGCGCGTCTCCGCGGCCTCGCGCCCCGCGGTCTCGCGCTTCAGCTCCTCGATCGTGGCGGCGAGCCGCGTGCTGGCCGCGCGTTCCGCACGCGCGCGCTGGATCGCGAGGGAGGAGGCGAGCAACAGCAGCATCGAGGCGCCGATCGCGACGCCGCCATAGAGCACGAGGTTGCGGCGCCAGCGCGCGACGAGTTCATGCATCTCCACCCCGAAGCTGACATGGAGCGGCCAGTTGCCGAGCCGGCGATAGGCGAAGAGCCTCTCCTGCCCGTCCACCGAGGAGATGCCGCGTTCGAAGCCGCCCTCGCTGTTGCGCGCGATCGCCTGCATCAGCGGGCTGGCGGGGCCGAGCCGAGCCGGGCCGTTCGGCGGGTCGCGCGCCAGCACCGCGCCATCGGCGCGCGTCAGCGCCGCGGCGTGACGGACCGGCGGCGCGGCTTCCGCGAAGAAGCGGGAGAAATAGTCGGGGCTGAGCGCGACGTGGATCGTTCCGTCGAAGCGCCCGTCTGGCGTGCTGCGCCGGCGGCTCAGCGCGAAGCTCGCGACGGCGGTGATGCGGCCGCGATAGGCGTCGGAGACAAGCGGGCCGGGATCGCCGGCGGCATGGAGGCGGAAGAATTCGCGATCCGCGATCGTCACCGCGGGATCCCAGGGCTGGCTGCCCGCGCGCACCACGCCGTCGCGGTCGGCGACCCAGATCGAGACCGCCTGCTCATAGGGCTCGCGGAGATGCGCGAGGAAGGCGCTCGTCTCGGGCGCGGCGATCTGGTCCCAGGTCAGGTCGCGCACGCGGTCGTCGACGCGGGCCAGCGCGAGTTCCTGCGTCTCGAAGACCTTGCGCGCGTGTTCCTGCAGGATGAGCGTCGTGCGGACGATGCTGTCGGCACCTTCGCGCATCACGTCGATGCGGTTCTGCCAGGCGGCCGCGGCGAACAGCAGGGCCGGCACGAGAAGCGAGGCGAGGACCAGGACCAGCGGCAACCCAAGCGCCGCACGGCGGAGGGCGGCTGAAGGCGGCGCGGGCGTTGCGGCGCGCGCACGCCCGGTCGGCAAGGCGACGTGCAACTAAGCGTCCCGCATCCGTGAGGCGTGAGACCTTGCCCCCGGTCCGGCCCGGCCGGAACGCCGGGCAGGATGACGACTTCGGGAGGGTTCAGCCGGCGTTCCGTTCCACCGCCAGCGCCATGCCGTCGCGTTGCGGATCGGCGCCGCCCTCCAGCCTGCCGTCCCACAGCGCGATTCCATGCGGCGCGGCAAAGGGATAGGAGAAGGCGCTGCGCTTCACCTCGTGGCCCCTCCGTTCCAGCTCCGCCGTGACGCGGCGCGGGATGCGGTTGGAGACATCGATCGCCGGCGTGGTGGCGGAGAAGCGCGGCGCCTGCACGGCCTCCTGCATCCCCATCCCGAATTCCAGCAGGTTGAGCAGCACCTGGATCAATGCGACGCCGATCCAGGCGCCGCCCGGCGCGCCGAGCGTGACGACAGGCTTCTCGCCGTCGAAGACCATCAGCGGCGCCATGGAGGAGAAGCGCTTCGACCCCGGCGCGATAGAACCCGGACGGCCGGGCCGCGGATCGTACCAGTTCATGGCGCCGTTCAGCATGATACCGGTGCCCGGCGGGATGACGCCGGACGGAATCCCCAGCGTATGCGTCATCGTTGCGACCATCCCGTCGGCATCCACGGCGGAGATCGTGGTGGTGTCGCGCGGCTCGCCGGAAAGCGTCAGCGCGCGGGCGGTCTCGCCGCGGCGGATGCGATCGGCGCAGGCATCCGCGTAGTCGTCGGACAGGAGTTCGCGCAGCGGCGGCGGGTGCAGCACGGGGTCGCCGATATGCGCCTCGCGATCCGCCAGCGCGATGCGCATCGCGCCGGTCACGACGCGGATGAACTCGGCGCTGTTGTGGCCCATGGCGGCGAGGTCGAAACGCGACAGGATCGTCAGCGCCTCCGCCACCACGATGCCGCCCGTCGGCGGCGGCGGCACGGCGATGCTGAAGCCCCGGAAGGCGATGCGCAGCGGTGCCGTCTCGGTCACGCGGAAGCCCGCGAGGTCGGCGCGCGACAGCAGCCCGCCATGGGCGGCCATGCCCTTTGCGATGACCTCCGCGATCGGGCCGTCGTGGAAGGCCTCGGCGCCGCCCTCCGCCACCGCGCGCAGCGTCGCAGCCATGGCGGGGTTGCGCACGGCCTCGCCCGGCCGCTTCGGCGTGCCGTCCTCGCGGAGATAGAGCGCGCGGCCTTCCGCGGTGAAGGCCAGCTTGTCGAGCATCGACAGGCGGCCATAGGCGGCCTCATCAGCGGTGAACATGTAATGGACATGCGGCCGGATCGCCCAGCCGCCCTCGGCATGCCCGACGGCGGCGTCGAACAGCCCGCGCCAGGGCAGCCTCCCCCAGCGGCGATGCACGAGGTCCATCAGGCGCAGGATGCCGGGCGTGGTGACCGCGCCATGCCCGATCTCGTTCACGGCGTCGCGCAGCCGGTAGCCATAGCCGTCGCTGCATTCGCCGAGGTAGCGGTCCACCCACATCGTCGGCGTCGCCGCCGCGGGGCAGGTGGACAGCGCGTCCAGCACCGTCGTCCCGCCGGTCCTCGGGTCGAACAGCGTCAGCACGCCGAGCCCCGCGAGCCCGCACATCATGGGATCCACCACGCCCTGGGTCAGCGCACAGGCCAGGACCGCGTCCAGCGCCGATCCGCCGGCGGCCAGCGCCTCCGCGCCGGCCTCCACGGCCTCGGGCTGCGGGGCCACGATCATCGCGGCGGGGCGGGGCATGCGGCGGGCGGGGCGTGGCATGGCGGGAAGCCTAGACGCGCGGCGCGCCGGCGGGCAGAGGGGCGCGCACCACAAGGGAGATCCGATCCATGCCCCACGCCTCGCCCGCCGGCTTCCGGCACGGCCTGACGCTGGCCGCCGCGCGCACCATCGCGGATGCAACGCTTGCCAAGGGCCGCGAGCTCGGCCTGGCGCCGCTGACCGTCGTGGTGCTGGACGGCGCGGGCAAGCTGAAGGCGGCCTATCGCGAGGACGGGGCGAGCCTTGCGCGAGAGGATATCGCCTGGGGCAAGGCGAATGGGTGCCTGGCGATGGGCCTGGCGGGGCGGGAGCTCGCGCGGCGGTCGCAGGCGATGGCGGGCTTCATGAACGCGCTGTCGGACCTGACCGGCGGCCGTGCGGTGCCCGTCCCCGGGGGCGTGCTGGTGAAGGACGACCAGGGCGTCGTGCTCGGCGCGGTCGGCGTTTCGGGCGACGCGTCCGACAAGGACGAGGTCTGCGCCGTGGCCGGCATCCGCGCCGCGAACCTCGTTCCGGAGACGGGCGATCCGCTGGCCTGATCTGGACGCGAGAGGCGAATCGCGCGACTCCGTTTTCCATCCCAAGGGGAACGGAGACATCCATGCTGAAGATCCACGGCATCGCGCGAAGCCGCGCCTTCCGCTGCATCTGGGCGGCCGAGGAAGCCGGCCTGCCCTATGAAATCGTGCCCGTCGGCTTCGGCGCCGAGCACAAGCCCGAGGTCCTTAAGGTCAATCCGAACGGGAAGATCCCGGCCTTGCAGGACGGCGCGCTGACGCTGTTCGAGAGCCTGGCGATCAACCTGCACATCGCCGACAAGGCCGGCGCGCCGCTGATGCCGGTCGGCAACGACGCGTCGCGCGTCCTGCAATGGACGCTCTGGGCCGCGACCGAGATCGAGCCCGTGCACCAGCAATGGGCCTACAACACCTATATCCTGGCGGCCGAGAAGCGCGACGCCGCCGCCGCCAGGGCCAACGCCGAGGCGCTCGGCCAGCGCCTGGCCGTGCTGGAGAAGCACCTGGCCGCCGGTGGGCCGTACCTGACCGGCAAGCACTTCACCATCGCGGACTGCAACCTGGCGGCGGTGCTCTACGGCTCCTGGATGAACGGCTTCGACTATGCGCCGTATCCCAAGGCGAAGGCGTGGCTCGATGCCTGCCTCGACCGCCCGGCGGCGCTGAAAGCGCGGAAGCTGCGGGAAGGGTGAGACCTCGCCGCCCTCCTTCTCCCTCCCCCGCCGTTGCGGGGGAGGGCCGGGGCAGGGGCCGGTCCGGCGCCGTCAGCGCCAGACGAACTCGTTGATGCTGCAGGTCTCGATGCGGCGGCGCTCCTGGGCGGCGCCGTTCATGTAGACCACGCGCATGTCCACCTGGCAGACGCCGACGGCGGGCAGCGCGACCTGGAGCCGCTGGCCAGGCGCGAGCGTGTTGGCGCCCAGCCGGTCCGGCCCCCAGTTGTTCTCGGTCGCCAGCGAGACATAGACCTCGCGGATCGTCGCGCCGCTGCCATTGGTGAAAACGAAGGACGGGTTGCCCCGGCCCGGGCTGATCGTCGCCCCCGCGCCGCCGCCGAGCGTCGCCCCCGCCCCGGCGCCACCGCGGCCGAAGACGATCTGCGACAGGCCGCAGGCGTTCACCGCCATCCGGCTCTCCTCGCCGCCGCCCTGATAGGTGACGCGGATGTCCAGCACGCAATCCCCGAAATTGGGCGTCACCCAGACCCGGTTGCCGGGCGGCAACACGCCCGCGCCCAGGATGTCCGGACCCCAATCCGACACGCGGGAGGAGGAGACGAACGCGCGCTCGATCACGCGGCCGGTGTCGTTGACCAGCCAGAAACGGTTCTGCGCCTGTGCCTGGCCCGGCGTCAGCACCCCCGCAACCAGGCCCGCCGCCAAGGCAAGCGCGGCAACCAGCAAGCGACGCATGAAGTCTCCTCCGTGAGCGAATTCGATGTCCGGCGGCGACATCATGAACGGGGATGTCGAGGTCGTGAATGCGGATTCACGAGGATCACGCGGGAAAGCGCACGGAACCGCCGCGACCTTTCGAGACAGACAAGGCGATGGACCGTTTCGCTCGCGCACGTCACCCTGTCCTCCGATCACAGGAGCGTGAGATGTCGGGTCGGACGGAACAGGACGAGTTGAAGCGGCTCTCGGCCACGGTGGTCGAGATGCGGGCCGAACTGATGGTCACCCAGGCCGCCCTGGCCGCGGCGATGTCGGAGATCGCGCGCCTGACGCCCGACCCCAAGCCGGGCCTGGCCGAGGCGGTCGCCCGCCTGCTCGGCTTCGCCGACGCCGCGGCATCCGGCCTGCGCAACCAGCCGCTGGTCCGGCCGGAAGCGCCGACCGATGCGGCGCTGCGCATGGCGGATTGGGCGGAAGGCCTGCTGCACGGGCCGGTCAAGGCGCCCTCCCTGCCCGGCTGAATCCCAACGACGTGCCGCCGCGCGCATGGCGCGGCGGGCGCGGGCTTTGCTAGGGTCGCGGCATGTCACGCCCGTTCCCTCCCCGTCGCGCGCTGCTGCTGGCGGCGGCCCTGCTCTCGGCCTGCGCCGCGGCCGGCGCGCCCGCCCCCGCCACCGCGCCCGGTGCGGCTACCACGACCGAGCCGCCCGGCGTGTTCGGGCCCTACCTCGCGGGCCGCTTCGCGCAGACCGAGACCGACACCGCGACCGCCGCCGACCGGATGATCGAGGCGCTGCGCCTCGATCCCGAGCAGCCCGAGATCGTCACCCGCGCCTTCGTCGCGGCGCTGCTGGATGGCCGGCCCGAAGCGCTGCAGCTGGCCCGGCGCCTGCCCGACAACCAGGCGGCGCAACTCCTCCTGGTCGGATCGGAAGCGCAGGCCGGCCGCTGGGACCGGGCAGAGCAGCGCATCCGCGCCCTGCCGCGCCAGGGGCCGGCGGCGCTGCTGCAGCCCCTGCTGCTGGCCTGGACCCTGCAGGGCAAGGGCCAGACCGACCAGGCCGTCGCGGTGCTGCGCCCGCTGGCCGAAGGCGGGCGGCTGCGCGGCATCCACGCGCTCCATCTCGCCCTGATCCTGGACCAGGCCGGCCGCGGCCGCGACGCCGAGCGCTATGCCCGCATGGCGCTGGCGGAATCGCCCGAGGTCTCGCTGCGCCTGATCCAGCTCGCCGGCGGCGTCCTGGCGCGCAACGCGCGTGAGCAGGAGGCGCTGCGCCTCGCCGAACAGCTCGGCCGGGGCCTCGGCGATTTCGGAATCCTCGGCACGACGGAGGCCGCGCGCCGCGCGCTCTTCGCGCAGCGCGGCGTGTCCTCAGCTGTCGAGGGCATCGCGGAGGCCGAGCTCTCGCTCGCCGCCGCGCTGCGCGGGCAGGCGAATGGCGAGCCCGGGCTGATCCTGGCGCGGCTGTCGCTGCGCCTGCGCCCGAACTTCCCGCCGACCCTGCTGCTGATCGCCGAGATGTATGCCGACCAGCGCCATCCCGAGACGGCGATGGCGGTGTTGGAGACGATCCCCGCCGGCGATCCCGTCTCCCGCGTCGCCGCGCTGCGCCGCGCGCAGCTGCTCGATCGCAGCGAACGGACGGAGGACGCCGAGCGGCTGCTGCGCGAACTGGCGCGCGCCGTGCCGGAGGCGCCGCAATCCTATGCCCGGCTCGGCGACATCCTGCGCCAGCGCGGGCGCTATTCCGACGCGGCGGACGCCTACGACCAGGCCTATGATCGCGTGCAGGCGCCGGCGACCGATGTCTGGCCGCTGCTCTATGCCCGGGGGATCGCCAACGACCGCGCCGGGCGCTGGGCGCGGGCCGAGGCCGACTTCCAGCGCGCGCTGCAGCTCTCGCCCGAGCAGCCCTATGTCATGAACTACCTCGCCTACACATGGGTCGAGCGCGGCACGAACCTGCAGGAAGCGCGGCGCATGCTGGAACGCGCCGTGGAGCTGCGGCCCAACGACGGCAACATCGTGGACAGCCTGGGCTGGGCGCTGTTCAAGCTGGGCGACATGCCCGGCGCGGTGCGCTGGATGGAGCGCGCGGTCGAGCTCGAGCCGCGCAACGCGGTGATCCTCGATCACCTCGGCGACGTCTACTGGGCGGTCGGCCGGCGCAACGAGGCGCGCTTCCAATGGCTGCGCGCGCTCCGCGCCGACCCCGAGGACGCCGACATCCCGAAGATCGAGGCGAAGCTGCGCAACGGCCTTCCGACGCCGCCCTCCGCCACAGCGCAGCGGAGTGACTGAGCGATCTCGCTGCCCCGCGTGATCACTCAGCCCGCCCCGGCCAAGGTCAACCTCTATCTCCGCGTCACCGGCCGGCGCGCGGATGGCTACCACCTGCTCGACAGCCTCGCCGTCTTCGCCGAAGCCGGCGATGTGATCGCGGCGACGCCGCAGGAGGCGCTGACCCTGGCGCTGACCGGCCCGGAAGCCAAAGCGCTGCAGGCCGAGCCCGACAACCTCGTGCTCCGCGCCGCGCGCGCGCTGGCCGCCGCGACGGGCGCCACGGAGGGTGCGGCGATCACGCTCGACAAGCATCTGCCGATCGCGTCGGGGATCGGCGGCGGATCGGCAGACGCCGCCGCGGCGTTGCGCGCGCTGGATGCGCTCTGGGGCACGCGCTGCGGGACCGATGGGCTGCGCGCGGTCGCGGCCACGCTCGGCGCCGACGTCCCGGTCTGCGTGGAAAGCCGCGCGGTGCGCATGCAGGGCATCGGCGAGATCCTGTCCGACCCGCCGCCGCTGCCGCCCTTCGGCCTGCTGCTGGCGAACCCGCGCATCGCGCTGCCGACACCCTCGGTCTTCCGGGCGCGGCGCGGCGATTTCTCGGCGCCGTTGGAGATGCCCGCGCGGATCGCGGATGCCGCCGCGCTCGCGGACTGGCTGCGCCCGCTCGGCAACGACCTGCAGGACGCCGCGATCTCGCTCTGCCCGACGATCGCCGAGGTGCTGGCCGCGATCGCCGCGCAGCCGGGCTGCCTGCTCGCACGGATCAGCGGTTCGGGCGCGACCTGCTTCGGGATCTTCGCCACCCCGGAGGAAGCGGCGCGCGCGGCAGCAGCACTGCACGAGGGATGGTGGCGTTGGGGCGGCGCTACCTGCCGAGCCATGCCCTGAGCCGCGCCGGCGCCTGCACGATCTCGGCTTCCCGCCCGCAATAGCTGAAGCGCATGAAACGGGCGCCGCGCTCCCGGTCGAAATCGGAGCCTGTCGTCGCCGCGATCCCCGCGCCTTCCAGCATGCGCGCGCAGAAGCCGGCGCTGTCGTTCGTCAGCGCGCCGATGTCGCACCAGAGATAGAAGGCGCCGTCGGCCTGCGCGATGCGGTCGAAGCCGGCGGCGGGCAGGCCCGCCAGCAGCGCCGCGCGGGACCGCGCATAGGACGCCTTGTTGGCCTCCAGCTCCTCCGTGCAGTCAAAGGCCGCCTCGGCGGCGACCTGCGCGACATGGGGTGCGGAGATGAACATGTTCTGCGCCAGGCATTCGACCGGGCGCACCAGGTCCTCGGGCAGGACCAGCCATCCGATGCGCCAGCCCGTCATGCTGAAATACTTGCTGAAGCTGTTCACCACGACGGCGCTGTCGCTGAAGGAAGCGGCCGTGCTCTCCGCGACGGTGCCCCAGGTCAGGCCGTGGTAGATCTCGTCCGAGATCAGCCGCACACCGCTCGCGTGGCACCAGCGCGCGATGGCCGACAAGTCCTCGGGCGGCAGCATGGTGCCGGCGGGGTTGGACGGGCTCGCCACGATCAGCCCCGCAGGGCGGGGATCCAGCTTCTCCAGCATCGCCATGGTGGGCTGGAACCGCGTCGAGGCATCGCAGGGCAGCAGCTGCGGCACCATCCCGAGCGCGGTCAGTATATTGGCGTAGGGCGGGTAGAAGGGCGAGGCCATGGCGACGCGATCGCCCGGATCAAAGGCCGCGAGGAAGGCCAGCGGGAAGGCGCCCGAGGCGCCGACCGTCACGGCGATGCGCGATTTCGCGACCGCGACGCCGTATTTCTCGGCGTAATGCCGCGCGATGCGCGCGCGCAGCGAGGCGATGCCGAGCGCCTCGGTGTAGCCCATCGGCGCGCCGGCCTGCAGTGCGCGGATCGCGGCCTCGGCCGCCCCGCGCGGCGCGCCGGTGCCGGGCTGGCCGACCTCCATGCGGAGGATGCCCAGGGAATCGGGATACGCGCCGGGCGGCAGCGACGCCGCGCGCGCATTGGCGGCGGCGATCACGTCCATCACGAGGAAGGGCGGCGCCGCCGCGCCGCGCCCGACCTTGAGCGCCATCAGCGATCGGAGCCGACGGCCAGCCCCGACCCGCGCGGATCGGCCGAGGCGGCGCAGGCCTCCGGCGCGCCGGGGAGGTAGCGCAGGCAGCCCACCGCGACGGCGCGGCCGGGTTCCGGGACGGCGCGCACGGCGTTGGTGGCGTCCTGGCCGCGCAGCATGGCGGCCATCGGCACCGCGACGGCTGCCGCCGCCATCTCCTGCCCGCTGCCCGCGACGGCGGCACGGAAGGCGCGGAGATTGGCGTTGTGCGCGACCGCCGCCGACAGCAGCGGCGGCGTGACGCGGCCGATATTCGGCGCCGCGGCCAGCACCATGCCCGTCCCCGGCGCGACGCGCCCGGTGCCGAAAAGGTTGTTCATGGTGAAGGCGCAGGACACCGCCATGCCTTCCCGGTCCACTGCGACCAGTCCGGTCGAGGCCGGCAGCGTGGCCCCGCCGGCGGGACCGGCCTGCGGGTTGCCATCGTTGAAGGCCGCGGCCGCCGCGCCGCGATCGGTGGCGGACAGGAAGGACACGACGTCGTTGCCGACACGCACCTGCTGCGGCGCGACGACCTGGCCGACCGAGGCGCGGAGATCGGCCACCGTCAGCCCGCCGCCGGCCGTGGCCGAGGTCTCCTCGAGCCGCCGCGCCAGGCCGCCCTGGTACATGTCGCCGATGCCCGAGGTGCGCAGCGTCGCGAAGGTCGCGGCCAGGTCGCCCTGCACCAGCCGGGCACCGGTGGTCAGCGGCTGGCCGTTCGGCCCGGCGAAGATCGCCTGCGACCAGGGGTCGGCGAACAGCGGGCCGGCGACCGCGGCGAGGTCGGTGGCCAGCGCGTTGCTGACCTCCACGCCGAAGCGCGCGGCCTGCTCGGCCGGGCCGACCGCCTGCTCGAAGGGGAGCCGCCCGCCGCGGGTGTGCAGCAGGAAGAGCCCGCGCGCCATCATCGGCACCGCGGCAGGGCGATCCGCATCGGCCGGCACGCTCGACCGCGCGCCGGGGGGGAAGACGATCGCCTCCGTGCCGGCGCGGCGCGGGTTGAACATCAGGCAGGCCCCGCCCCCGCCAAGCCCGGCCCGGGAGGGCAGCGTGACCGTCATCATGAAGCCCGCCGCGGCGGCGGCATCCGCCGCCGTGCCGCCGGCCGAGAGCACGTTGCGGGCCGCCAGCGCCGCACGGGGCTCCTCCGCCACGACATAGCCGAGGAAGCCGCGGACGAAGCCCTCGGCGCCGGCCGGCGGGCCGGAACTGCCGCCGAGGAAATTGCCGACGGCGGTGGTGGCGCTGTTGATGGTGCTGCAGCCCGGCAGGGCCAGCATCAGCGCGAGGCCGGCCGCCGGGACCAGGCGCCGTCGCGTGCCCGTGGCCCGGCCGCTGCCATGCCGGCCGTTGCTATGCGCGCTGCGCCCCATCCTGCCCCTGCCCTCGCACCCGGCGCCGCGCACGCCCGCCGGGCGGCCGGGTCGCCTCACGCACGTCCA
This sequence comes from Falsiroseomonas sp. HW251, assembly GCF_050563545.1. Lineage (NCBI taxonomy): Bacteria > Pseudomonadati > Pseudomonadota > Alphaproteobacteria > Acetobacterales > Roseomonadaceae > Falsiroseomonas > Falsiroseomonas sp. HW251. The sequence continues at coordinate 100,742 of NZ_JBNXUM010000017.1, forward strand.
GATCGCGGGGATAACCGCATCCGGAGGAGCGGGCAACCGCGCCCCCCGGCGCGCCCACGCCGGCGCGGGCCTTGCGCCCGCGCGCGGGAGCCCACATGACCACGGCATGCGCAAGCTCCCCGCCCTGCTGCTCCTGCTCGTCCTGCTGCCGATGGCCGTCCCGGCCGCGGCGCAATCCGCCTTCACCGAGGCGCAGCGATCGGAGATCGTGGAGATCCTCCGCCGCGCGCTGCGCGAGGACCCGTCCATCCTGCGCGAAGCCCTGACGGGACTCGACGCGGCGGACCAGCGCGCGCGGGCGGGGGCGCAGCGGGACGCGATCCGGGCCAATGCCGGCGCGCTCTTCTCGGACGCCGCCGACCCCGTGCGCGGCAACCCGCGCGGAGACGTCACGATCGTCGAGTTCTTCGACGCGCGCTGCCCGTATTGCAAGCAGATGCAGCCCGCGATGGACGCGCTGCTGCGGCGCGACCCGAACATCCGGGTCGTGATGAAGGACCTGCCGATCCTGGGGCCGAGCAGCGTGGTCGCGGCACGCGCGCTGCTGGCCGCCCACCGGCAGGGCCGCTACGCCGCCTACTACGACGCGCTGATAGCGCTGCGCGGCGAACCGACGGAGGCCGTGCTGCGCGAACAGGCGCAGCGCGTGGGCCTGGACTGGAACCGGCTGCGGCGCGACATGGACGACCCCACGATAGCGCAGCGCATCGAGGCCAATCTGCGCCTGGCGCAGGCGCTCGGCGTGGACGGCACGCCGGCGCTGGTGATCGGACCCGATGCGAATGCGGCGCAGCTCGTGCCCGGCGCTCTCGAACTGGCGCAGCTCGAGCGCATGGTCTCGCAGGCGCGCGCGTCACGCTGACCGGGACACGGATTGCGCCCCGGTCGCCGCGGGCTACACTGCCGTAGCACGGGAGCACGCGGGATGCGGGCGAGACGCGACGCAACGGAAGGGCCGACGCGGCATATGCCGCGCGCGTCCCCGCGTCGTGACGCCTGACATGCTGCCGGAGGTCCCCGTACCGCTGGCGCCGCCGCGGCTGGAGGTGCGGCTGCCGCTGCCCGACGTCGCGGCCTGGCGGCAGGGGAACACCGGCATCGAGGGCGCCTGGAGCTTCGCCTCGGCGATGCCGGGACCGCATCTCCTCGTCACCGCGCTTGTGCATGGCAACGAGATCGCGGGCGCGCTGCTGCTGGCGCGCTGGCTCGCGGAAGGCGTGCGCCCCCGGCGGGGGCGGCTGACGCTGTGCTTCGCCAACCTCGCGGCCTTCGAGCGCTTCGACCGCGCCGATCCCACGGCGAGCCGCTTCGTGGACGAGGATCTGAACCGCGTCTGGGCCGAGGACATGCTGGCGGGATCGCGCCGGTCGGTGGAGCTGGACCGCGCGCGGGCGCTGCTGCCGCTGGTGCGCGACGCCGACGTGCTGCTCGACCTGCATTCCATGCTCTGGCCGTCGGATCCGCTGATGATCGCGGGGCCTGGCGCGGCGCGGGAGCTCGGGCGGATGCTCGGGACGCCGGCCGTCGTGGTGTGCGACGAAGGCCATGCGGCGGGGATGCGCATGATCGACCATGCGCGCTTCGCTGGCGGCGCGAGCGCGCTGCTGGTCGAGGCCGGGCCGCATTGGCAGCCCGAGACGCTGGCGCAGATGGAGGTGACGGCGGCACGGCTGCTGCGCGGCCTCGACATGGCCGAGCCGGGCGCGCCGTTGCCGCCCAACCTGCCGACGCCGCCCGGCCGGATCGCCAGGGTGACGCGGACCGTGACCGCGCAGGGCAGCGACTTCGCCTTCCTGCGGGAGTTCCGCGGCGGTGACGTGATCGCCCGGCGCAACACGCTGATCGCACTCGACGGCGAGATCGAGATCCGCACGCCGCATGACGACTGCCTGCTCGTGATGCCGAGCCCCCGCGCGATGCGCGGACATACCGCGGTCCGCCTGGCGAGGTTCGAGGCATAGAGCACTCCCGGCGGCCTACCCCCTCGGGAAGCGTCAGACCGGCGGCTCGCCCTGCACGGGCTTGCCGCCGACCGCACGCAGCAGCGTGGTGATGTCGCGCGCCGCAGCCTCGGCCGCCTCGGCGTCGGCGCCCTTCGCCACCAGCGCGACGCCCCCGCCGCCCATGCGGTAATAGGGGTAGCTGCCGATATCGAGCGCCGGCCAGCGCGCCTGGATCGCCGCCAGCCCCTCCGCGATCCGGCCTTCCATCACGCCGTCGGCGTGCACGGTGCGCGACGCGATGGGCGGGCCGCCCTGCAGGCTCGGCGCCAGGCTCTCGAACATCGCCTGCATGATGCGCGGGACGCCGGCCAGCACATGGACGTTGCCGATGGTGAAGCCCGGGGCGATGGAGATCGCGTTGTCGATCAGTTCCGCGCCGCGCGGCATGGTCGCCATGCGCTGGCGCGCGGCGTTGAACTCGCCGGGCTTGTAGTGCCGCTCGAGCCGCCCCCAGGCCTCCGGGTGGGGCTCCCATGGCACGCCGAAGGCCTCGGCGATGCATTCGCTCGTGATGTCGTCATGGGTGGGGCCGATCCCGCCCGTGGTGAAGACGTGGTCGAACCTGGCGCGCACCTCGTTCACCGTCGCGACGATCGTCGCACGGACGTCGGGGATGACACGGACCTCGCGCAGCGGGATGCCGATCGCGCCGAGACGGGTCGCGAGGAACTGGATGTTGGCGTCGCGCGTGCGGCCCGAGAGCACCTCGTTGCCGATCACGAGCAGGCAGGCGGTTGGGTTCCGCTGTGTCATCGGCCCTCCGTGTCTGCGCCGAAGGTTACAGGAAATCCCTGAGCAGCGCGACCAGCGGCTTGTCCGCCGGCGGCATCGGATAGTCCGCCAGCTTCTGCGGGCGCACCCAGGCCAGCGCCTGGCCCTCCACCGGCGTCGGCTGGCCCGACCATCGGCGGCAAAGGAACAGCGGCATCAGCAGGTGGAAATTCTCGTAGCCGTGGGAGGCGAAGGCGAAGGGGGCGAGGCAGCTTTCCGCGACGTCAATCGCCAGCTCCTCCTTCAGCTCGCGGATCAGCGCGACCTCCGGCGTCTCGCCGGGATGCACCTTGCCGCCCGGAAACTCCCAGAGGCCGGCCAGCGCCTTGCCCTCGGGCCGGCGGGCCAGCAGGACGCGGCCATCCCCGTCGATGAGCGCCACGGCGGAGACGAGCACGATGCGCTTGCCCTCCGGCGCCGCCTCCCGCACGGGGGCGGCGGGCGCGGGCGGCGGGGCATTCGCCGGCAGGTCGGCGCGCGTCATCTCGAACAGCGCGACCGGCATGGCGCCGCCACGCGAGAGGAAGTCCTGCGCGCCCTCGCCGATTTCGCGGAAGCCGATGCGCGCGAGCAGCTTCCGGCTGCGCGCGTTCTCCAGCAGGGCGGAAGCGACCAGCTTCCGGATGTCGAGATGCGCGAGCGCCCAGCGCGAGAGCCGCGCCGCGGCCTCCGGCCCCACCCCGTGGCCCCAGAATCTCCGTCCGACCCAGTAGCCGAGCTCAGCCTGCTTCGCACCAGCGTCGAGCGTCAGGCCGACGCAGCCGACCAGGACCTCCTTCTCCTCCGCGGTGCCGGCCGCCTCGACGCCGACGATCGCCAGGTGCCAGGCGCGGCCTTCCTCCATCATCGCATGGGTGGAGGCGATCCACTCATCCGCGAGTTCGCGCGGATAGGGGAAGGGCACGCGGGCGAGCGTCTTGGCGACTTCCCAGTCGTTGACCAGGCGGTGGAGGTCGGCGGCATCCGCGGCGCGCAGCGGGCGGAGCGTCAGGCGCTCGGTGCGCAGCGCCTCGAAGGGCGGGGGGGCGAGCGGGTCGTGCGTATCGGTCAGGACAAATCCGCCCCGTCAATGCAGATGCCTCGCCGCGGCGCGAATCCCGCCCCTGGCGTGCGCCGTCATACCGGATGGCCGGCACGGGGGTAAGGCGGCGGCCCGCGCGGTCGCGGTCGATTGCCGCGCGCTGCGCTCAGCGCGCCACGCCGCGGCGCGATCAGAACGAGAGCAGGGTCACCGCGACCTCGGCGCCGGTGCCGAGCCGGGTTGCGAAGGCCATCATCGTCTGGCTGGGCACCGCGACGGTTCGCGGCACCCGATCGGGCCCGACAAGCACCAGGAAAGCGCCGCCATCGAGCACCTCGGCCAGCATGCCGCGGATGCGACCGGGCGCCGCTTCGCGCGCCGCGCCCAGGCTGGTCGCGATCAGGGGGCGGCCGGCCGCGTCGTATTCCGCGATCACCGTCATGCCGGGCCGGAGCCGCGCGAGGTTGCGGCCGTCCGGGAAGGTCATGTCGAAGACGCCGCCACCCGCCGTGCCAAGCCGCACCAGGCGCATCGCGGGCTCCACCGCCTGCACGGTGGCGTAGGCCGCCAGGCTGCCGATCTCGGGCGGCGGCGGCGCAGGAGCGGCCGGCGGCCCTGGCCGCGCTTCGACGACGACGCAACCCGGCAGGGCGGCGGCGCAGGCCAGGCCGAGCAGGCTTCTCCGGTGGCGCATCCGTCTTCCCGAGTCGCGACGATGCATTGTCGGCGCGGAACGACGCGCCGGCGAGGGCGATCAGCCCCGCCGCGGCGGGGCTTCGGCCGGCCGGCGCTTCGCCTGGTTCCAGTCCTCGGGCGCGGGATAGCGGTCGTAGTGGTCGGGCTGGACCGGCAGCCAGTCCGGCCGCTCGGAGCTCTGGTTGGCGGGGATGCCCCGGTTCGCGCAGGCCGCGAGGGCAAGCAGCAGGATCACCGGCACCAGCCTGACCATGGCAGCCTTCCACGACGACGGCGGGGCCGGCCGCCCGTTGGACCCGGCGATTCACGCCCTTCGTGTCGCCCGCCTGCGGCGTGCCCACTCAGAGCGATCGCGGGCTAGCTGCGATAGGCCCCGTTGATGTCGATGTAGCCGTGGGTGAGGTCGCAGGTCCACACCCGCGCCTTGCCGTTGCCGAGGCCGAGGTCGACGTCGATGCGGACCTCCCGCCCCTTCATGTGCGCGACCACGGGGCCTTCGTCGTAGCCCGGCACGATCTCCCCTTCCCGTGCCATCCAGGTGCCGCCGACGGCCACCGACAGGCGGTCGCGGTCGGCCGGCTCGCCGGCCTTGCCGACGGCCATGACGATGCGGCCCCAATTCGCGTCCTCGCCGGCGACCGCGGTCTTCACCAGAGGCGAGTTGGCGATTGTCATGGCAATGCGATGCGCCGATCGCGCGCTGACCGCCCCGGCGACGTTGATCTCGATGAGCTTTTGGGCGCCCTCGCCGTCGCGCGCGACCATGAGAGCCAAGTCCATCAGCACCTCGTTCACCGCGCGGGCGAAGTCGCGCAGCATCGCACCGCCCTCGGCCGGGACGCGCGGATGCTTCGTCGCGCCGGTCGCGAAGAGCAGCACGGTGTCCGACGTGGACGTGTCGGAATCGACGGTGACGCAATTGAAGCTGCGGTCCGTGCCCTTCTTCAGGATGGCCTGCAGCGCGCCGGCCGGGACCTTCGCGTCGGTGGCCAGGAAGCACAGCATCGTCGCCATGTCCGGCGCGATCATGCCGCTGCCCTTGGCGATGCCGCTGACCGTCACGGTGGCGTCACCGATCCTCGCGGTGCGCGTGGCGCCCTTGGGGAAGGTGTCGGTCGTCATGATGGCGCGCGCGGCATGGGGCCAGAGATCGGCGCGGAGCGCCGCCTGCACGCCGGGCAGCGCCGCGGTCAGCTTCTCCGTCGGCAGCTTCTCGCCGATCACGCCGGTGGAGGCGAGGAAGACCTCGATCGGCTTGCAGCCCGCGAGCTTCGCCATCGCGTCGGCGGTCTGACGGCAGGTCTCGCGGCCGGCCTTGCCGGTGAAGACGTTGGAATTGCCGGCGGTGACCACCAGGGCGCGCGCCTTGCCGCCCTTCAGCGCGGCGCGGCACCAATCCACCGGCGCGCCGGGGCACTTGTTCCTGGTGAAGACCCCCGCGACGGTCGTGCCGGCGGGGAAGGTCATCAGGGTGACGTCCTCGCGCGCCTTGTAGCGGATGCCGGCAACGCCGGTCGCGAGCATGACGCCCGGAACGGGCGGCAGCTCGGGAAGCGGGAGCATGAGAGGGGAGACGGGCAGGTCCTTGCCGGAGGCCATGGGCGCAGGTCCAGGGTGGGAGGTCACGAGGGCGCGCGGATGAAGCCCCCTCCATGCCCTCCCCCGCAAGCGGGGGAGGGTGGAAAAAGCGAAGCGGGGCGGGAGGTTTATCTACCGCCGCTGCTGCTGGGGCGGGGGCGGCGGGGCGGCGTTGTCCAGCGGGCTCGGCGGGCGGGCCGGGGCCTCGCCGCCGGCCAGACGCTCGATGGTCGCGTCGGCCCGGATGCGGTCGACGGCCTGGTTCACCGCTTCCTCGAAGGTCTGCTGGCGAAGCTGGTCGCGGCTTTCCTCGAAGGTGGGCGGCGCCATGGAACGGCGCTCCTCCACCTTGATCACGTGCCAGCCGAACTGGGTCCGCACGGGATTGGCCGAGATCTGGCCGGGCTGCAGGGCAAAGGCCACGGCCTCGAATTCCGGGATCATGTCGCCGCGCTTGAAGAAGCCGAGATCCCCGCCCTCCCGCGAGCCCGGGCCGGTGGAGCGCTGGCGCGCCACGGCCGCGAAATCGGCGCCGGGACGACGCACCTCGGCGAGCGCGGCGCGCGCCTCCGCCTCGGTCGGCACGAGGATGTGGCGGGCGCGGATCTCGTCCTCGACCGGGCGGCTGGCGACCTCGCGCTGGTAGCGGGCGCGCAGCGCCTCCTCGGTCAGCAGGGGCTGGACCTCGCGGATGATGAGGGCCTGCTGCAGGGCCTCGTCCTCGGCCCGGCGGATGCGGGCCTGCACGGCGGGGTCGCGATCCAGCCCGGCGCGGCGGGCCGCGGAGACGATCGCCTTCTGCGTGATGATCTGGTCGAGCAGCAGCGGCTGGAGCACCGCTGGCGGGACCGAGCGCAGCTCATCCGGTAGGCGCTGCGCCTCGGCGTCCAGGTCGGACTGGCGGATGTCCTGCCCGTCCACCCGGGCCAGCACGGGGTCGGCGGCCGGCGCGGCAGCGGGCGGTGCGGCGGCGGGCGGCGCGGCGACAGGCGGCGCAGCGGGCGCCGGCGCCTGGCCGAGGACGGGGCTGGCCGGCAGCAGGGCGGCGGCAAGGAACAGGGCCGGACGGCGCATCAAGGTGTAACTCCGGAGGGCGCCGGAAGATGGCGGATGCGTCCCGCCCCTACAAGGCAGGGCGAGGCTGTCCCGCGGGGCCCGTCGCGTTGACGCGCCCCCTGGCCGCGCCTATCTCTCGACCGCCGCGGCGACGCCGGCGCCGCGCCTCCATGCCCGGCTGCCCGTACCGCCTTCCCCGCCCCGTCCGGGGCGCGCGACCGGCCCCGGCCGGAGACGACAGGACGACATGTTCCAACGCCTCATCCGCGCCTTCATCGGCACCTCGAACGACCGCGTGGTCAAGCGCTACCAGGCCCGGGTTCCGGCCATCAACGCGCTCGAGCCCCAGATGGCCGCCCTGTCGGACGAGGCACTGCGCGGCAGGACCGCCGAGTTCAAGGACCGCCTGGCCAGAGGCGAGACGCTGGACGACCTGCTGCCCGAGGCCTTCGCCACGGTGCGGGAGGCGGCGAAGCGCGTGCTCGGCCTGCGCCACTTCGACGTGCAGATGATCGGCGGCATGGTCCTGCACGACGGCAAGATCGCGGAGATGAAGACCGGCGAGGGCAAGACCCTGGTCGCGACGCTGCCGGTCTACCTGAACGCGCTTTCCGGCAAGGGCGTGCATGTCGTCACCGTCAACGACTATCTCGCGAAGCGCGACTCCGAATGGATGGGCCGGGTCTATGGCTTCCTCGGCCTGACCACGGGCGTGATCGTGCACGGCCTGACCGACCAGGAGCGCCGCGAGGCCTATGCCGCCGACGTGACCTACGGCACGAACAACGAGTTCGGCTTCGACTACCTCCGCGACAACATGAAGTATCGCCTGGATGAGATGGTCCAGCGCGATTTCAACTACGCCATCGTCGACGAGGTCGACAGCATCCTGGTGGACGAGGCCCGCACGCCGCTGATCATCTCGGGCCCGACGGACGACACGTCGGACCTCTACAACCGCGTCAACGCGGTGATGAAGGACCTGGTCAAGGACACCTCCCTCTTCGAGAAGGACGAGAAGTTCAAGACCGTCCACCTGGTCGAGGACGGCACCGAGAAGCTCGAGGAGATGCTGCGCGAGGCCGGGCTGCTGACCGAGGGCGGGCTCTACGACATCCACAACGTCTCGCTGGTGCACCACGCCAACCAGTCGCTTCGCGCGCATGTGCTGTTCACGAAGGACGTGGATTACATCGTCAAGGCCGTCACGGAATACGGGGTCACCCAGGACAAGGTGATCATCATCGATGAATTCACGGGCCGCATGATGGAAGGCCGGCGCTATTCCGACGGCCTGCACCAGGCGCTGGAGGCGAAGGAAGGCGTGCCGGTCCAGCCGGAGAACCAGACGCTCGCCTCCATCACCTTCCAGAACTACTTCCGGCTCTATCCCAAGCTGTCCGGCATGACCGGCACGGCGTCGACCGAGGCCGACGAGTTCGCGGAGATCTACAAGCTCGACGTCGTCGAGATCCCGACCAACGTCGCCGTCGCGCGCATCGACAACGACGACGAGGTCTACCGCTCCGCGCAGGAGAAGTACGATGCGGTGATCGGCCTGATCGAGGAGGCGCGCGGCCGCGGCCAGCCCATCCTGGTCGGCACCACCAGCATCGAGAAGTCGGAGCTGATCGCCTCGCTGCTGAAGAAGAAGAAGATCCCGCACCAGGTGCTGAACGCCCGCTACCACGAGCAGGAGGCCGGCATCATCGCCCAGGCCGGCCGGCCGGGTGCGGTGACGATCGCGACCAACATGGCGGGCCGCGGCACCGACATCCAGCTCGGCGGCAACGCCGACATGCTGGCGCGCGCCGAGATAGGCAACGCTGACAGCCCGGAATACGAAGGCGCGCTGGCGCGGCACAAGGCGGAGGTCGAGGCGGTGCGCCCGAAGGTGAAGGAGGCCGGCGGCCTCCTCGTCATCGGCACCGAGCGGCATGAGAGCCGGCGCATCGACAACCAGCTCCGCGGCCGGTCGGGCCGCCAGGGCGATCCCGGGCAGTCGCGCTTCTTCCTGTCGCTCGAGGACGACCTCATGCGCATCTTCGGCAGCGACCGCATGGGCGGGATGCTGCAGAAGCTCGGCCTCAAGGAAGGCGAGGCGATCGTCCATCCCTGGATCAACAAGGCGCTCGAGAAGGCGCAGAAGAAGGTCGAGGCGCGCAACTTCGACACCCGCAAGAACCTGCTGAAATACGACGACGTCATGAACAACCAGCGGCGCGAGGTCTATGCGCAGCGCCGCGCCTTCATGAACGCCGACGACGTCTCCGAGACCATCGCGGAGATGCGCCACGAGACCATCGGCGCGCTGGTGGACAAGGCGATCCCGGAGAACGCCTACCCCGAGCAGTGGGACGTCCAGGGCCTGCAGGAGAAGGTGCTGACCATCCTCGGCCTCGACCTGCCCGTCGCCGACTGGGCGCGAGAGGAAGGCATCGACGAGACCGCGGTGCGGGAACGTCTGGAGAAGGCGGTGAACGAGGCCTATGCCGCGCGCGTCGCCAATATCGGCCCCGAGCTCATGCGCATGGTAGAGAAGTCGCTGCTGCTGCAGATCTTCGACGCCGTGTGGAAGGAACACCTGCTGTCGCTCGATCACCTGCGCCAGGGCATCGGCCTGCGCGCCTACGGCCAGCGCGACCCGCTGAACGAGTACAAGTCCGAGGCCTTCAACCTGTTCAACGCGATGCTCGAGGATCTGCGGGAGCGCGTGACGAGCGTGCTGATGCGCATCGAGATCTCGCCTTCGGCCCCGCCGCCGATGCCCGAGCCCGTGAGCGTGCTCGACATGCGCCACCCCGCGCCGGAGAACGCGGTGGCGGGCGAGCTGGAACTGGCGGGCGCCGAGCCCGCTCAGCCCTATGGCACGGCGGCGCAGGCGCAACGCCAGCCCCTGGTCTCGGCCGCAGTGGATGCGAACGACCCCTCGACCTGGGCCGCAACGCCGCGCAACGCACCCTGCCCCTGCGGGTCGGGCAAGAAGTACAAGCACTGCCACGGGCGGGCCTGAAGCCAGGGGCCGCGTGACGCCGCTGCCGGGCGCGCTCCGGCACGGCCCGCGCGGCGCATGATGCCCTCTCCTGCCCTTCGGGCGATGGCGCTCGCGCGCCGGGGCGACCGCGGTCATCGATCTCGGCCGGCGTCTGCCTGGACTCGCGCCGCCGGTCGCCCACCAGGGGACCGCATTCTGCGACGAGCATCTCGGGCCCGAGGCGATCGAGGCATACACGCTCGAGCTGCTTCGGCTCTATGCTGCGCTCTGCCCGCCGCCCGCCGCCGGGTCCGTTTGAATCCGCGCGGCCGCCGCGAGGAGGAGAGACGCCCATGTCCGAAGCCGACCTGTCGTCGCGGATCGTCGAGGTGGACGCGCTGGACTGGGTGCCGACGCGTTTTCCCGGCATCGCGATCAAGACGCTCTATCGCGACGAGGCGACCGGCCGCTTCACCGCGCTGTTCCGCTGGGATCCGGGATCGGAGCTGCCCGAACACATCCACGTCGAGCTCGAGCAGTCCTTCATCCTGGAAGGCTCCCTGGTGGACCAGGATGGCGAGGTGACCGCGGGCAACTATGTCTGGCGCCCCGCCGGCAGCCGGCACGTCGCCCGCGCGCCGAAGGGTGCGCTGGTGCTTGGCTTCTTCCTGAAGCCCAATCTCTTCCTTGACGAGGCCGAAGGCGAGCCTTCGGTCACTGCATCGGCACCGCCTGGCCGATGACCTCGAGCGCCCTGGCCGTCAGTCCAGCGGCTTCTCACCGCGCACCATCGGCCAGAAATCCTCGGTCGAGTTGACGCGCGGGAAGGGATCGGACGGCATGGGGACGCCGAGGAACCGGCAGAGCGGCGCCCACCCCTCCGCCACGTCGAAGACCAGCAGGCGGTCGGGGGGGATCGCGGCCTTCACCTCTTCCGTGCGCCGGCGGAAGGCAGCCAGGGCGTTGGCCTTGTCGGTGATGCGGCCGTCGAAGGTCTGCCGCTCGATCATCTCGACGCCGGCGGCCTGCAGCATGGTCGCGACATGCGGCGGCAGCGGGAAGTTCGCGCGTTCGTCCACCAGCTTGGCGATCGTGGCGGAGAAGCTCTTCCACCACGCTTCCTCCGGCCGGACGGAAAGCACCACCTTCGCCCTGGGATAGTGCGCCGCGAGCTCGCGCCAGACATGCGCGCCGGGCCAATCCACCTGGCTGCGGTAGCCCGCGAAGACCGCGTCCCAGTCAACGGCCTGCCTGGCCGCGATTTTCACCCAATGCGCTGCCTGCGGCGGATTGGCGAAGACCTCTTCCATGTGGTGACACGGGCCGAAGCCCAGCTTCTCCAGCGCCCGCTTCAGCGAAGCGGTGCCTGTGCGGCCGAAACCCGGCCCGATGACCTCGAGCGCCATGCGCGACCCCCGTGTTCGACAAGGATCTCCCGCGCCCGGCAATGTCGGGAGAATGGGATTGTCGCAGAATGTCTCGATCCTCGCAATCCGTTCCACACCCGCCGCGACAGGGGGGTCAGACCGGGGAGAAGCCGTCCGTCTCCGGGTCGAGGACGAGCAACCGGCCCGTCGCGACGCCGAAATGCGCGCCGCGCAGGTGGAGCTTCCCCGCCGCCACGGCCTCGGCGACCCAGGGGAAGGTCAGCAGGTTTTCGATCGAGATGCGGATCGCCTCGTGCTCGCAGGCTTCCTGCGCGGCTTCCGGCGTGTCGCAGCGGAGCGCGGTGGAGCGGGCGCGGTCGGCTATGTGGATCCACCCCGCGACGAAGTCGCTGGCCAGGTCGGGCGTGCCTTCCAGCAAGGCGCGGATGCCGCCGCAGAGCGCGTGGCCCATCACCACGATGCGTCCGACGCCGAGCACGCGCACCGCGAACTCCACCGCGGCCGAGGTGCCGTGGAAGGCGGCGTCGGGCATGTAGGGCGGCACCAGGTTGGCGACGTTGCGCACGACGAAAAGCTCGCCCGGGCCGGCCGAGAAGATCATCTGCGGATCGACCCGGCTGTCGGAGCAGGCGATGACCATGGTGTGCGGCTTCTGGCCCTGCGCAGCCAGTTCCTCGAACCGCGCGCGCTGCTGCGGCCAGGTCTCCTCGCGGAAGCGGTGGTAGCCGTCGAGCAGGGGGCCCATGAGTTGAGTCTAGTGCCTGAAGTGGCGCATGCCGGTGAACACCATCGCGAGGCCGGCGTTGTCGGCCGCGGCGATCACCTCGGCGTCCCGGATCGAGCCGCCGGGCTGGATCACGGCCGTGACGCCCGCCGCTGCGGCGGCTTCCAGCCCGTCGGCAAAGGGGAAGAACGCATCGGAGGCGACGACCGACCCCTTCGCCAGGCTCTCCGGCAGCTTCGCAATCTGCGCCGCGGCTTCCGCCTTCCAGGCCGCGATGCGCGCGGACTCCAGGCGGTTCATCTGGCCGGCGCCGATGCCGGCGGTCGCCAGCCCCCTGGCATAGACGATCGCGTTCGACTTGACGTGCTTGCAGACGCGGAAGGCGAAGAGGAGGTCCGTCATCTCCGCATCGGACGGCGCGCGCTGCGTGACGACGCGTAGGTCGGGCGCGACGATCCGGCCGTTGTCGCGCGTCTGCGCGAGGAAGCCGCCGGCGACCGACTTCACCAGCAACCCCGGCGTCGCGGGATCGGGCATGCCGCCCGTCAGCAGCAGTCGCAGGTTCTTCTTCTTCGCGAAGATGGCCTTGGCGGCAGCGTCGGCATCGGGTGCGACCACCACCTCGGTGAAGATCGCGGTGATGCGCTCCGCCGCCGCCGCATCCAGGCTCCGGTTCGCCGCGACGATGCCGCCGAAGGCCGAGACGGGATCGCAGCGCAGCGCGAGGTCCCAGGCCGCGGAGAGATCCTCAGCCTCCGCCACGCCGCAGGGATTGGCGTGCTTGACGATGACGATCGCCGGCCGGTCGAATTCCGCCACGCATTCGAAGGCCGCGTCGGTGTCGTTGAGGTTGTTGTAGGACAGTTCCTTGCCCTGCACCTGCTCCGCGGTGGCGAGGCCCGGGCGCGCCGAGCCGTCCACGTAGAAGGCCGCGGCCTGGTGCGGGTTCTCGCCGTAGCGCAGCGACTGCCGCAGCACGCCGGCGACGGCGAGCCGCGGCGGGAAGGTCTCGTTGCGCTGGCCCGCGAACCAGGTGGAGATCGCCGCATCATAGGACGCGGTGCGCGCGTAGGCGGCGTGGGCCAGGCGGCGACGCAGCGCCAGCGTCGTGCCGCCTTCCTCGAGTTCGGCCCGCACCTCGGCGATCTGCTCGGGGTCGGTGATCACCACGACGCTGTCGTGGTTCTTCGCGGCGCTGCGGATCATCGCGGGGCCGCCGATGTCGATGTTCTCGATGCAGGTCCCGAAATCCGCGCCCTTCGCGACGGTGGCCTCGAACGGGTAGAGATTGACCGCGACCAGGTCGATCGGCGCGATCGAGTGCTGCTCCATTTGGGCGAGGTGTTCGGCCAGGTCGCGCCTGCCCAGCAGCCCGCCATGCACCTGCGGCACCAGCGTCTTCACGCGGCCATCCATGATCTCGGGGAAGCCGGTGTGCTCCGAGACGTCCTTGACGGGGATACCCGCCGCGCGGATTGCGCTCGCGGTGCCGCCGGTGGACAGGATCTCGGCGCCCTGGGCCGCCAGGAAGCGCGCGAACTCCACGATGCCCGTCTTGTCGGAGACGGAGAGCAGGGCGCGGCGGACGGGAAGGCGGTCGGTCATTCGGAGGCCTCGAGGGAGGTCGTGATGGCGCCGTATCGCGCCCAACGCCGCGGGCGGCAACGGGCTGCGGATGAAACCGCCTTCACCTATGCGGCCGGCGAAGGGGCGCCCTGTTCCAGCAGCGCGACGGTCTTCGCGATGATCTTGGGTTCATCGAAGCGGTCGAGCGCGCGCGCCCGCCCGGCATCCCCGAGTCGGCGACGCAGCGCGGGGTCGGCGGCCAGCTTCGACAGCGCCTCGGCCAGCGGCTCGACCGTCAGCGGCGGGACCAGGAAGCCGGTCTCGCCATCCACGACCTGTTCGCGCGGGCCGCGGATGTCGGTCGCGACGACGGGCAGGCCGGTCATCATGGCCTCGATGATGGACATCGGCAGGCCCTCGAAATGCGAGGGCAGGGCGAAGGCGTCCGCCGCGGCCAGCACCCGCGCGACGTCGTGCCGGTAGCCCAGTCGCTTCACGCGGCCGGGCAGCGCGGCCTCGGCGCGGGAGAAATGCGGATCGAGATCCTCGCCATGGTCGGTCGCCAGCCGCTCGCCGACGACCCAGAGCACGCAGTTCGCGGGCGTCGCCTGCATGGCCTGCAGTAGTTCCGGATAGCCCTTGTGGCGCACCAGGCGCGAGACCGCGACGACGACGCAGTCGTCGGGCTTCGCGCCGAGTTCCGCGCGGATCGCGGCGCGCGCCTCGGCATCGGGGTGATATAGCGCGGGGTCGCGCCCGTTCAGGATGGGGATCGGGTTGGGATGGATGCCGAGGCGGCGGGCGTCGCCGGCCTCCTCCTCGCTGACGGTGAGGAAGACGTCGGTGACACGGCCCGCGCGGCGCTCGAGGACCAGCGACAGCTTGGCCCGCCAGGCCGGTCCGGGCTGGTTGAAGAGGAAGCCGTGGCAGGTGAAGGCAATGCAGCGGACACCACAGAGCCAGGCGGCACAACGCGCGATCAGGCTGCTGATCGGCATGTGCGCGTGGACGATGTCCGGCTTCTCGCGGCGGATCAGCGAGACCAGCGCGGCCAGGCACTTCGCCTGCGCGACGGGGTTCAAGCTGCGCGCCATCGGGATGTGCTCGACCCGGAAGCCTTCGCCTCGGGGGATGTCGAGAAGCGGCCCGTCCGCGCAGGCGCCGATCACGTCGTGGCCGCGGTCCCTCAGGCCGCGCATCAACGGCAGCAGGAAGTGGCGCAGCGAGAAGTCGACGTTCGTGACTTCGAGGATCTTCATCTTGCCTCAGGCGCCGGCGCGCCCTCCGGGCGCCTGGCTGTCGCGCCTACGCGCGGTTGCGCGTGGGATCCAGGTTGCGCTGCGCGCGAGGCCGCATTCGCGGCCCGTTTGCTGTCCCACCTAGCCCTCGCCCGGCCCCTGCATCGTCACGCGGCTGATCGCCCATTGCACGCTGGCGGCGCCGGCTTCGGCATAGAGCGCGACCTGCTGGCTGCGCCGCGGCTCCGCGGCCAGGTGGATGCTCTCCTCGATCGCGACGCGCGCGCCCTTCGCGCGGAGGCGCCAGCCCACGCCGGAGGGCAGGCGCAGCAGCACGCCGGCCTCGTCCTGCTGCAGGCTCGCGACCACCGCGGGATGCAGGTGGAAGCGGATGGCGAAGCCCGGCACCTCGACCTCCCGGTCGGGCTCCAGCACGTCTTCGCCGCGGAGATCGTCGCCGGATTCCGACAGATACAGACGCCGACGATGCCGCAACCCGTATTGCCGCAGCCAGCCATCATGCATGGCCTCCAGCCACTGCGCGCCGTTCGCCTCCTGCCGGTCGGCCTCGACCTTGTCCACGCGGCGGCCGAGGCCTTCGGGCTTCAGCTCGCTGGAATTGGTGTCCGCGAGGACCAGGGTGGAATGCGCGGCGGTCGCGCGCATCGCGTCGCGCCATTCGCCTTCGGCAGCCGGCGCGGCGCCGCAATTCACGATCAGCCGGTCGCGGCCGACCGACATCTCGAAGCTCAGCGTGCCGGCATGGGCGAAGCGGTCGGCGCCGCGCGGCAGCCCGCCGGGCGCAGCCTCCCGCTTGCCGGGCGGCGGCGCGCCGACGTCGCAGATCACCAGCGTGCGGCTCGCGGCCAGGCGGTGGAAGCCGGTGTCGGGCAGCGCGCTCGGCGCGCGGCCGCGCGACTGCGCCTGGGTCAGCGCGAGGTCGAGCATCGCGGCCTGTTCCTCCCGCGTGCCGTTGAACAGCGCGAGGCCGCCATCGGCATGGCGCAGCAGCCGCAGTGCCGGCGCGGCGCGGTCCAGCACGGCGTTCAGGATCGGCGGCGCCTCCACCCCCGCGCCGTGCAGCAGGTTGCGGATCTCGATCACGTCCTGCAACGCGGCGAGCTGCTGCGTCGGGCTGCGCTCGACATGCCCGCCATCCGGGTTGAACTGCCGCTCGAGTTCGGCGGGCAGGAAGCGCACGCAACGGCCGAGCCAGGTCTCCTCCTCGAGCGCCACCGCCGCGGCCATCGCGCCCTTCAGCGCGACGAGCGCGCCGCGATGCTGCGCCTCGGCCGGGAGTTCCGCGGTCACCTGGCGGGCGTCCTGCGCCATGCGCTGCATCAGCGCCTTGCGGAAGGCGTCGTCCGCCGTGGCGGCGAGGAAATCCCAATGCCCAAGCCAGGCGGAGATCCGCGCGCCGGCGACCTCCGGCGCTTCGGCCAGCGGATCGCCGCCCAGCGACAGCCAGTCAGAAGCCAGCGCGCGCCCGCGCAGCCGCGCGGCGTCGGTGCCGAGAGCGCGGAGGTCGCGCAGCCAGGCAAAGCCGTGCGCCGCGGCGCGCCAGGCGGGGCTGCCGCCCTGCTGGCCCCAATCCAGCAACCCGTCCTGCTCGGCCGGCCGCAGCGGGCGGACCGTGCCCATCACCTCGAACTCGCCGCGCAGCAGGCGGGCGCCGCGCGCGGCGTCGCCGGGCCAGAGGTCGCGGAAGGCGCGCGCGGGACCGTCCGGCACCTTGATCGGCTTGAGGTTCGCCAGGATGCGACGCGCGCCGCGGAGGATGCCTTCCATCTCAGCGTCCCCGGATCGCGGCGATCGCGGCCTTGTAGTCCGGCTTGCCGAAGACGGCGGTGCCGGCGACCAGCACGTCGGCGCCGGCTTCGATGCAGTCCCGCGCGGTCTCGGCGGTGACGCCGCCATCCACCTGCAGCGCGATCTCGCGCCCCGTCGCATCGATCATCGCGCGCAGCGCCGCAATCCTGGCGAGTTGGGAGCGGATGAAGGACTGCCCGCCGAAGCCCGGGTTCACCGACATGACCAGGACGAGGTCGCAGAGGTCGAGCACCGTCTCCACCGCCGCCAGCGGCGTCGCCGGGTTCAGCACCACGCCCGCCTTCTTCCCCAGTGCGCGGATGGTCTGCAGCGAGCGGTGCAGATGCGGCCCGGCCTCGGGGTGCAGGCTGATCCAGTCCGCACCGGCCTCGGCGAAGGCCGCGAGGAAGGGATCGGCCGGCGCAATCATGAGGTGCACGTCGAACGGCATGGCACTGTGCCGTCGCAGCGCCTTCACCAGCCCCGGCCCGAAGCTGATGTTGGGCACGAAATGCCCGTCCATGATGTCGAGGTGCAGCCAGTCCGCGCCGGCGGCCTCGATCGCGCGCACCTCCTCGCCCAGCCGCGCGAAATCGGCGGCGAGCAGCGAGGGGGCGATTCGGACCGGGCGGGACATGCGACGGTTCTAGCCGTCATGCCTCCGCCACGGAACCACCGTGGGCGCTCATATCGGCAGCGCTGTCGTTCCCTTGACCCGCTCCATCGCGAAGCGGCCGGTGACCTTGCGCAGCGCCGGCACCGCCGCGACGAAGCGGCGGTAGAAGGCGTCGTATCCCGCCATGTCGGGCACCACGACCCTGAGCAGGTAGTCCACGTCCCCGCCGAGCCGCCAGCACTCCACGATCTCCGGCAGGCTGTCCACCGCGGCGGCGAAGCGGCTGATCCAGTCGGCGGAATGGTCGCCGGTCTCCACCGCGACGAAGACCGAGATCGGCAGGCCGACGCGCTGCGGGTCCACCAGGGCGACCCGGCCGGTGATGACGCCCTGCTCCTCCATGCGCTTGATACGCTTCCAGCAGGGGGTGGGGGTGAGGCCGACCTCGCCCGCGATCTCGGCGAGCGAGCGGGAGGCGTCCTGCATCAGCAGGCGCAGGATCTCGCGGTCGATGCGGTCCAACTCCGCCATACCCGCCATCTTGGAACTCCGTCATTGCTTCCTGCCTTCCGGGTAGCACGAAAATCTTTCGCTTGCATCATTTCAGAGGAACGGCAGAACGCCTTTCCATGAACTCGCTCTCTCCCTTACCCCGCCGCAGCCTGCTCGGCCTGCTCGGCGCCGCCGCCCTCGCCCCGGTCGCCCATGCCCAGGCCAGCTGGCCCGACCGGCCGCTGCGGGTGATCATCCCCGTCGCGCCCGGCGGCAGCCTGGACATCCTCGGCCGCACCTTCGCCCGCGCGATCTCGCCGGCGCTCGGCCAGCCCGTGGTGGCGGAGAACCACCCCGGCGCGGGGTCGAACCTCGCCTTCGAGCTGGTGGCCCGCGCGCGGCCGGACGGGCTGACGCTGCTGGTGGGCTCCGACCCGCTGACCATCAACCCCTCACTCTACCGCCGCGTGGGCTACGACCCCGTGCGCGACTTCGCGCCCGTGATCGAGCTGGTGCGCGCGCCGCAGGTGCTGGTCGTGCATCCCTCTAGCCCGGCAACCGACCTCGCGAGCTTCCTGGCGCTCGCAAGGCGCGAGGGGGGCACGATGAGCATGGGCAGCCAGGGCAATGGCTCGATCGGGCATCTCGCCGGCGCGGTGCTGACGCAGCGCACGGGCGTTGCCTTCACCCACGTCCCCTATCGCGGCGGCGGACCCGCCGTGGTGGACGTGGTAGCCGGCCACCTGGACGCGCTGCTGGTCACGCTGCCTGCGGCCATCGAGCATATCCGTGGCGGCCGGCTGAAGGCGCTGGCGGTCAGCGGCCTGAACCGCAGCGCCGCCCTGCCCGAGGTCCCGACCATCGCGGAGCAGGGCCTGCCCGGCTTCGACGTCGTGACCTGGCAGGGCATCCTGGTGCCGGCCGGCACGCCGGAGCCGGTGGTCGCACGGCTCAACGCCGTCCTGGCCGAGGCGCTGGCGAAGCCCGATGTCGCGGACAGCCTGGCGAGCCAGGGCTTTGACCTCCGTGGCGGCACGCCGCAGGCCTTCGCGGCGCTGATCCGCGAGGAAAGCGCTCGCTGGCCCGGCATCGTCAGGGTGGCCAACGCGACGGTGGAGTGAAGGAAGGGGCGGCCAGTCCCCTTCTCGTCTCCGCACGCTTGCTGCGCCGCAGCGTCGCATTTGGTCGCTTGCCCTTGCGATCCACGCGAAGCGCAGGCCTTGTCCACGGGGTTTTCCGCGAATCCATCCACAGATTTCAGCGCGCTGACAGAAACCAGAACTTGTGTCCGGCCCCTGCGTTGCCCTACCGTATCTGGTGTTGGGGGGCTTTAGGGGAGGTTCCGGGCATGGACTGGACCGCGGAGGCGATCGAGCGGCTCAAGGCGCTGTGGGCGGAGGGGCATTCCACGGCGGAGATCGGTCGCCGGATGGGCATCTCGAAAAATGCGGTGGTGGGCAAGGCGCATCGCCTGAGCCTGCCGGCACGCCCGAGCCCGATCCGGCGCGAGACGCTGGGCGCGGCGCCGCGCCCGGCCCAGCCGCGAACCCCGCGCCCGCCGGTGGCGCCGCGCACCACGCTGCCGCCGGTCATGCCGGCACCGGTCGCGGTGGCGCCGGTGGCCTCGCCCCCGCCGCAGCCCGCGGTGGTGCGAAGCTTCCCGCGCCTGTCGGCGACGCGGTCCTGCTGCTGGCCGATCGGCGAGCCCGGCAAGCCGGGTTTCCGCTTCTGTTCGTCGGACGCGATCATGGGCAAGCCCTACTGCCCGGAGCACGCCTCGGTCGCCTATGTGAAGGCCCGCGACCGGCGCGAGGACGCGGCCTGACAGCGGTCTTCCTTAAATTCACCGGATGGGCCGCGCCATCTTCGGCCCATGCGGTTCCATGATCGTCACGAGCATCTGCAGTACCTTAAGGCGGAGTTCGTGGCACGCCGCATCGTCGACACGCCGGCCGTCATCGACGAGGCGCGGGCCTTCATCGACCGCTTCTGGCGCGATGACCCGCATGCCGCGCATTACCTCGCGATCTGGGACGAACTGCTGACGGGCGCCCCGGCCGAGATCGCGGATCGCCTGACGGAAGACACCCCGCGCGGCCAGTATCTGCGGGAAACCTGCCCGCCCTTCGGCGTCATCACGGCCCGGCAGGTCGCGGAACTGCTGGACGGGATGGCTGGCTGATGCTGAAGCGCGCCGGCGTGGACCACATGCGGCGCTCCTCGGCCGCCATCCTGAACCACGACCGGTTCGTCATGATCGGCAGCGGCTCGGCGATCGCAACACAGCCGCGGCTGCCGCTTGCGATGATGCTCACCAGCGAGGTGGACATCTATCCGGACGGCGTCCCCGATCCGAAAGACCTGTCAGATGTGCTCTCCACGTCGACGGCGTCGGCCCGGAGACCGCTATCCTGCCCACGGGCCGGCGCGACCGCCTGATCCCCTACACCAGCGCCGATGCGCCGGGTGTCAAGGCACTCTGCCTCGACCTCGTGGACCTGGCCGTCGCCAAGCTCTGCGCCGGGCGGGAGCGGGCGGGAGCGGGCGGGAGCGGGCGGGAGCGGGCGGGAGAAGGACATCGCCCGGCTGCGGGCCGCCGTGGAGGCGCGCCTGCTCGACCGAGGCTCCATCGAAGAGCGCCTGCCCGAACTGGCCGATCCCCGCGCGCCCGAACCCGCCACGCTGTCAGCCCGGCTCGACACCCTGGGCTGAAAACCCTTCCCGTCCTGGCCAAACTCCCCCATCTTCGGAGCAGCCTGTCACGGGGGATGGACACATCCATGCGGATCCTGCTCGCCGAGCCGCGCGGCTTCTGCGCCGGCGTCGTCCGCGCGATCGAGATCGTGGAGCGTGCGCTGACGCTGCATGGCGCCCCCGTCTATGTCCGCCACGAGATCGTCCATAACCGCCACGTCGTCGAGGACCTCCGCGCCAAGGGCGCCGTCTTCGTCAACGAGCTGGACGAGGTGCCGGAGGGCGCGCTGACCATCTTCTCCGCCCATGGCGTCGCCCGCGTGGTGGAAAAGCTCGCTTCCGACCGCAGCCTCGACGTGCTGGACGCGACCTGCCCGCTGGTGACCAAGGTGCATGTCGAGGGCCGCCGCTACGCCAGGGACGGCCGCGCGGTGATCCTGATCGGCCATGACGGCCACCCCGAGGTCGAGGGCACGCTCGGCCAGATCGACGGCGAGGTGCACCTGGTCGCCGACGCCGCCGATGTTGCCGCCCTGCCCATCCCAGCCGACCGCAAGGTCGCCTATGTCACCCAGACCACGCTCAGCGTGGACGACACGAAGGACGTGATCGAGGCGATCAAGGCGCGCTTCGCCGACGTCGTCGGGCCCGGCACGCGCGACATCTGCTACGCCACGCAGAACCGCCAGGCCGCGGTACGCGACCTCGCCAAGGTCTGCGACGTCGTGCTGGTGGTGGGTGCCGCGAACAGCTCCAACTCCAACCGGCTGCGCGAGATCGCGGAGGAATGCGGCGCGCGCGCCTTCCTCATCGCCGATGCCGGCGCGCTGACCAACGCGATGGTGACGGGCGCGCGCAACGTCGGGCTCACCGCCGGCGCCTCCGCTCCGGAATGGCTGGTGGAGGAGGTGATCGCAGCGCTCCGCGCGCTGGGTGCCGGGGATGTCGCGCCGCTGCCCGGCATCACCGAGGATGTCAGCTTCCGCCTGCCGAGCCGGCTTCAGGCCGCGGAGTAGGCCTCTTCCGCCGCGGCCCACCACGCGATAGCAGGCGTCCGGACAACGGGAGAACGACCATGCTCACGCGACGCCGCCTGCTGCTCGCCGCGACGCCGTTGGTGTCCCCTGCCCTGGCCCAGGGCGCCTGGGTGCCGGATCGCTCCATCACCATGATCGTGGCCTTCGCGGCCGGGGGCGGCACCGACCTTGCGGCGCGCACCATCGCGCGCTTCATGGAGAAGGACCTCGGCGCCTCGGTCGTCGTGCTGAACCGGCCGGGCGCCGGCGGCGAGATCGGCTTCACCGAGCTCGCCCGCGCGCGGCCCGACGGCACCACCATCGGCTTCATCAACACGCCGCACATCGTCACGCTCCCGATCGAGCGCCGCACCCGCTTCACCCTGACCGACTTCACGCTGATCGGGAACATCGTGGACGATCCCGGCGGGCTCTGGGTCATGGCCGACAGCCCCTATCGCACGTTGGCCGACCTGCTGGCCGCGGCGCGGCAGCGGCCGGGGACCATCGGCTATGGCACGACCGGGATCGGCTCCGACGACCACCTCGCCATGCTGGCGCTGGAGCGCGCGTCCAACACCTCCTTCCTGCATGTTCCCTTCGCGGGCTCGGCGCAGGTGAAGCAGAACCTGCTCTCCCGCGCGATCCCGGTCGGCGTGATGAACATGGCCGAGGGCGTTGCCGATGCGCGTCAGGGCACGATGCGCGCGCTCGCGCAGATGGGCGAGACGCGCTGGCAGCCCGCCGGCGACGTGCCGACCCTGAAGGAGATGGGCTTCGACGTCGTCGAGGGCTCGATGCGCGGCATGGCCGCGCCCGCGGGCATGCCGCCGGCCGTGCTGGAGCGCCTCGCGCTGTCGGTCCGGCGCACGGTGGAGGACCCGGAATTCCAGGCGGTCGCGGTGCAGCAGAGCCTGCCGCTGCGCTTCCTCGGCCCTGACGCCTACCTCGCCGAACTCCGGGCGCTGCAGGCGCGCTACCAGGCGCTGTGGAACCAGCATCCCTGGCGAGAGCAGTGACCGCGCTTCCCGGCGGGGGCTCGCTCCTGTAAGGGGCGCGTCAACAACACCGAGGAGGAAACCATGCGCCGCCGCACGCTCGCGCTCGGCCTGCCCGCGGGTATCGCGCTCGTCGCGATCCGCCCGGCCGCCGCGCAGTCCGACTACCCGAACCGCCCAATCCGCATCGTTGTCGGCTTTGCCGCGGGCGGCGGGACGGACCTGACGACGCGCACCATGCAGCCCCGGCTGCAGCAGGCGCTGAACGGCCCGATCGTCGTGGACAACCGCCCCGGCGCCGGCGGCAACCTTGCGACCGAACTCGTGATCCGCGCGCCGGCCGATGGCTACACCCTGCTGATGGGCACGATCGGCGCGCTGGCGATCAATCCGACGCTCTACAGCAATCTTGGCTTCAACCCGCAAACCGACCTGCAGCCCATCGCCATGGCCGGGAACATCCTGAACGTGCTGGTGGTGCCCGCCGACCGGCCCTGGCGCTCGGTCGCGGAGCTGATCGCCGCGGCCAAGGCGCGGCCCGACACCATCACCTATGGCTCGTCCGGCGTCGGCGGCGCGGGGCACCTGGCGGGCGCGCTGCTCGACCAGATGGCGGGCATCAAGACGGTCCACGTGCCCTATCGCGGCGGCGGACCTCTAATGACCGACCTGGTCGGTGCCAAGGTGGACTTCGCCTTCTCCACCGCGCCTACCGCCATCCCGCAGATCGAGGCGGGCAAGCTTCGCGCGCTGGCGGTGCCAACGGCGCGGCGCACCGCGATCCTGCCCGACGTGCCGACGGTGGCCGAGACCCTGCCGGGCTACGAGGTCGGCAACTGGTATTCGCTGCTCGGCCCGCGCGGGCTGCCGGCGCCGATCGTGGAGCGGCTGAACGCCGCAATGCGCGCCACCGTCACCGACCCCGACATCGTGTCGCACCTGGCCCGCCATGGGGTGGAGCCGCTGCAATCATCGCCCGAGGAGCTCGCGCGCTTCATCCGCGACGAGACCGCGAAATGGGCGCCGATCGTGCGGGCGACTGGCGCGACGCCCGACTGAGGCGTCGCCGCCTTCAGGTGGCGTCGTAATCCACGACCAGGCGGTCGGTCTTCGGTCGGCTCTGGCAGGTCAGGGCGAAGCCGGCCTCGATCTCCCAGGGCTGCAGCGAGTAGTTCGTCGCCATCTCCACCTCGCCCTCGACCACCTTCGCACGGCAGGTGCAGCACATGCCGCCGCGGCAGGACCACGGCAGGTCGAGCCCGGCGCGCAGCCCGGCTTCCAGCACCGTCTCGCCGTCTGCGAGAGGGATGCGGCGCGTGACGCCGTCGATGGTGATGTCGGCCATCGCGACGGGCTTCGCACCGGGCGCGATGCCGGGCGCGGGGCGCGGGGCGGCGCCGGGCGCCGGCGTGAAGTGCTCGGCATGGATGTGCGCCGCGGGCAGGCCGAGCGAGGTCAGCGCCTGGGTCGCGGCGTCAGCCAAGCCCGTCGGGCCGCACAGGAACGCCTCGGCGATCGCGCCCGGCGGCACCAGGCCGGGCAGCAGCGCCTGGATGCGCGCCGCGTCCAGGCGCCCGTGCAGGCTGTCGAGCTCGTGCTTCTCGCGGGAGAGGACATGCACGACGGCGAAGCGGTCGAGGTGGCGGTCCTTCAGCTCCTCGAGCGCGGTGCGGAACATGATGTCGGCGCCGCTGCGGTTGCCGTAGAGCAGCACGACGCGGCTGTTCGGCTCGCGTGCCAGCACCGACGAGGCGATGGAGAGCACCGGCGTGATGCCGCTGCCGCACGCGATGCCAAGGATGGTGCGTGGCGGCGCGGCGGGGTCGGGCATCATGCCGAAGCGGCCCTCGGGCGGCATCGCGTCGATCACGTCGCCGGGCTTGAGGTGGTCCACCGCCCAGGCGGAGAAGCGGCCGCCCTCGACGCGCTTGATGCCGACGCGCAGCGCGCCTTCGTCGAGGCCCGCGCAGATGGAATAGCTGCGGCGCAGTTCCTTGCCATCCTCGACGCGGCGCAGCGTGAGGTACTGGCCCGGCGTGAAGCGGAACAGGTCCTCCGTGTGCGGCGGCGGCTGCAGCGTGACGGCGATGGCGTCGAGGGTCTCGCGGTCGATGCGCGTCACGCGCAGCGGGTGGAAGCGGGTGGACGTGACAGCGTTCATGCGTGGTGCCCCGCTACAGACACTTGAAGTGGTCGAAGGGCTCCTTGCAGGCCGTGCAGCGCCAGAGAGACTTGCAGGCGGTGGAGCCGAATTCCGAGAGCTTCTCGGTCTCGCTGCTGCCGCAGCGCGGGCAGGCGAGGTCCTCGTCCATGCCGAACAGCGCGCGGCGCGAGGCCTTGGGCGCGGGCGGCGCGATGCCGTAGGCGCGGAGCTTGTCGCGGCCGGACTGGGTCATCCAGTCGGTGGTCCAGGCCGGGGAGAGCACGAGCTTCACGCGCGCGTCGATGCCCTCTGCGGCGAGCGCGGCCTCGAGGTTCAGGGCGATCATGTTCATCGCGGGGCAGCCGGAATAGGTGGGCGTGATGTCGATCTCGACGGTGCCGGCGTCGGTGACGCGCGCATCGCGCAGGACGCCGAGGTCGGCGATGGAGAGGACGGGGATCTCGGGGTCGGGGATCTCGCCCGCGATGGCGAGGGCGCGTTGGCGGAGAGAGTTCTCCTCCCCGGCTTCGCGGTTCCCTCCCCCGCAAGCGGGGGAGGGAGAGGGTGGGGGTGCCGAAGATCGTGGGGGTGCGGAAGATGAGGGCGTCGGTGACGAAGCACCCCCACCCTGGCCCTCCCCCGCTTGCGGGGGAGGGAATTGAAGGACGCTCACCACGTCGCCCCGGGATAGGCGCGTTGCAGATGCTGCATCACCGCCAGCATGTGGCCGAGCGATTCCGTGTGCACGCCACGCCGCCCGCCGGTCTGCATCCAGCCATCCCCAGGGCGGTCGAGCGTCGCCTCCGCCAGCACGCGCGCGACCGTCGCATCCCATACGGGCCGGATCGCTGCGACGTCAGGCAGCACGCCACCCGCGACCAGGTCGGCATCGTCGGGCGTGAACATCTCGCCGGTGAAGCGCCAGAGCCGGTCCAGCGCATCGGCCGCGCGGCGGTGGCTTTCCTCCGTCCCGTCGCCAAGGCGGATCAGCCACTCGCCGGCATGGCGGACGTGGTACGCGACTTCCTTCTCCGCCTTCGCCGCGATCGCGGCGAGCGTCGCGTCGGTGGACGCCATCGCCGCCTGCCACCACGGATGCAGGAAGGCGCTGTGCAGGAACAGCCGCGCGATCGTGCAGGCGAAGTCGCCGTTCGGCTGTTCCAGCATCAGCAGGTTTCCGAAGCGCGGCGCGTCGCGGAGATAGGCGTAGTCGTCCTCGGAACGGCCGACACCTTCGATCGCGCCGGCATACTGGTAGAGGCTGCGCGCCTGGCCCAGCAGGTCCAGCGCGACGTTCCCCAGCGCCAGGTCCTCCTCGATCATCGGCGCTTGGCCGACCCATTCGGACAGGCGATGCGCATGCACCAGCGCGTCGTCGGCCCGCGCGAGCACGGCGTTCAGCAGCGGCGTCTCCGCCAGCGCGATCGTCGTCATCACATGTGACCCACTTCGTCGGGCACTTCGTAGAAGGTGGGGTGCCGGTAGATCTTGTCCGCCGTCGGCTCGAACAGGCTGTCCTTGTCGGCGGGATCGCTCGCGGTGATCGCTACGCTCGGCACCACCCAGATGGAAAGTCCCTCGCCACGCCGGGTGTAGGTGTCGCGTGCGGCCTGCAGCGCCATCTCGGCGTCGGGCGCGTGGACGCTGCCGGCATGGCGGTGCGCCAGGCCCGCGCGGGCGCGGATGAAGACCTCCCAGATCGGCATCCTGGCTTCGGTCATGGCTGTCACTCCGCGGCGAGCTTCGGGGCGGCCGCCTTGCGCGCGCGCCTTTTCGCGGCATGCGCCAGCGCGGCCTCGCGCACCCAGGCGCCCTCGTCATGCGCCTTCCGGCGCGCTTCCATGCGTTCGCGGTTGCAGGGGCCGTTGCCCGCCAGCACCTGGCGGAACTCCTCCCAGTCGATCTCGCCGAATTCCCAGTGCTTCGTCGCCTCGTTGAAGCGCAGCTTGGGGTCAGGGAAGGTCAGGCCGAGATAGTGGCCCTGGGGCACCGTCGCATCGACGAATTGCTGGCGCAGCGCGTCGTTGGTGAAGCGCTTGATCTTCCAGCGCATGGAGGTGTCGGTGTGCGAGCTCTGCGCATCCGGCGGGCCGAACATCATCAGCGACGGCCACCACCAGCGGTCCAGCGCGTCCTGCGCCATCGCCTTCTGCTGTTCCGTGCCGCGCGCCAGCGTCAGCATGATCTCGTAGCCCTGGCGCTGGTGGAAGCTCTCCTCCTTGCAGATGCGGATCATCGCCCGGGCATAGGGGCCGAAGCTCGTCCGGCAGAGCGGGATCTGGTTCATGATCGCCGCGCCATCCACCAGCCAGCCGATCGCGCCGATATCGGCCCAGGTGAGCGTGGGGTAGTTGAAGATCGAGCTGTACTTCGCCTTCCCGCTCAGCAGCTGCTCGATCAGCTCCTCGCGGCTCGTGCCCAGCGTCTCCGCGGCGGCATAGAGGTACAGCCCGTGGCCGCCCTCGTCCTGCACCTTGGCCAGCAGCGCGGCCTTGCGGCGCAGGCTCGGCGCGCGGGTGATCCAGTTGCCCTCGGGCAGCATGCCGACGATCTCGGAATGCGCGTGCTGGCTGATCTGTCGCGTCAGGGTCCGGCGATAGGCCTCCGGCATCCAGTCGTTCGGCTCGACCTTGTCCTCGGCTGCGACGCGCGCCTCGAAGCGGGCGAGCCGCTCCGGATCCTCCGCGAACTGCGGGCCGGTATCCCTCTGGTTCAGCGCCTGGGTGTACATCCCGCCGCTTCCTCCGCCTCGGTAGGCCGCAATATGTCACAAAATTGTACGGATGCAAGTGAAATCCGTAACGCGTTAACCTGCGAAACGGCCATCCGCCTCGGACGGCGGCAGCGGGCCCTCCTCGTTCCGGCCCTCCGCGTCAAGCCAGGCCTCGGCTGCCGGCGTGAGGTGGCGATAGAGCGTCGCCGCCAGCCGATGCGCCGCCGTGCCCGGCCAAGCCTCCGGCAGCAGGGCCGCGGGCAGGCGAGGATCGCGCAGCACCAGGCGGCGCCATTCATGGACGAGCAGCAGGCGCAGCGGCAGCGCCTCCTCCGGCGGAATGGGCAGCAGTTCGACGGGTGCGAAGGCATCGAGGAAGCGGCCATAGCCCTCCGCCAGCGCCTCGAGCGGCCAGGCCCTCGTGGCGAGCAACCGGGCATCCTCGCCGGCGCGGCCCTCGGCGATCAGGACAGGCAGGCGGCGCGGCAGCAGGGCGGGATCGCCGCGCAGGCCGACCATCGCCCCGCCGGGCAGGCTGCCGAAGCCCGCCGCGGCCAGCGCCTCCCGCGCCTCCGCGTCGGGGAACAGCACCAGGCGGAAGCGGCCGTCCCAGTCCTCGGGCCGGCCGGCATAGATGCGGGCAGCGGCCGCGGCAAAGCTGCTCTCGCCGCGCGGGCCGAGGCGGTAGAAGGAGTGCCGCCCGACCCGATTGCGCGCCAGCCAGCCTTCCTCGGTCAGGCGCGACATGGCCGTGCGTACCTGCCCCGGCGTGCAGCCGAACCGGTCGAGGATCGCCTGCAGCGATCCGAGCCAGAGCGAGCCGCCGCGTGGCGCGACCGCATCGCCCCAGACCGTCACGATGAAGGACGCGATGCGCGGCGCGCCGGTGCGCGCGAGCGTCGCGGCGAGGGGGGAGGAAGCCATGGCGCCACCTTCGCCGCGATGCGGATGCGGGGGAAGACGCTTGCGGGTTGCGAGGTACGCATCACATCCGCGCCGCCATGACGCATGCCACGAAGCCGCTCCGCGCCCCGCCGCTCGCCTCGCTGCCGCCGATCCCACCCTGGCTGGCGCGGGAATTGCGAAGCGACCACGCCGGGGAGACCGGCGCAGTGATGATCTATCGCGGCATCGTCGCGGTCACACGCGACGAGGCGCTGCGCGACTTCGCCGCGCGGCACGGCACGACGGAGCAGGGACACCTCGACCTGCTGGAGGAGCTGCTCCCGCCCGCGAAGCGGTCGCTGCTGCTGCCGGTCTGGAAGGTCGCGGGCTTCCTGACCGGGGCGCTGCCCGCGCTGTTCGGCCCGCGCGCGGTGCACGTCACGATCGACGCCGTCGAGACCTTCGTGGACCACCACTACCAGCAGCAGCTCGACCGCCTGGACGCCGAGGGGATCCATCCCGAGATCCGCGCCCTGCTCGCGACCTGCCAGGCGGAGGAAGTGCACCACCGCGACGAGGCGCGCGACCTGCATGGCGGCGTGACCGGCGCGCTGCTGCGGGCCTGGGGCTGGATCGTGGGCGCCGGGAGCAGCGCCGCGGTCATGGCAGCGAAGCGAGTCTAGGCCGCAGCCCACGGCCGCAACGGCTCCGGGATCCGGAAGTCCGCCGGCGGCTCAAAGTCGCCAGCCTGGCCGCGCGTGGTCCAGGTGCCGTGCGGGAAGGCGCTGCGCGCGGCGTAGGCACGGGCCGCGCGGCGATGCCCGGCGCGGTCGCCTTCCTCGGTGCGCAGCGCTTCGGCGCAGAGCAGGTCGAAGATTGCGACGCCGGCGACCGAGGCCAACGCCGTTGCCGTGCCGAAGGCCGATCCGCGCGGCGCCGCTGCCAGCAGCGTGACCGCGTCCAACGCATCGCCGGCAACGCGGCCCATGATCCAGGGCCGCCGGTCGCGCGCGGTCAGGATGCCGATGCCGGTCGCGATCTCCCGCAGGCCATAGGCGCGCACCAGGTTCTCCGCCCCGCGCAGCCCGAGCGAACGGGCCAGCGGCCGCGCGGCCGCCAGTTCGAGCACCCCGAGCCCGATCGAGAACCAGCCGAGACCCCAGGCCATCCGGCCGGCGGAGCCGCGATGCGTGCGACCGGTCATGGCTTCAGCACCACCTTCACGCAGCCATCCTTCTTGTCACGGAAGGTCCTGTACATCTCCGGTCCCCTCTCCAGCGGCACCTTGTGCGTGATGACGAAGGACGGGTCGATCTGCCCTTCCTCGATCCGCCGCAGCAGGTCGCCGGTCCAGCGCTTCACATGCGTCTGGCCCGTGCGGATGGTCAGGCCCTTGTTCATCACCAGGCCCATCGGGAACTTGTCGACCAGGCCACCATAGACGCCGGGCACCGACAGCACGCCGCCGGGCCGCGCGAGGTAGATCATCTCGCGCAGCACATGCGCGCGGTCGGAGGTCAGCATCACCGCCTGCTTCACGCGGTCATAGACGCTGTCGAGCGTGGCGGTCGCATGCGCCTCCATCCCCACGGCGTCGATGCATTTCTCCGGGCCCTTGCGATCTGTCAGCTCGTCGATGCGGTCCATCACGCTCTCTTCGTCGAAGTTGATCGTGATGGCGCCGTTGGCGCGCGCGATGGCGAGCCGCTCCGGCACGCGGTCGATGCAGATCACCTGCTTCGCGCCGAGCAGCACCGCCGACATCACGCACATCAGCCCGACGGGACCGGCGCCCCAGATCGCGACGGTGTCGGTGGGCTGGATGTCGCACTGCACGGCACCCTGCCAGCCCGTCGGCAGGATGTCCGACAGGAACAGCACCTGCTCGTCGGTCAGGGTGGACGGCACCTTGATGTGCGTCTGGTCGGCGAAGGGCACGCGCAGGTATTCCGCCTGCCCCCCGGCATAGCCGCCGGTCAGCTGCGTGTAGCCGAAGAGCCCTGCGCCCACGCGGCCGAAGACCTTCTCCTCCATCGCGGCGTTGCGGTTGGTCCTCTCGCAGAGCGAGAAGTTGCCGCGCCGGCACTGCCAGCATTCGCCGCAGGTGATGGTGAAGGGGATGACGACGCGGTCGCCGACCTTGAGCGAGCCCTTCGCCTCGGCGCCCACCTCCATCACCTCGCCCATGGTCTCGTGGCCCATGATGTCGCCGGACTTCATGGCGGGGATCATGTTGTCGTAGAGGTGCAGGTCAGATCCGCAGATCGCGCAGGAGGTCACGCGGATGATTGCGTCGCGCGGGTGCTCGATGCGCGGGTCGGGGACGCTGTCGCAGCGAATGTCCTCCTTCCCGTGCCAGGCCAGTGCTCGCATGCGACGTCTCCCGGGGGTATCGCAGCGGAACACGACGCAGTGCCGGCGGTTCCGACCGGCAGCGTCCGGCAGATCGCGGCATGGCTTGCAACGCAAGCGGTTTGACCGGCGGCGCAGGCCACGCCATCTGGCGGTTGACGGGACCGGGAAACGCCATGCTCCGCCGCGTGATGCTTGCCCTGCTGGTCGCCCTGCCCATCGCCGCCGGGGCGCAGGAGCGCACGATCACTGTCGCCTCCACCACGAGCACCGAGCAGTCCGGCCTGTTCGGCCATATCCTGCCGATCTTCACGCGGGAGACCGGGATCGCGGTGCGGGTCGTCGCGCTCGGCACCGGCCAGGCGCTGGATGTGGGTAGGCGCGGCGACGCCGACGTGGTCTTCGTCCATGACCGCGCCGCCGAGGAGCGCTTCGTGGCCGAGGGCTTCGGCGGTCCGCGCCGGCACGTCATGTTCAACGACTTCGTGATCGTCGGCCCCGGCACCGATCCCGCGGGGATAGCGGGCCTGCGCGACAGTGCCGAGGCGCTGCGCCGCATCGCCGCCGCGCACGCGCCCTTTGTCAGCCGCGGCGACCGCAGCGGGACGCACGCCGCGGAGCTTCGGCTCTGGCAGGTCGCCGGCGTCGATCCCGCCGGCGGCCGCGGCGCCTGGTACCGCGAGATCGGCCAGGGCATGGGTCCGGCGCTGAACACCGCCGCCGCGCAGGGCGCCTACGTCGTGACCGACCGCGGGACCTGGCTCAGCTTCCGCAACCGCCAGGACCTCAGGATCTTGGTCGAGGGCGATGCGCGGCTGTTCAACCAGTATGGCGTGATGCTGGTGAACCCGCAGCGCCACCCGCATGTGAAGGCCGCGGACGGCCAGCTTTTCGTGGACTGGCTGGTCTCGCCCGCGGGCCAGGAAGCGATCGCGTCCTACCGGATCAATGGCGAGCAGCTCTTCTTCCCCAACGCGCGCCAGCCGGAGCCCGTGAGCTAGCGCCGCGCCTGGAGCACCAGGCCGCCCGCCGGGGAGACGACCTCGCCGTCCACGCTGCCGAGCGCGGCGGCGATGTCGCCGGCAATGGCGTCCGCCAGCCTCTCGCGTGCCGTTTCGCCCAGGCCTGCCGCCAGCGCGGCGAGCGGCGTCGCGGTGAGCTGGATGCGCGCGTAGAGCGCCGCGGAAGGAAAGCGGATGGTCTGCGTGACCCGCCGGACTGAGATGTCGTGGAATCCGGCCGCCATCGCCAGGCCCCGCAACACCGCGGGATCCGACAGCTCGTGCTCCGCCCGCTTCGTCGCGGAGGCGCCGGGGCCGATGCGCCGGTCGAGCGCCTCCGCAAGCGCATGGGCAAGCGGCGTCGTCTCGATCGCGTCGTAGACGCTCAGCGCGAGCCGCCCGCCGTGGCGCAGCACGCGCGCGATCTCGTGCAGCGCCGCCGCGCGATCGGGAAAGAATTGCAGGCCGAGCTGACAAAGGCACAGATCGACGCGCGCCTCCGGAAGCGGGATGGCAACCGCGCTGCCCTCCTGCCACGCGACGCGTACGCCGGGGGGCGCGGGCAGCGAACGCGCGACGGCCAGCATGGGCGCGTTGATGTCCAGGCCGATGACCTCGCCCGACCCCATCCGCGCGGCCGCGAGGCGCGCGACGATCCCGGTGCCGCAGGCAAGGTCGAGCACGCCCTCGCCGGCAGCAGGGGCGGCCCGCTCCACCAGATCGGCAGCCCAGACAGCCGTGATGGCGGGGACGAGGTGGCGCTCATAAAGCGCCGCCGCGTCGCCCTGCAGCTGCCAGGCTTCGTGCTGGGGCATCGCCTTGGTCCTCGTGCGGACGCCCGGCGAGATTAATTCTCAGGGCGCCGTGGCGCGAACACAGGAACGCGATGCCGGCCTGGAGCGGTCAGACCTCGGCCTCCCCGAAGATCCGGCCGGCGTCGCCGCCCCAGGCGGTGTCGTAGCGCTGCAGCCAGCGCTCGGCCTGGGTGATGCCGCTTTGCGCGATCTCCTCGAGCGGGGCGAGGTAGACCTCCTCGCCGAGCGCGCGTGCCTTCAGCCCGTCGCGCGCGATCGCCAGCACCTCGCGCGCGATGTCGCGCAGCGTGCGGCCCGCCAGCGTCGCCTTCAGCGCGCGCTTCGGCACGTCCATCCGCAGCGCGCGGATCGCGGCGACGTCCCAGCCACGGATCAGCGCGGCGGCGGCCTTCTGCGCGGCGTCGTCGTACAGCAGCCCGGTCCAGAACGCGGGCTTGGCCATCAGCATCCCGAAATTGCCGGCATCCGCCCCGCGCATCTCCAGGAAGCGCTTGAGGCGCACATCGGTGAAGACCGTCGTCACATGGTCGGCCCAGTCGCCCATCGTCGGCGTGTGGCCTTCCAGGGCGTTGCCGGCCCGGCCTTCCAAGAAGGCGCGGAAAGGGATGCCGGCGGCGTCGATCCACCTGCCCTCGCGCATGATGAAGTACATCGGCACGTCGAGGACGAATTGCGCGAAGCGCTCGAACCCGAAGCCCTGCTCGAATACGACGGGCGGGATGCCGGTCCGGTCGGGATCAGTGTCGGTCCACACGCGGCCGCGCAGCGACAGGTATCCGCTCGGCCTGCCTTCCAGGAAGGGCGAGTTGGCGAACAGCGCGGTGGCGAGCGGCTGCAGCGCGAGCGACACGCGCAGCTTCTCGACCATGTCGGCCTCGTCGCCGAAGTCCAGGTTCACCTGCACCGTGCAGGTTCGGAGCATCATGTCGAGGCCCATGCCGCCGACCCGTGGCATGTAGTTCCGCATGATGGCGTAGCGGCCCTTCGGCATCCACGGCATCTGGTCCCGTGTCGCCAGCGGATGGAAGCCAAGCGGCGCGAAGCCGAGGCCGAGCGGCCCCGCGACCTCGTGCACCTCACGCAGATGCGCGGCGAGTTCGACCTTGGCGGCGTGCAGGTCGGCCATCGGCGCGCCGGAGAGCTCGAACTGCCCGCCGGGCTCAAGGCTGACCGAGGCCTCGCCCCGCTTCAGCCCGATCGGCTTGCCATTGTCGGGGATCTCCTCCCAACCTTGGGCGGCGATGCCTTCCAGCATCGCCCGGATGCCGCCGGGCTCGTAGGGCGGCGGGGCCAGGTCCGTGCGGCGGAAGCCGAACTTCTCGTGCTCCGTGCCGATCCGCCAGGCATTGCGCGGCTTGGAACCGGCGGCGAACCACAGGGCCAATTGCCGGTGCGACGTGATCGGCGTGAGGTCGGCCTCGCCGGGATTCGACATACGGTTCTCTTCCTGGCGTTCAGGCCCAGTCGCCGGCGATCGCCTGCAGCGCGGCCAGCCCGGCCACGGCGGCGGTCTCCGCCCGCAGGATGCGCGGGCCGAGGGCGGCCGGCACAACAAAGGCACGCCGTCGCAAATCGTCAAGCTCCGCCGCCTCGAACCCCCCCTCCGGCCCGACCAGCAGAGCGAGCGGCGCGGCGCTTCCGCCCAGGGCCAACCGCAGCGGCGGCGCAGCGCTGCGCTCCATCGCGGCGAGGACGGGAACACCGTCCCAGCCATCGAGCACGCGGTGCAGGGGCTCGGCCTCGCGCACGTCCGGCACGGACAGGCGCTCGCATTGCTCGGCGGCGCCGCGGGCGATGGCAGCCAGGCGCTGGGCATTGGCGCGGTCGGCCACCGTCCGCCGGGTCAGCACAGGCTGGACCCGGGTTACGCCGAGCTCGGTCGCCTTCTCCACCAGCCAGTCCATCGCGTCGCGCTTCAGCGCGGCGACCAGCAGGCGGATCTCCGGCTCGGCTGCCGGGGGCCGGACCCGCGCGCCCAGCGCCAGGCGCAGCCGGTCCTTGCGCAGCAACGCGATGCTGGCGTCGTATTCGCCATCCCCGGCGTTGAAGACGCGAACGGGGTCGCCCACGCCGCGCCGCAGCACGCCGAGGTGATGGGCCTGGGCGGGCGGGGCCTCGACCTCGGCGCCTTCGGCCAGCGCCGCGTCCAGGTGCAGGCGGGGGGTGGTCATGCGGCTGCGGCATAGCACGGGAGAAGCGGGATGGAGATCAGGCGCGCGGGGTCGGAGCCCTCCGGCAAGGGGCCGGCCGATTGGTTCACCGGCAGCGTCCGGCTGGATCCGCTCATCACGGCCCCCGATCCCGCGCGGATCGCCGCCGCGCTGGTCACCTTCGAGCCGGGGGCGCGGACCCACTGGCACACCCACCCGCTCGGCCAGACCGTGATCGTGACCAGCGGCCTGGGATGGGCGCAGCGCGAGGGCGGCCCGGTCGAGGAGATCCGCCCCGGCGACGTCGTGTGGTTCCCGCCGGGCGAGAAGCACTGGCACGGCGCGGCGCCCGCCACCGGCATGTCGCACATCGCCATGCAGGAAAGGCTGGACGGCAAGGCCGTGGCGTGGCTGGAGCCGGTCAGCGCCGAACAGTACCGGCGCTGAATTCTCCCTCGCCCCGCTTGAGGGGGAGGGTTGGGGTGGGGGCCTGCGCGGGCCTATAGACGCTTCGTGCAGGGCTATACGGATATCCGGACCGGGGGATGGGTCGCGCTTCTGCCGCCGGGCTGGCGCCCCTTCGCGCTGCTCGCGCGCTTCGACCGTCCGATCGGCGCCTGGCTGCTCGTGCTGCCGGGGTTCTGGGCCTTCGCCGCCACCGCGCCCTCCTGGGCCGAGGGCACCCGGCTGGCCCTGCTCTTCCTGGTCGGCGCCTTTGCCATGCGCGGCGCGGGCTGCGTGGTGAACGACCTCTGGGATCGCGACCTCGACAAGCAGGTCGAGCGCACGCGCGGGCGGCCGCTGGCTTCCGGCGCGGTCACGCCTATGCAGGCGCTGTGGTTCCTGGCGGGGCTCTGCCTGGCGGGCGCCGCGGTGCTGTTCCAGTTGTCCGGGGCGGCGATCGTGGTCGGGCTGCTCTCGTTGGTGCCGATCGCACTCTATCCGCTCGCGAAGCGCGTGACGGACTGGCCGCAGGCGGTGCTGGGCTTCGTGTTCAGCTGGGCGGCGCCGACGGGATGGGCGGCGGCGACAGGCGGCCTCGACCCTGCCGGGATCGCGCTGTGGGCCGCGGGCTTCTGCTGGATCCTCGGCTACGACACGATCTATGCGCACCAGGACCGCGAGGACGACGCGCTGGTCGGCATCCGCTCCACCGCGCGGCGCTTCGAGACGACGACGCGGCCCTTCCTGGTCGCCTGCTACGGCGCGATGCTCCTGCTGCTCGCCGTGTCGGGCTGGCTCGCCGGCCTGCACTGGCTGTTCCTGCCGGCGCTGCTGGCGGCGGCGGGGCTGCTCGCGTACCAGGTCGCGACGCTCGACATCAACGATCCCGCGCGCTGCCTTCGCCTGTTCAAATTGAACCGCGAAGTCGGGCTGCTGGTGGCGCTGGCCTATCTGGTCGGCCGGATGTGACGCCCGAGCAGTTCATCGCGTCGCACACCGCCGTCGCCCGCGCCTCGCTGGTGCCGGAGATCGCGCTGCACCTCGCCACCGAGATCACGCCGATCTGGCACGCGACCGAGGAGTGGCTGGCGCAACGCAACATCGAGCCGCCCTTCTGGGCCTTTGCCTGGCCCGGCGGCCAGGCCACGGCGCGGCTGCTGCTCGACCAGCCCCAGCGCGTGGCCGGCAGGCGCGTGCTGGATTTCGCCGCGGGCTGCGGCATCGCGGCCATCGCCGCGGCGCGTGCGGGCGCGACCGTGGAAGCCGCCGAGATAGATCCGCTCGCCACCGCCGCGCTGCGCCTCAACGCCGCGCTCAACGCGGTGTCGCTGGACGTGGCCGAGGGCGACGTCGTCGGCAGCCCCTGCCGCTGGGACGTCATCCTCGCCGGCGATGTCTGCTACGAGGCTCCGATGACGGCGCATATCCTGCCCTGGCTGCGCGCCATGGCGGCGCAGGCGGAGGTCTGGGTCGCCGATCCCGGCCGCGCCTACCTCCCGGGCAGCGGCCTCGCGCCGATCGCGAAGCACGCGGTGCCCACCAGCCTCGAACTCGAGGACCGGACCCTGCGCGAGGTGACGATCTACCGCCTGCTGCCCTGACCTACCGCGTCGCGGCCTCGAGGAAGTCGAGCAGCGCGTGCAGATCCTCGGGATTGCCGACGCGCTGGACCGGCATCTTGGTGCCCGGCGTCATCTCGTCCGGGCCGCGGGTGAAGAGCTCGGCCACCGTCTCGCGCGTCCAGACAATGTCGCCGCGCGCCAGCCGGTCGGAGTATTCGTATCCCGCGACGCTGCCCATGCGTCGGCCGAAGATCCCGTGCAGATGCGGACCCGCGCGGTTGCCGCCCTCGGCGGTCAGCGCATGGCAGGCCGCGCAGGCCCGCCAGACCCGGGCACCCTGCGGATCGGCGCCGGCCGGCACCTCGTCCGCGGAGTCACCGCCAATCGGCCCGACCGGCCGCCCCGTCGCCACGTCCCAGCGTCGCACGCGCCGGTCCGCCCCGCCCGTCCAGAGGCTGCGCCCGTCTGCGGAAAAGGCGACCGACCAGACCGGCAGCCCCGGCCCGTCCAGCATGTGACGTAGCCTGAGCGTCGCGGCATCCCACAGCGTCACGGCACCGCCGAGCGAGCCCGCCGCCAGCACCGCCCCATCCGCCGGGGCCGCCAGCGCCACCACCGGCCGCGCGCCCGCCCGCACCTCCCGCACCACGCCGTCCGGCGCGACCAGGCGCAGCATCCCGTCCACGTCTCCCGCCGCCAGCGTGCCGTCGGGCAGCGCGGCCAGCGCGTTCAGCGGCAGGCCGAATTCCGCCAGCACGGTCGGCGCCTCGTTCGCCGGCCAGAGCCGGATGGTGCCGTCGAACCCGGCGGTCGTGACCACGCCATCCCGCCGGAAAGCCACGGCGTTGACGTTGCCGCGGTGGCCCTCCAGCACCCGCGCCTCTCCTCCCGCCAGCGGCCAGAGCCTTGCCGTCCCGTCCCAGGACGCGGAGGCCAGCCAGGCGCCGTCGGGCGAGAGCGCGAGGGCCGCCACCGGCTCGGTATGGCCTTCCAGCACGCGGTCAGGCCGCGATCCCGGTGCGGCGGGCCAGAGCGCGATGCGCCCGTCCTCTCCGGCAGAGGCGAAGCCGCCGCCCGGCAGCGCCGCCAGCGCATTCACCGCCCCGGCATGCCAGCGCACCACGGCGCGCGCTCGCCCGGCCTCCTGGTCCCAGACGATCATGGACTGGTCGAACCCCGCCGAGGCGAGCGCGCCGCCCGACAGCGCCAGCGCCCGCACCGGCCCGCCATGCACCGCCTCCTGCGCCGCGGCCGGCAGGGTCAGCGCCATCAGCAGGACCAGCCATCGCGCCGACGCCCTCCGCAATGCGCTTTCCCCTTGCCTTCGGCCCGCGGAAACATTACCGGCAAGCCACGAAACGTCCATCTGAAGGAGGTCCCCAATGAGCGTGTCCCGCGACGATCCCGAGAACACCCGCACCATGCTCCTCATGGCCGGCACCTTCGCCGCCGTGCTGGGCTACGTGATGCCGGCCATCGTGTTCAAGGGGACGGGCAACGCCGTGCACGACCTCTCGATAATCGAGAAGCTGCCGGTGCTGAGCGCGATCGCCTTCCTGGCGCTCACTGCCGCCCTCGCGACCCGCTTCGTGCCGAGCCTGCGCCGCTGGGCGGAGACGGCGACGGTGCTCGCGATCGTGCTGACCGTCGCGCCCGCGCTCTGGGGCTTCGTCAGCGCGCTCGACGCCTGGTCGAGCCTGCGCGCGATGATCCAGCAGATCGCGGGCACGCGGAACATCCGCATCGATCCCGGTCCGGCCTACCTGCCGCTGCTGGCGGGTGCCGGGATGCTCGCCCTGTCGCTGCGCGGCAGCGCCCGGCGCGACCAGGCCGCGAAGGCGGCCTGACTCGCCCCGCCATCGCCGCTAGCCTCCTGCCGGGAGCGAGAGGAGGCGGCGATGGCGGATGAGGTCCTTTGGGCGCGGCTGACGGCGGAGGAGATCCAGGCGCGTGCCGCGCCAGGCACGGTCGTCATCATCCCCGTCGCCTCGGTCGAGCAGCACGGTCCGCACCTGACGACCGGCGTGGACATGTGGCTCGCCGGCGCGATGGCGGAACGCACCGCGCGCAAGCTGCAGGCCGGCGGCACCGCGGCGCTGGCGACGCCCTGCCTCTGGGCAGGACTGGCCGAGCACCACATGGCCTTCGGCGGCACGCTGACGCTCGACCTCGCGACCTTCTCGGCCATGGTCGGCGGCATCGCGCGGTCGGTGTCGCGGCACGGCTTCCGGCGCATCGCGCTGCTCAACGGGCATGGCGGCAATGTCGAGGCGATCGCCGCCTCGGCGATCGAGCTCACGCGCACGCTTGGCGTGCCCGTCGTCGGCGTGACCTACTGGCTGGCGAACGAGGACACCTTCGGCGGCATCCTGGAAACCCAGCCCAACGTGATGCATGCCTGCGAGGCCGAGACCTCCATGATGATGGCGGTACAGCCGGATTGCGTGCGCCGCGAGAACATCGCGCGCGCCGTGCCGAGGCGCTTCAGCCCGCCGGCGCCGCCGGGGTTCCGGCGCTCCCGCCCTTTTCCGGAGATGACCGACACCGGCGTCATCGGCGATCCCGGCGCGGCGAGCGCGGAGAAGGGGGAGCGGCTGCTGGAATCCGGCTCGACAAGGCTGGCCGAGGAGCTCGCCCGGCCGGAACTCTGGGCCTAGAGAACCAGGTCGCCGGCCGAGACCTGCGCGAGCGTCAGCCCCGCCAGCAGCACGCCGTCGCCGTCGCCGAGGTCCATCGCCACGCCGCCTGGAGACGCCGTGGCGCGCGCCAGCACCTGCGCCGCGGTCAGCCCGAAGCCCGTCAGCACCAGGTGGTCCTGGCCGGGGGCGAAATCCTCGATGCGGTCGAAGCCGTCGCCGCGGCGCAGGATGAACTGGTCGGCCCCGGTGCCGCCGACCAGCGTGTCGTTGCCGCGGCAGGCCTCGATCACGTCGGCGCCGGCCGCACCCTCCAGCCGGTCGGCGAAGGGGCTGCCGAACAGGAAATCCGCGCCCGGCCCGCCGATCCCGGCGCGCCCGGCGGTGCCGAGGCGCAGGATCTCGACATTGGCGGGCAGACGGATCGCGGCGGCGGTCGCGGCGACGATGGCGTCCACCCCGCCGCCGCGCGCTTCGATGGCGACGTCGCCCGCATCGTCCACGACGAAGATGTCCGCCCCCGCGCCCCCGGTCATGGTGTCCGCGCCCTCCCCACCATCCAGCACGTCGGCGCCGTCGCGCCCGTCCAGCCAGTCATTGCCCGCGCCACCGCGCAGCAGGTTCGCGGCGGGGTTGCCGAGCAGCGTGTCCGCGCCGGCCCCGCCGGTCGCGTTCTCGATCAGCGAGGCCGCGTTGCCGTCCTGCATCAGCGCGTTGAACACGTTGCCGCGCGGCTTGGTGCCGTCGCGCGTGTCGAGCACCGCGAGCTGCGCGGAGGACAGCACGGACCAGCCACCGGGCGCGAGATCCGCTGCCACGCCGTTCGCGTAGTTCGACAGATCGTAGGTATCCACCCCGCCGCCGTCCCAGATCGTCAGGAAGACGCGGTTCGACGCGGCGCTGCCGTCGCCCGGCACGCCCTGGCCGACGCCGTCCACGAAGGTCTCGCCGGTCAGCGGATTCCAGGCATAGCGCGTGTCGCCGGCGCGATAGCCGTAATCCGCGCCGTAGAGCCGCTGCAGGGCCGCGATGTCGAGCATCATGTAGCCCTGGGCGTAGTCGAAGGTGCCGTTGGTGTAGCCCTGCGTGACCGACGCGTCGACCTTGGACCGGTAGGACATCACCGTGAATTCCAGCGTGTCCCATTCCAGCGGCATCGCCGAGAAGCCGTTGGACGCGTCATGCGGATGCTTCAGGCCGAGCGCATGGCCGATCTCATGCAGGGCGGTGACGAACTGGTAGGTGCCGAGCCGCGGGTTGTCGAAGGCGTATCGGCTGCCGAACCAGACATCGCCGCCTTCCCTGGCATTCGGGTAGTAGGCCCAGGCCGTGGACGGGGCGGAGGACCGCGCGATGCGGATATCTGCGAGATTGTCCTGCGCGGCCTGCACGATGGCCAGGTTCGTCAGTCCGGTGACCGAGGGTCCCGGGCTGCCCGGCCCGGTCGCGACGCCCGCGGCGTCGCCGAGCAGGATCTTGCGCACGGCATCGCGCATCGTCGCGCCGATCTGCACGAAGCCGCGGGACGGCTCGGCCGAGCCGTAGAACGCCTCGTAATCCGTCGCGCTGTCGGGGAAGGAGAAGCTGACGGGGTCGGCCAGCGTCCAGGCATAGCCGCTGAAGAGCCCGTCGACCGCGGCGTTGCCGGTCGGGGTGAGGAACAGGCGCGGCGCACCGGATTGCGGCGAATCTGCGGTCAGCCCGGCCGAGGGGGCCAGGGCGTCGTCCGGATCCTTGGCCCAGCAGAGCCAGCACATGTCGCGTCGGGGTCGCTCGAAGGGCGGCGAGTCGGCCGGTCCTCCTGACCCGGCCTGGCTCCGCCTCCTGCGGGACAGGGGCTGCGCGCCGGCGCGCCCCGCGGGTTCCATTGTGCGGTGCGGGCGTGAAGAGGGCGTGAACGCCGGGCACAGGGCGTTCACGCCGGCCCGGTTGAATGCGGCGCCCGTCCGGGCTAGTTGCACGCCTCCGCTGGGGCGTCGCCAAGCGGTAAGGCAGCGGTTTTTGGTACCGCCATTCCCAGGTTCGAATCCTGGCGCCCCAACCAGCCAGTCCGCGTGTCGCATACGATTTTGGGTTTCGCGGGTCATGCCCGCGAAAGGCCCGGCTTTCCGGCCTGACACGCGGAGGCAATTCGCGACTCGTACCTGAGAGACGCCGGTCCGGCGGGTTCAGCCCGGGAAATGCCGGATCTGTCTCTCCAGGCCCTCCCGGCATGTACGGCTTGGGTTAGATGCCCTCAGGAAGGGACACCGAGGCTGTGCCCCCCGAGTTCTGCCGCGTCGGACGTGTTCGGGGGGACGGACGCTGAAGGGGAAGCGAGATGCTGTCCCCCAACCGCAACGCGCGCCGACCTGGCTCAGATGAACCCGACCACCCGGCGCTGGTCGTGCCAGTCGGTCAGGATGCGGGTGTCCTGCATCAGCCGCGATGCCGTCAGGTTTGCCGGCTGGCACCCCCCGAAGATCGCCCCGACGATATCCGGCGCGAGCCAGGCGAGTCGCACCAGCCGGGTCGCATAGGATTGCGAGATGCCCTGCTCCGCCGCCACCGCAGTCAGGCTGGGCGCTGTGCTCGACACCAACGCCTCACGCAGCGCCCAGGCCTTGGCGATCAGGCGAGCCAGCGACGGGTCCGACCGATCGGCGGCAACGGTCGATCCCACCAGCAGCGCCATCTCCCGACCGGCGCGACGCAGGGCCGCCGGCTCAGTGAGGGTGATGCGCGGGAGATGTCGATCTTTGCCGTGCCCGTTTGCCTTGCCGATATCGTTGCCGGCGACAGCGGACGGGCTCCTGCCCGAGAGCACAGCAAGCAATCCATGCGGCGCGAGATGAATGGTGATCTCCTGCCGATGCACCGTCATATCAGCCTGGAGGGCAAGCAGGATCCCGCGCTGCGCTGCAAGGCCTTGCTGCTGCCAGCGGCGCGCCAGTTTCCCTGCGGCCTCGAGCATCCGCCGCTGTTGCGCCGCCTCTGTTGGTAGCGCTCCGACGAGTCGCATCGCGCTCAGCAATTCCGGCCCATCGGACAGGAGGCGGGTGATGCGGCCAGTGACGACGCGCTCCAGCGCCGCCGCCGGAACCCGCAGCGCATCCGCATGGTCCTCGCGCGTGCCGGTCACCAGGCCGTTCGAGACGTAGTAGCGATACCGACGCCCACCCTTGGTGGCATGCGTCGGAACCATCGGCTGCCCGGCCTGGTCGGTCAGCATCCCGGCCAGCAGGCTCGGATGGCTGGCATGGCCGCCCGGACGGCGATCAGCCCGGCCTTCGGTCAGGCGCTGCTGAACCGCCTCCCATAGTGCCGCATCGACGATCGCCTCGTGCTCGCCGGGATACACGTTGCCGCGGTGGGGTACCTCGCCTCGGTAGACCCGGTTCTGCAGCAGGTGGAATAGGGCGCCACGGGCGAGAGGGCAGCCGCTCTTACCCAAGATGCCCGCCTCTGCGAGGTGCTGCTGGACCAGTCGTACCGTCCCCAGATCGAGATACGCCTGGTAGATGGACCGCACGCGCGCGGCCTCGGCCGGGTGGACCACGAGCTTTCGGTCCCGGGCCTCGTAGCCGAGCGGGACCGACCCGCCCATCCACATGCCCTTGCGCTTGGAAGCAGCGATCTTGTCGCGGATGCGCTCGCCGGTGACCTCTCGCTCGAACTGGGCAAAGGACAGCAGCATGTTGAGCGTCAGCCGGCCCAGGCCAGAGCCTGCTTTGCGCGACCTCGGCATTCGCTCCTCGTCAGCCCGCCGAGGTGACGCGGTAGGCCTTGCGGCCGTCCTGCTGGATGAGCGCCACGTCGAAACCCCGCTTGCGCAGCCCGGTCACCGCGGCTCGGGCGGTGTGCGGCAACCAGCCGGTCAGCATCGTGATCTCCGCGAGCGTCGCACCCGCTTCGGTCGAGACCGCCTGCAGCAACTCGCCCAGCTTGCCGGTCGGGCGCCGGGGCGGAGGGTCCTGCGAGCCATGCTCTGCGGCAGGCTCGCCTTCCGCGGCGGCGTCGCCGCCTGTCGAGGCGGGAACCTCTGCGTTGTCACCGTCGGTCCCCTTCGATTCCGTCGCATTGGCG
Organism: Falsiroseomonas sp. HW251; assembly: GCF_050563545.1. Classification (NCBI taxonomy): domain Bacteria; kingdom Pseudomonadati; phylum Pseudomonadota; class Alphaproteobacteria; order Acetobacterales; family Roseomonadaceae; genus Falsiroseomonas; species Falsiroseomonas sp. HW251. Next base: position 144,148 of record NZ_JBNXUM010000017.1, read on the forward strand.
AGTGCGCCTGCGGCGGCCAGCCCGGCGGCGGTGAGGCGGAGGCCGCGGTGCTGGCCGGCCTCGTCGGTCCGCCAGGCGATGGTCGCGTCGTCGACCTGCAGTTCCTCGACGAGTTCCATCTTGAGCAGGGCACTGAGCAGGCTGCGCTGGGCGCCACCGCGGGCCCGGATCGTCGGCGGCAGGGGGAGGACCATGTGATCCGGCCGCTGCGCGGCGGTGGTGAGGATCAGCAACTGGGCGACAGTGAGGGTCTTGGTGGTGGGCATCGGATGGCTCCTTGCTGGGACGCCGCCCCGTGCGGCGCTCCCACCACCCGAAGCCCGGGACCTGCCGGGTTTGCTCTCGCGGGCTGCCTTTACCCGCGGCGTGTCAGCACCAATGCTTCCTGTCGCAGGGAAGTCGAGCGGAATGTGCGGGCGGCGCTCCTTGGAGCGGCCATGGGGATTGGCCCCTCCTACCTCGATACGCGCACATCGTGTTGAGGCCGTCCCCTGCCGCGCAGGTTCAAATCGGGGACCAGAGGCCACCGAGAGTTGCCGATCCGGTGTCCGGCCTGATTACGTTGACGGGCTGCCTTACTGAGTCGCAACCCGGCGCTCTGCCCCGCACACGGCTACTCCGAAAGTCTGGCTTGGGCGGGAAGCGGACTCTCCTCGGCACAGGAGGGTTGCTGAAGGAGGTGATCGAGATCCGTGACCCACGTCCTCCGCGCCTCAGCGGTGAAGTCCGGCCCCGACATGTTCGAGGCTTCCCGTATGCTGGAGGAAGTGCACCCGGATTCGAACCGTCGCTGCATGTGGTCGGCTGCCGATGTCGTTATGAGGTGGTCCCAGATGATGGTGTAGGGCCTGAATGTCGCTGACCGCGGCGGGGCACGGCGGTGGCTGTGGGTAAAGGTTGGGCTGCTGAACCTCACTCCGGAACTAACTGTGATCAACGATGTTCAGACTGCCCTTTGCGACCTGCTGGCGAAAGGCTTGGATGCGAGCTTCCTGCGGCGAATGATCGGCTTTGCCGCCAAGCACCTGACGGAGCTGGAGGTGGGCGCGCTGACCGCCGCCCACGCCGAGCGCAGCGACCGGCTGGTGCAGAGAATGGCGACCGCGACTGGGCGACGCGAGCCGGAGCGGTGGATCGCTCGCAAAATGAGCAAGTGCACGCCGTCCGCCAAAGCGATGGGGTCATCCAACCAACGAGGTTGACGCCCGTCAGCCGAGCGGTGTGATAATCGAACACGCATCCGCGGTCGAACCGTTACGCGCTCTGCGGTTGCCCTGACGGCCTCACCACCGCCGTCGTCTGCGTGCAGGTGAGAACAGCGGGCCGCTGACTTCGAGACCCTCCCGTCTGCGTATATCGGCACCCAGCTCGCCTCGCGCAGTGTCAAAAGCTGTCACAATGGTTCCAGAACGAGAAGAAGTCGCCAGAACCCGGAGGAGGAAAGCTTGGCTGAGGAAGTGCAAGGACGTCGCACGGTAACCCGGCGCGCGACGTTGACCCTAGCCCCAGCAGCGGCATTGGGCGTCCTGTTCACTCCTTTGATTGCGCGGGCGCAGGCCCGGATCAGTTGGCGTCTGCAGACTAACTGGCCGCCAGGCAACCTCCTCTTCGACGAGATCAAGGGGCTCGCAGACCGGGTGCGGGTGATGTCGGGAGGCCGGCTGACAGTCGAGATGCTGCCCGTCGGTGCCGTCGCAGGCCCCAACCAGACGATCGATGTCGTCCGAGCCGGCGTTCTCGACGGCCACGTCTCGTTCTCCACTATCTTTTCGGGCATCGATGCCGGCTTCGCTCCGCTGGCAGACCTGCCGGGCGCTTTCGACGCTCCCTTCCAGCTCTACGAATACCAGTACGCCAACGGCGGACTGGAACTCATGCGGGAGGCGTATGCGCGTTTCGATATGTTTACCATCGGGACCGGTACGGGGTCCTTTGAAGCCATCCCCTCGCGAGTGCCTCTCCGGCGCCTCTCCGACTTCCAGGGCGTGAAACTCCGCTCTCCGCCGGGGATCAGCTCCCTCATCTGGCAGCGGCTCGGCGCGGTGCCCATCAACCTGCCGCAAAGCGAGGTCTTCAGCGCCCTGGAGCGGGGCGTGATCGACGCGGCGGATGACGGGACGCTCGCCTACAATCTCCAGAACGGCGACTATGCGCAGGCGAAGTTCACGCTGCTCAACAGTCCTCACTCCAACGGCTTCTACGACGTGTCGGTTGGCAGGGCTCGCTGGAACGCCGTGCCCGATGATCTCAAGGAGATCTTGCAGGTTGCTGTGCGGGACACGATGATTCGCAACATCCTGCGTGCAAACCGCGAGGACATCGACGCATTGCCGCAGGTCCGCGCCCGCGGCGTCGAGGTCGCGGAGTTCACACCGGAGGACCGCGCGACCTACCGTCGGCTTGCCCAGGAGGTGTGGACCGAGTGGGCGTCGCGCACGCCCTTCTCGAAGCGGGTGATCGACAACCACATCGCTTATCTGCGGCGCATCGGGAAGCTCTAGCGCCCGATCCGTGCGGGCGGCGTGCAATAGTCGCTCGACAATGCCTCGGGCGGGAGCCGCGAAAGCGGGTTCCGGCCGAGCGCGCGCTCGCCGAACGTGCGGGCTTGTCGGTGAACAGCCGGGCGATGACCGCTCGGTAGGGAGAGCAGATGGCGATCAGGAAGCTCTGCGTTGGACTGGGCGAGTTGCTCTCCTATTCCTATGCGATCGTCTTTCTGCTCACGATCTATGAAGTGGTGATGCGGTATGCGTTTCGCGCTCCGACGCAATGGACGCTCGAAGTCGCGCTGATCGTCGCGGCGCTCCACTATTTCTTCAGCGGGCCGCAGTCCATTGCTGCGGATCTCCATATTCGGATCAGCTTCCTCGCGGATCGCCTTCCGGCCCCTGCGCGGCGTGCCGCGGACGCTTTCGGCCGACTCATCGGCCTAGTCGCGATGTCGGCCGTTCTCTACTGGGCCGCGATCCAGGCGTGGACAGCGATCGAACGGGACGAGAGGGCAGGGACCATCCTGAACTCGCCGCTTCCCGTGATCCTCAAGCTCGCGCTGGCTGTCGCCCTGCTCCTGATGATTCTGCTGCTCGCGGCGTCCTTCCTGCCTCGGAGAGCGTCGGATGACACCTGAGTACGCGACCCTCCTGACATTCTCGCTCCTGCTCCTGATGATCGTGGCCGGCGTTCCTCTCGGCTACTCGACGCTTGCCACGGCCGTCGTTGTCGGAACCGTCGGCTTCGGCTTCAACAGCCTGCTGCTGATTGCCGGGCGAATCTACGACACCTCCACAAACTACGTGCTGATCACCGTTCCCCTGTTCATCATGATGGGCGTCGTCATGGAGAAGGGCGGGATCGCCCAGGCGCTCTTCAACGTACTTCACATATGGACGGCCCGGATTCCGGGCGGGATGGCGGTCGGTTGCGTTCTTGCAGGCGCGATCATGGCAGCAATGGTCGGGGTGGTCGGCGCCGACATCATCACACTCGGTCTCGTCGCGCTCCCGACCATGCTCCGGCGCGGCTACGACCGCCGACTGGCGCTCGGCGTCGTGTGTGCTAGCGGCACGCTCGGCACCATGATTCCGCCAAGCCTGGTGCTCGTGATCTATGGGCTGATCGCCGGCGCTTCCATTGCGGAGTTGTTTGCCGCGGCGCTGATCCCCGGGCTCATCCTTGCGGCGCTCTACGCCGTCTACGTGGTGACGCGCTGCGTCCTGCAGCCTGAACTCGCCCCCATGCCCTCCGCCGAGGAGCGGAATCTGCCGCTGGGACACAAGCTGGCGCTCGCCCGTCACCTCATCCTGCCGATCGGCATCGTCTGCGCGGTCCTCGGCTCGATCTACGCGGGCGTCGCGTCGCCGACCGAAGCGGCGGCCGTCGGCACCGCCGGCGCACTCCTCGCGGCGTTGATGACGGGCAAGTTCGGGCTGCGCGACGTCCACGACACGATCGTCCAGACCGGGCGTGCCATGGGCCCGGTGATGTGGACCTTCTTCGGCGCCACCAGCCTCGTCGGTATCTACACCCTCGTCGGCGGGATCACCTACGTCTCCGGGCTGATCAGCGGTCTTCCCTTGCCGCCGATCGGCGTAATTATCGTGATGAACCTCATCCTGATCTTTCTCGGGATGCTGCTCGACTGGGTCGGGATCGCCCTTTTGACGCTGCCCATCTTCATCCCGGTCATCCGGCAACTGGGCTACGATACGGTGTGGTTCGGGGTCGTGTTCTGCATGAACATGCAGATCGGCTACATGTCGCCACCTTTCGGGCCGTCCGCGTTCTACCTAAAGAGCGTGACGCCACCGGAGATCAGGCTGGAGGACATCTTCGCCTCGGTCGTGCCGTTCATGTTGCTGCAGGGCGTCGCGCTTGGGCTCATCATCGCCTTTCCGGAAATCGTGCTGTGGCTGCCGCAGCAGCTACGCTAGCGAGTAGGCGACCAGGCGGCGTCGCGGCCTCAGCGGCCGTCGATCTGCGGCGGCTGCCACCCCCGCGGCGGCGGGCGCCGCGCAAGGCGATGGAGGTTCACGCGAAACCCGGCGTCGCTGCCGTGCATCTCCTGTCGCCGTCTTGCGATCCGCCATATCTCGCCGTCACGAAGGAATTCGTCGCAATACGACCCAAACAGCGTCGCGGTGGAACCGTCGTCTCGCTCGTGCCAAGCGATGACGTAGCTTCGGACCCTCGCATGCGCGTCGTCGTCGAAGCTGATCTCAATATTCGAGAGATGGTGCGAGGTCCGCGACCATCGCCAGAGCCTCTGGAGGGAGCGCGCCAGCGCCTCCGCCCCATGGCTTTCGAGCAGCGGGTCGGGGCCGTAGCTGACCAAGCAATCCCGCGTGAAAAGCGGCGGAATTCCGTCCAGGTTCATCTCGTCGAGGTGCCGGCAGTAGCGCGCCAGGACCTCGGCGATCGCGATCCGGTCACCGAACTCGCGCAGGGCCATCGACATGCGACACCTCCGAAGGACAATCGCCGCGTCGGTGTAGCAGTCGGATCACGCGCATTCCAGGAGCGACGCAAGTGGGCACTCTGAACGGACGGACGGTACTGCTGACCGGCGCGTCGAGTGGTGTGGGCGCCGTCACGGCCCGGACATTGCTCGCTGGGGGCGCTTCGGTGGTCGCGCACTATTTCGGCGACGCGGCACATGACGGTGCCATGGCCGAGCTTGCGGCTTCCGCGGCGCCGGATCGCCTTCTGGCAGTGAAGGGCGACTTCTCCATGTCGTCGGCGGCCGGCGAGGTCTGGGACGCGGCCGTCCGATGGAAGGGCCATATCGACGTCGTCGTACTCAATGCGGCTATCACGCGCTTCGATGGTGGGCTGGACGACAGTGCGGAAGTCTGGGCGGACAGCTGGTCGAGCCAGTGGCAGGTCAATGTGATGGCGCCGGCCTGGCTGATGCGGAGCGCAGTGCATCATTTCCGCCAGTGTGGCGGCGGAGTTCTCATCACCTTCTCGAGCTGGAACGCACAACGTGGATCTACCAGCGCGGCACAGATCGCCTATGCCGCGACCAAGGGCGCCATCACTGCGGCGGCCAAGACGATCGCACGTACTGGCGCCAAGGACGGAATCCTCAGCCACATCATCGCGCCGGGAATCGTCAGGACGAAGATGTCTGAGGACTTTGCCCGGCTCCAGGGCGGAGAGGATCGCGTGACGGCGACGCTCGCGATGGGCGAATGGGTTCCGCCGCAGGAACTGGCCGATCTGGTCGCCTTTCTAGCTGAAGGCCGCTGCCGCCACCTTTCGGGCGCGACCCTGGATGTTAACGGAGCGACTTACGTCCGATAGCCTGAGCGCCTCTGAGGCGCGGCTCCGGTCCACGGTGGAGCGAGTGCGACGGGATTCGAACCGTCGCTGCTGAGTGCGTGGGAACCGGAGCAGTGACCTCACGACAATGACACTGCCCGCGTGCCTGCCTCGCTCCTACCGGATCGGCGGCGCGTAATGTAGGCCACCGCGGGTCCAGAGGTTGTTGATCCCGCGCGGCACGCCGAGCGGGGCGATGTTGCGCTCCCAGCTCTCGCCGAAGTTGCCGACTTGGCGGATGATCCGGACGGCCCAGTCGTTGTCGAGCCCCATGGCACGGCCGAAGTCGCCGCTGCGCCCAAGCAGGCGCTGCACGTCGGGATTCCGGGTGTCCATGTGGCTATCGACGCTCGCGCTGGTGATCCCGAGTTCCTCCGCGCTCACCATCGCGAAGTGGCTCCAGCGCACCACGTCGAAGAATCGCCAGTCGCCCTTGCGCACTACCGCCCCCAACGGCTCCTTCGAGATGATCTCCGGCAGTAGGATGTACTGCTCGCCCGCCGCGCCCTGGCTGGCGCGGAAAGCGGCAAGCACCGAGGCGTCATTGGTCAGGGCATCGCAGCGACCGGCGATGAAGGCGGCGCGAATCTCCTCGCCCTGCTCGATCACCACCGGCGTGAAGCGCATGTTGTTCGTGCGGAAGAAGTCAGCAAGGTTCAACTCGGTCGTCGTGCCGGGCGACACGCAAATCGTCGCGCCGTCGAGTTGGCGCGCAGAGGTGACACCGGAGGATTGCTTCACCATGAAGCCCTGGCCGTCGTAGAAATTGATCGAAGCGAAGGCCAGACCGAGTTGCGCCTCGCGTCCCAGCGTCCAAGTCGTGCTGCGCGCTAGCATGTCCACCTCGCCCGACTGCAGCGCGGTGAAGCGCACTTGCGTGCTGGTTGGCACGAAGCGCACCTTGTTCGCATCGCCGAGGATGGCGGCAGCGACCGCGCGGCAGGCATCGACGTCGAGGCCGCGCATCTCGCCGCGTGAATCTGGCCGGGCGAAGCCCACGACGTTCATCCCGACGCCGCAAACGAGCTGCCCGCGGGCACGGATTACCGCAATGGTGTCGGCGCTCGGCTGGGCCGGTGAGCTAACGGGCAGCAGCGCCGCTAGCACGGCAGCAGCCATCCCGGTCAGGGCGGTTCGCATGGCATGCTCTCCCATCTAATCTGCAGCGGCGTGCTCGCGCGGCGGTCACAGCGCAACTGGCTTGGATGCTGCCGAGCATTGGCCATCTCGTGCAACATCAATGCACCTCTTGCCAAACCCACCCTTTACCAGTGGCGCGACGGCGGGCGCTGCTCCCGCAGCGTTGCATTGCGGGTTGGTGCCTGGGGCCCAATCGCGTGTCCATTTCAGTGTCGTGGGTATCAGCGGCTCGACGGCCAGGGCACGAACCCGTCTCGATTCGGCATGCGGATCGCCCTGATGCCCGCTGCGTCGAGGTCTGCCGTCTCTGGGACGATCGCGTCGACTGAGAGGATATAGCCAACCACCGCGTAGACTTCGTTATCCGTCAGCGACAGCGGCGCTTGGATCGGCATGGCGCGTCGGACGTAGTCGAACAACGTGGTCGCGTACGGCCAGAAGCTCGCCACCGTCCTGATCGGTGCGGGCGAGGCAAGCGTGCCGACACCGCCGGTCAGCCGGTCGGCCGGTCGCCCCTGTCCGCGCTCGCCGTGGCAGGACTGGCAGCGCTGGACGTAGATCTCGCGCCCTTGCGCGACGGTGCCGCGCCCCGGCGGCAAACCTTCGCCGTCTGGCGCGACGGAAATGTCCCAGCTCTCCACCTCCACCGAACTGGCCGGGCGGCCAAGCCGCGGCGAGGTGGCATGATCCGCAGCGAGCGGCGTGCTCGTTGCCAGCAGCGCCAGGGTGACGCCGAAGGCGCTACGCATATGCATTGAACACCTCCCCGTTGGCAGCGATACGGCTCGCGACGGTCGCGTTGTATCCAAAGGGCTGGCCGGGCGCGTACTGCGCGAGCCATTGCTCTCGACTCGGCTGCACGTTGCCCTGGTCGTCAGTCGCGCGGCTCATCAGTACGGCGGGCGCACCGTCCCAGCGCCAGGGGATACGGAATCGGGTGAGGCACAACGGCAGCACTGGGTCCTGCAACGCGGCCTCGGCCCAGGACGCGCCCCCGTCGGCCGACACCTCGACCCGCGCCACGCGGCCATGCCCAGACCACGCAATGCCGGAGATCTCGTAAAAGCCCGGCCCGGTCATGGCCAGGCCGCGCGCTGGACGGCAGATCAGCGACTTCACGTCCATCGCCGTCTTGAACTGCCACGCCAAGCCATCCGGACGCGGGTGGGTGTAGCGAGAAGTCTCGTCCCGCGTCTGCGTCGGCCCCTCGGTAACCTTGATGCGCCGCAGCCATTTCACGCTGATAGCTCCAATCCAGCCGGGTACCACGAGGCGTATCGGATACCCGTTCTCCGGCCGGACACGCTCACCGTTCTGGTAGAGCGCGACGAGTGTGTCGCTCATCGCCTTCTCGACAGGAAGCGAGCGGCCGTAGCCCGCGCCATCGGCGCTCTCGGCCAGTACCCACCGCCCGCGCGGATCGATGCCTGCCTCTTCGAGCAGCGTCCGAAGCGGCACACCGGTCCATTCAGCGCAGGACACCCGCCCGTTGATCATGTGGAAGGGAAGCTGCGGCGCTTCCCTGGCTGCGTACTGCATGCTGTTGCCGCCGCATTCGATGAACAGGAGCCGCGAGGTCATCTGGTAGCGCAGCAGATCGGGCACACCGAAGGTGAGGGGGCGCTCGACCAGCCCGTGAATTAGCAGCCGGTGTGCATCGCGGTTGATGTCGGGCACGCCGTTGTGGTGGCGCTCGTAATGCAGGCCGATCGGCGTGATGATGCCCTCGAGCCGGTGCAGGGGTGTATTCGACGGGCCCGTGCCCGGGGCGAGATCGCCGAATGGCCGCGGGATGCCGCGCTGGACCCCCTCTTCAGCCTTGGCCGGCATCCCATATGCGCGGAACGGTGTTCCGGGCGCGACCATGCTCGCGGGCGACGAAAGGCGAGGTTCGGACGTGGCCAGGGCATCGCCGCTCGCGTAGAGCGAAGCACCGGCCGCAGCGCCAAACGAAACTAGCAATCTTCGGTGCAGCAAGCCATTGGCGGCAACCGGTTCCGCGCTCTGCCTCAACATCGTGTGCGTCACGCGGTCCATGTGCCCCACCTCCTCGCCGACACTCTGCCCAGGAAGCGGCGGCATTGTTGCATGCGGCCGATGCCAAGCCGTTATCCGGATGCGGCACCATTGATCCACTCGCGGCAGAATTCACGTGCGGGCAGCGGCTTTGCCGTGCCAACGTGAACCGGGTCTGTTGCTGACGAGTGCCTTATGGGCTCGCTGGAACAGGACAGGCGAAGCTGCGGTCCGCTGCCGGGGAGCGTTCATCGGCCGATCGACTATCTCCGCGCCGAGATAGCCCGCCCTCGGGAAGGTTTCCGCTGCGAAGCGGGGTGACGCGGTGCCAATCTGATGCCGGTGCATAGCTTGCGAGGATCCAGGATGGACACGCAGCATCCGAACGAACCGGGCGCCAACGCACTGCCCGGCGGACTTCACCGGGCAATCGCATTTCTGCGCACCGACCTCGGGCGCCCGCTGATCGGGCGCGAACTGGCGCGGGCGGCCGGCCTGCCGGAACGCACCCTGCGGGCCCATTTCCGGAGGTTCCTGGGCGTGTCGGCGCAGCAATGGCTGCATAAGGCGCGGCTCACCGCGATCCGCGAGGCCCTGCTGGCACCGCAGGCAAACGAGACCGTCGGCGCGGCTGCGACGCGCTTCGGCATAGCACACCTCGCGCGCTTCGCGGCGGACTACCGACGCCGCTTCGGCGAGCCACCTTCGGCGACACTGGAACGTGGGCGCGCGGCCGTGGTCGCCGCCCGCATGCCGGCCGCGTCGCTGGCAGGGCGCGGACCGCCTGTCCTGGTGCTCCCTGTCGCCTGCAGCGAGGGCACGGCTCGCCGGGAGGACTGCGACTTCGCCGAAGCGCTTGCAGAGCAGTTGGCGATGGCGCTCAGCCGCATCCGCTCCGGTCCGGTGCGGCTCGTACGGCCGGGTGAACGGGTGGTGGCCGATGCCGGCTCGGCCTGCTACGCCCTGGCGGGACGCGTCGTGCGTTCCGGCGACCGGCTGCGGGTGGTGCTGCGACTGTTCGACGCGACGGACGGCACCCACGTATGGGGCGATGCCTTCGACGGCATGCCCTCTGATGCGCTGTCTCTGCAGGACGAGGTGCTCGGCGCCGCCGCCACGATGCATGGGCGGATCGAAGATGCGGCAACTGAGCGGGCGTGGCGGCTGCCGCCGGAGCGGTTGCTCGCGCGGGACCTGGTGATGCGCGCGATATCTTTGATCCGGGCCAGCGGTGCCGCCAACAACGAGAGCGCATTCAGTATCGCGATGCGCGCAGCGGAGCTCGATCCTACCGATGCCGCGGCAGCGGCGTTGATCGGCGCATGCTACGCGCGGCGGGTCGGTCTCGGCGCCTCGAAAGACTGGGCCGGCGACCGGGCGATGGCGATCCGCTGGGATGCGCGCGCGGCAGCGCTCGACCCATCCGAGCCCTTGTCGCTGGCGGCGCGGAGCATCGTCGCGATGCACGTGAGCGACGCCGCCGCCGCCGACCTGCTGACGTCTCGCGCCGTCGCGATCAGCCCGGGGTCGTCATGGGCTTGGGAGCGGAGCGGGTACTATCACGTCGCCTCGGGCAATGCCGCCCGGGGCATCCGGCACATCGAGCACGCCATCGGCCTGAACGGGCCGCGCGCGCCGATATCGGGGTGCCTCAACAGCCTGGCGCAGGCGCATCTCTGGGAGGGGCGGACGGAGCAGGCCGCCGCGCTGGCGCTAAAGTCGCTCTCGCTGAACCCGCAGGACGTGGTGCCGCGACGCATCCTGTCGTCGTGCTACGCGCTGCTCGGCTTGGACGATCAGGCGCGACGCAATATCGACCATCTGCGGACCATGACACCGGAAATCAGCCAGCGCTGGTTCGTCAACAGCAGTCCCTGGCTGGCTTGGTCGGCCACACGCGCACAATACAAGGCCCGTGTCGGAGATCGGCTGGTGGTGCTGGGGATGCCGCGGTGACCTGAGCGACCCTTTGAGCCGACATTCCCCGGATGGCCGGCCCATCGGGCCATCCAGCGATGGCCGTATGGGTGATCCAACGGCTCTTGCGTCGCGGCTGATCGGTCGGCGCTCGCCGTTGCGGCGGCGATTATACCCTGCCGGTCGAAATCTGGACGCGGTTCGCGCGCCGCCAGCCAGCGCGACCGATGCGGCCAGCCAGGCTCAACATCGGGCTGCCGGAGCGGAAGATTTCTGGCACATCGTAACCGTCAAGGAGAGAAGATTGCGGCTGGCGCCGGACGGCGCCGGGGAGCATGGCTCGGAGTGGGCGGCGATCTGCTCGATCGCGGCCAAGATTGGCGGCTCGGCAGCCGGCATTAGAGGGCAGACCACGGCTCGCGAGCCCGGGGACCATATTCTGCGCATGTGGGTTCGAAGGTCTGCTTCGGGT
>NZ_JBNXUM010000018.1:0-147459 GCF_050563545.1 Falsiroseomonas sp. HW251
CCCGCCCGGCCATGCGCCGCCGCCGACAGCAGCGCGCCGGGGCGCCGGGCGCGCAGGAAGGCCGGCAGCCCCCGCGTCGCCGCCCGGTCCGGCACATGCAGCCCGGCGCCGAGGCGCAGCGCCGCCCGCCCATCTCCCGCCACCAGCAGCACCAGGCCGCGCCGCCGGCAGAGCCGCGCCAAATCCGCCAGCACCGCCGGCGCCGCGCCGCGCGCCAGCACCGCCGCACCGCGCGGCAGGCGCGACGCGGCCGCGCGGGGATCCGCCAGGCGCACGGGATCGGATAGCAGCCAGAGCCGCGGCAGGGGCCGTCCCCGCCCGCGCGCGGGCTTGAGGCGGCGGGACCAGGCCTCTAGCGTCCGCCCCCCCATCCCCTTGCGATACCCCCGTGACCGAACCCGATCATCCTAATGCGCCTACAGCCATCGCGGCCAACATCGCCGCCGTGAAGGCCCGCATGGCCGCCGCCTGCGCCCGCGCCGGGCGAGACCCGGCTTCTGTCGGGCTCGTCGCGGTGTCCAAGACGCATCCCCCCGAGGCGGTCGCCGCCGCGCTGGCCGCCGGCCAGCTGCTGTTCGGCGAGAACCGCGTGCAGGAGGCGGAGCGCAAGTTCCCCGCGCTGCGCGCGGCGCATCCCGGGCTGCGGCTGCACCTGATTGGCGCGCTGCAGACCAACAAGGCGCGGGATGCCGTGCGCGTCGCCGACGTCATCGAGAGCCTGGATCGCCCGAAGCTCGCCTCCGCGATCGCGGAGGCCATGCAGAAGGAAGGCCGGCGGCCCGGCCTGCTGGTCCAGGTCAACACCGGCGACGAGCCTCAGAAGGCGGGCTGCCCGCGCGAGGAGGCCGACGGCTTCATCCGCCTCTGCCGCGACGAGCTCGGCCTGCCGGTGGAGGGGCTGATGTGCATCCCCCCGGTGGACACCGACCCGCGGCCGCATTTCGCCTGGCTCGCGGCGCTGGCCGCCCGGCACGGGCTGGCGACGCTGAGCATGGGCATGAGCGGCGACTACGAGATCGCGATCGAGGAGGGTGCCACGCTGGTGCGGGTGGGCACGGCGATCTTCGGGAAGCGGGACTATCCGGCGGGCTGAGCGTCGCTCCCGCGCCTGCTCTCTTTTTCTCTCCCCCGCAGTTGCGGGGGAGGGCGGGGAGGGGGCAAGAACCGCGCTGCCCTGCGTCGCCGACGCCCCCTCCCCACCCCTCCCCTGCAACTGCGGGGGAGGGAGAAGAAGGGAAGGGCGGCGAGGCGAGCAGGTCAGAGATCAGGAACCACCGATGTCCCGCGTCTTCTCCGGCATCCAGCCCTCGGGCGTGCCCACCCTCGGCAACTATCTTGGCGCCATCCGCAACTGGGTGCCGCTGCAGGACACGCAGGAGGCGATCTATTGCGTGGTGGACCTGCACGCCATCACGCAGTGGCAGGACCCCGCTGATCTCCGGCGCCAGACGCGGGAGATGGCGGCGACGCTGATCGCCTGCGGACTCGATCCCCGGCGCTGCATCCTCTTCGTGCAGTCGCATGTCCGCGCCCATGCCGAGCTCGCCTGGATCTTCAACTGCGTCGCCAGGCTCGGCTGGCTGAACCGGATGACCCAGTTCAAGGACAAGGCGGGGAAGAACCAGGAAGCCTCGTCGGCGGGGCTCTATGTCTATCCGAACCTGATGGCGGCCGACATCCTGGCCTATCACGCGACCAAGGTGCCGGTCGGCGAGGACCAGAAGCAGCACCTCGAGCTCGCCAACGACATCGCCCAGAAGTTCAACCACGACTACGGCGTGGACTTCTTTCCGACGATCGAGCCGCTGATCCAGGGCGTCGCCGCGCGCGTGATGTCGCTGCGCGACGGCACGAAGAAGATGTCGAAGTCGGACCCGTCGGACCAGTCGCGCATCAACCTCAACGACGACGCCGACGCGATCGCGCAGAAGATCAAGCGGGCGAAGACCGACCCCGAGCCGCTGCCGGACCACCTGGCGGGCCTCGAAGGCCGGCCGGAGGCGCGCAACCTCGTCGGCATCCTCGCGGCCATCACCGGCACGCTGCCGGAGAACGTGCTGCGCGAGCATGGCGGGCAGGGTTTCGGCGCGTTCAAGAACACGCTGACTGAGGCGCTGGTCGCGCATCTCGCGCCGATCCAGGGCGAACTGAAGCGACTGCTCGAGGATCCGGCGGCGCTGGACGCGGCGCTCGGTCTCGGCGCGCAGCGGGCGGAGGCGGTGGCCGAGCCGATCGTGGCGAAGGCCCGCGATATCGTGGGGTTCCTGCCGCGGGTCTGAGGTCGCGCGGTCACGCCGCCAGCAGCCACACCCAGGCCGGCAGCGTCACCACCGAGAGCAGGTGCTCGGTGGTGGTGATCGCCGCCATGAGCGGCGCGTCGCCGCCCATCGCGCGCGCCATGACATAGCTCGTCGCCGCCGTCGGCAGCGCCATGAAGATCACCGCGATCGCCGTCGGCAGCGGCGCCAGGCCCAGCGCGGCGCAAAGCGCCCAGGTCATCGCCGGCATCGCGACCAGCTTCAGCGCCGCGGTCGCGGCCTGCGTCGCCGGCCGCTGCCCGAGGCCGCGCACCGTCAGCGCCGCGCCGACGCAGAGCAGGCCGAGCGCGACCGAGGCCTGGCCGAGTCCGCGCACGGCCGGCTGCAGCCCCGGCGGCAGCCCGCCGACCAGCCCGATCGCGAAGCCCGCCAGGCAGCCCAGGATCAGCGGGTTGAGCAGCACCTGGCGCGCCAGTGCACCCGCCCGCACCCGCCGTCCGCCGCCCAGCGCGAAGGCCAGCGTCGCCGCGGTCTGCACGAAGGGCACGATCAGCCCGACCGCGACCGCGGCATAGGCGACGCCGGGCGCCCCCCACAGCGCGCCGGCGATGGCGAAGCCCATGAGGTTGTTGAAGCGGATGCCGCCCTGCAGGACCGAGGTCATGGCGGCATGGCCCTCGCCCAGCGCCCGCGCGATCAGGATGGCGGCGAGGCTGCCCGCCGCCAGCGCCGCCCAGAGCGCGCCGGCCATGCCGAGGATCGGGACTTCGGCGAAGCGCACGGTCGAGAGCGCGCTCGCGATCAGGCAGGGCAGCAGCACCCAGAAGATAAGCCGCTCGATCCCCGCCCAGACCGTGTCGTCCGGCAGCAGCCTCCGCTTCAGGATCGCGCCGAGGGCGAGCAGCCCGAAGACCGGGACGAAGGCGTCCGCCCAGGGCGCGAGGCTCATCGGGCGGGAGGAAGGGTCAGGCGCCCATCCCGACGCCGATGGCCGGCACGCGGTCGGGCCCGATGACCGGCGCGGCGCCGCGCGCGATGTCACGCAGGCAGGCGGCTTCCGCACGCCGGGCCGCGCCTTCCGCCCGCGCCGCGGCGTAGCCGACGCGCAGGCCGGACCGCGCGCCCTCGGCGGGGTAGAGGATGACGTCGAGATGGCATTGCGGCGCCTGGTAGTGCCAGATCTCCGCGCTGCCTTCCTCCCGCCGCAGCCGCGGCTGGCCGAGCAGCTGCATCAGGATCTCCGGCGTGGCGCCGACGAGCTGGCTGGCCAGCGCGACTTCGCCCGAGCCGGTGCGGCGCGCGGCGAGTCCGCCCGGCGGCTGGGAGACAGGGAGGGCGGCCGGCGGCGTCGCGGCGGGCGGCGGCGCCGCCTCGGCGCTGGCCTGGTTGGCCTGCATCACCTCCTCCAGCAACTGCGCCGCGTCGGAATGCACCTCCGCACAGGCGGCGGGCAGCAGCAGCAGGACGGGGAGGAGCAGGCGCTTCATCCGCGGAGGCAACCCGGCGAGAGGAACGCGACGGGGGAAGCAAGCGCCGCGCCGGTCGCCCCGGCGCGGCGGCGATCGGTCAGCCCTCGGCGGGCACCGGGCGCGGCGCGGGGCCGGCCTGGACGGGCGCGTCGCCCAGCATCTCCATCTTGCCGGAGACCTGGCCGCCTTCCTCCACCGACAGGCGGCGGCAGCGCGCGACGCCGATCACGCGGCCGGTCGAGCGGATCACCAGCGCCCCACGCGCGGTCAGCGTGCCGTCGAAGGTGCCTGCGATCTCGGCATCCTCCACCTGGACCTCGCCACGGAAGACGCCGGCCTCGCTGATGGACAGCTCGGTCGCCTGGATCATCTGGCTCTCGACCGTGCCTTCCACGACCAGGCGCTCGGCCTCGCTGACCGTGCCCTGCAGGCTGATCCCCCGCCCGACGACCAGGGTGCGGCGGTCGCCGGTGGCCGGGCGCGGCGCGGGACCGGTGGCCGGGGTCGCGGCCATCGGCCGGGGCGGGATGGCGGTGCCGGAGGGCGGCGTCGGACCCACCGGGATGGCGGTCGGGCCGGTCGGCTTGGGCGCGAGGCTCATGGTCTGCTTGTCCCTGCTGTCGAAACGAGGCGGCACGCCCAGATCGGGATCGCGGGCGGTCGGTACGGTGGCGGGCTGCGGTTCGGAGCGCCCGGCCTTCTCGTCGCGGCGGCGGCTGAAGACGTTCATCGCGAGGCTCCCCCGTGTTGCGCGCAAGGCCGGCGACGGCCGTGATCCGACCCCCCGGCCGGCCCCGCCGCGGGCCATCGGGCTAACACGCGGACGCGAGCGGAGACAACGGCCGCGCCCGGGTTTTGCGACACTTCTCCACAGGGAAAAGATGACGTTGAAAACCCGTTCCGAAACGGTGTTCCGCGGCTTCAGGCGGGTTGGCGATGGAACAGGTGGACCATTGCCGCGGTGCCCAGCACGGGCACCAGGAGATTGAGCGGCGCGACGAAGCCGAGCAGCGCCAGCACCCCGCCCATGGACCAGATCTCGGTGCGGCGGCGGCGGCGCAGCGCCTCGGATTCCGCCACCGGCATGCGGCGCTGCGCGACGGCGAGGAACAGGCCCTCGCCGAGCCCGATCGCCGCCACGCCATAGAGCGCGATCGCGCCCACCATTGGCAGCAGCAGCGACAGCGGCAGCAGGATCAGGGTCAGCCCCGCCATCTTCGCGGCCAGCACCAGCCCCGACCAGGCCTGCGCCGCGACATGCGCGCCCGAGGCCGCGGGCAGCCCGGGATACCATCGCGCCTCCACCGCCGCGGCGACGCCTTCGGTGAAGAGGCTCGCGATCGCGAGCAGGATTGGCACGAAGAGCCAGAAGACGGCGAAGAGGGTCAGCACGCCCCCGGCTGCCGCGGCGGCGTGGGCGAACCAGCCCTGCCCGCCGGCGAGCACATCCACGCCCCAGCCCACCAGCCAGGCAAGGGCGAGGCCGCCGCCGAGCGCGAGCAGCGCGCCGAGAAGCAGTGGCCGGCGGAAGGCGGGATCGCCGATCTGGACGACGGCACGGTAGAGGTCGCGGAGCATCCCCGGGGACTAGCGGTGCGTGGGCGCTTCCGGCAACTAGCCGCCTTCGCAATCCCGACAGCCGAGGCCTGACATTCCCATGACCACCGCGCTCGATATCCTGGGCATCGGCAATGCCATCGTGGACGTGCTCGCCCGCGCCGACGACGCCTTCATCGCGGCCCAGGGCATGGCCAAGGGCAGCATGACGCTGATCGACGCTGCGGCGGCGGAGCGGATCTACGCGGCGATGGGCCCCGGGGTGGAAAGCAGCGGCGGGTCGGCCGGCAACACCTGCGCGGTCGCCGCCGCGCTCGGCGCGCGCGTCGGCTATCTCGGCAAGGTCGCCGATGACGGGCTCGGCAAGGTCTTCGCGCACGACATCCGCGCGGCCGGGGTGCGCTTCCCGTCATCCCCGCTCCTCGGCGGCGCGCCGACCGCGCGCTGCCTGATCCTGGTGACCCCCGATGCGCAGCGCACCATGAACACCTTCCTCGGCGCCTGCGTGGAATTCGGCCCGGCCGACGTGGAGGAGGCCGAGGTCGCCTCGGCCGGCGTCACCTACATGGAGGGCTACCTCTTCGACCCGCCGCAGGCCCAGGAGGCCTTCCGCAAGGCCGCGGGGATCGCGCATGCCAACGGGCGCAAGGTCTCGCTGACGCTGTCGGACCCCTTCTGCGTCGGCCGCCACCGCGCCGCCTTCCGAGACCTCGTGAAGCACGAGGTCGACATCCTCTTCGCCAACGAGGCCGAGTTGCTGTCGCTGTATGAAACCGATGATTTCGCGACGGCGCTGGATGCCGTGCGTCGGGACGTCGCGATCGCGGCGGTGACCCGCAGCGAGAAGGGCTCGGTCGTCGCCGCCGGCGCCGAGACCGCCGAGGTGAAGGCCGTGCCGACCCACGTGGTGGACACCACCGGCGCCGGGGACGCCTATGCCGCGGGTTTCCTGGCGGCGCATGCGAAGGGCCTGGCGCTGGCGGAATGCGGGCGCTGGGGCTCAGTCGCGGCGGCGGAGGCGATCAGCCATTTCGGCGCGCGGCCGCAGGCGGACCTCAAAGCCTTGGTGGGTTGAGGCAACTCCCGGCAGCGTAACGGGGTTTCGGGCGCAGGAGGATCCTGCGCATGCCGGTCCGTTTCGCCCTTCTGCTGCTGCCAGCCCTGGCCCTGCCCGCCGCGGCGCAGGACCGCGTCCCGCCGCGCAGCGCGCCGCCCCCGCTGGCCGACAGCGTGGATGACGCGCCGACCCTGATGCGCCTGGCCGCCAGCGCGCTGGCGGCCGGGCGCGCTGCGCAGGCGCAGGAGCTGCTGGAACGCGCCGAGGCTCGGCTGCTCACCCGCTCGGAACTCGCCACCGAGGCCGGGCGGCCCGCCGCGGGCGGGCTCCAGGCCGAGCTCGCCGCGGCGCGCGACGCGATCGGCCGGCGCGACCTGGCCTCGGCGCAGCGCCTGGTGGCCGATGCGCTGCGCCGCTGGGACCGGGGCGAGCCCGCGGCCTCCGCGACCGGCACGGGCATCCCGCCGGGGGCCAGCGCCGGCGGCGGGGCAGTCACGCCGGAAGGTGCGGTCGGCGGCACGGCGTCCCCACCGGTTCCGGTGGGGCCTGGCGGCGAGATCCTTAAGGGGCCGCCCCAGCCCGGCTTCGCCCCGGTGCCCTCGGTCAAGCCCCCAGCCCTGCCCTGATCGCAGCAAGCGCTCGCATTTTCGGGCGGACGCGCCTATGTGTGCGCCGCATCAACCAACATCCGCCTGCCCGCCGTTCATCGGGGTGACATGATCGTCACCGCCGGACAGGTGGGGCCGGGCCTTCTGACCGGACCCATCCCATGGACATCCGCAACGTCGCGATCATCGCGCATGTCGACCACGGCAAGACGACGCTCGTGGACAACCTGCTGAAGCAGGCCGGCGCCTTCCGCGCCAACCAGCACGTCGCGGAGCGCGCGCTGGACCGCAACGATCTCGAGCGCGAGCGCGGCATTACCATCCTCGCCAAGTCCACCGCGGTCGAGTGGAAGGGCGTGAAGATCAATATCGTGGACACGCCCGGCCACGCCGATTTCGGCGGCGAGGTCGAGCGCATCCTGTCCATGGTGGACGGCGCGATCGTGCTGTGCGACGCGGCCGAGGGCCCGCTGCCGCAGACCAAGTTCGTGCTGACCAAGGCGCTGGCGCGCGGCCTGAAGCCGATCGTCGTCATCAACAAGGTGGACCGCCAGGACGCCCGCCCGGACGAGGTGCACAACGAGGTCTTCGACCTGTTTGCCGCGCTCGGCGCGACGGACGAGCAGCTGGATTTCCACACCCTCTTCGCCTCCGGCCGCCAGGGCTGGGCCGACCTGACGCTTGACGGTGCGCGCAAGGACCTGGCGCCGATGTTCGACCTCATTCTCTCCCACGTTCCGCCGCCGAAGGTCGAACTGGAGAAGCCGTTCGCGATGAACGCGTCGATCCTGGAGGCCGACAACTTCCTCGGCCGCATCCTGACCGGCCGCGTCGAGCAGGGCACGGCGCGCATCAACATGCCCGTGCGCGTGCTGCGCCAGGACGGGACGGTCGTCGAAAGCGGCCGCCTGACCAAGCTCATGACCTTCTCGGGCCTGGATCGCGTGCCGGTCGAGGAGGTGCAGGCCGGCGACATCATCGCCATCGCGGGCCTGTCGGACGCGACCATCCCCGACACCATCGCGGCGCCCGAGGTGACGGAGCCGCTGCATGCCATCCCCGTCGATCCGCCGACGCTCGCCATGACCTTCCGCATCAACGACGGCCCGCTCGGTGGCCGCGAGGGCAAGAAGGTCACGTCGCGCCAGATCCGCGAGCGGCTCTACAAGGAGACCGAGGGCAACGTCGCGATCCGCGTCAGCGACAGCCAGGAAGCCGACAGTTTCGAGGTTGCCGGCCGCGGCGAGCTGCAGCTCGGCGTGCTGATCGAGCAGATGCGCCGCGAGGGCTTCGAGCTAACGATCGGCCGGCCCCGTGTTCTCACCCGGGACAATCCCGAGACCGGCGAGAAGGAAGAGCCCTACGAGGAAGTCCTGGTGGACGTGGACGAGGGCTATTCCGGCGTCGTCGTGGAGAAGCTCTCCGTCCGCAAGGGCCAGATGCAGGACATGCGGCCCTCGGGCGGCGGCAAGGTGCGGCTGACCTTCCTGATCCCGTCGCGCGGGCTGATCGGCTACCACGGCGAGTTCATGACGGACACGCGCGGCACCGGCATGATGAACCGGCTCTTCCACGGCTACGGCCCCTGGGCCGGCACCATCGAGGGCCGCCGCAACGGCAGCCTGATCAGCAACTCCGACGGCGAGGCCGTGCAGTACGCGCTGTTCTACCTGCAGGAGCGCGGGACGCTGTTCGTGGACCCCGGCGTGAAAGTCTATGTCGGGATGATCCTCGGCGAGCACTCCCGCGACAACGACCTCGAGGTGAACCCGATCAAGGAGAAGAAGCTCACCAACATCCGTGCTGCCGGCAAGGACGAGGCGCTTTTGCTGACGCCGCCTCGGCGGATGACCCTGGAGCAGGCGATCTCCTACATCGAGGACGATGAGCTCGTTGAGGTGACGCCCGGCGCGATCCGCCTGCGCAAGCGGCACCTCGACCCGCATGAGCGCAAGAAGCACGCCCGCCGCGCCGAGAGCGAGGCGGCGTAAGGCCTCATTCTTCGCGGCCGCACGCCGCGGGCGTGCCTTTGCTTGACTCGGTACGAGCATGAGCATGGCAGAGCCTGGGGATTTTCCATTGTCCCGGCATCTGCCATTACCATATCTTCCCGCCATGAGCGCCCCATCTGCCACAGAGGCCCTGATCGTCCGCGTTGATCAGTCCGGCCGGGTCGTCATCCCGCGCGCGCTTCGCGAAGCGCTCGGGATACCCGAGGGCGGCGTACTGACGCTGTCCGTGGTGGATGGCGAATTGCGCGGAATGAGCCGCCTGGTCGCACTACATCGCATCCAGGACGAGCTTGCCAGGCTGCCACCCCGGGAGGGCTCCCCGGCTTCGGCCGTGGAGGAGCTGTTCGCCTTGCGCCGCGCCGAAGCCTTGCGTGAGTTGCAGGACGATCCCGGCCCTTGAGCGACAGCAAGGGGATCGTCCTCGACAGCTCGGTCCTGCTCGCTGCGGTGCTGAAGGAGCGGGGTGGCGAAGCGCTGGAACGGCTGTTGGCCGAGGATGCGCAGCTCGTCATGTCGAGCGTCAACTTCGCGGAGACCATCGCCGTCCTCGTCCGACGACACGGGATCAGCGCGCGCAAGGCGCGTGAAGACCTGCTCAGCCTCACGGTCAGTGTTCTTCCCTTCGGTGTCGAGGACGCAGAGCCGACTGCCCTGCTCCATGCCGCCCATCGCGGTGTCCTGTCGCTCGGCGACGCAGCCTGCCTCGCAACAGCGATGCGCGAGGGCCTGCCCGTGCTGACGGCCGACCGTCCCTGGACGACGCTCGGCCTCGATCTCGACATCCGCCTGATCCGGTGATGCCCATGCATGACGCCGCCCTCCTCGCCGAAGCCGATGCCGCCAGGCTGCTCGCCTATGCGCCGTATTCGCGCTTCCAGGTCGGCGCGGCGCTGCTGGCCGAGGACGGCAGCGTGCAGCACGGCTGCAACGTCGAGAATGCCTCCTACCCCGCCGGCCTCTGCGCCGAACGCGGCGCCGTCGCCGCGGCGGTGTCGCGCGGGCAGCGGCGCTTCCTCGCCATCGCCGTCGCCGGCCCCTCCGGCGTCGCGGTGACGCCTTGCGGCATCTGCCGCCAGGTTCTGCGGGAGTTCTCGCCGGACCGGTTGCTGCGCATCGTCACGCGCGACGCTGCCGGTGCGACGGTCGCGCGCACCATCGAGGACCTGCTGCCCGATAGCTTCGGCCCGGAGGCGCTGGGGCCGCGATGACGGAACCGCGCGCCGCCGCGCCCTGTTTGCATCGCATGCGTCGCCTTCTGGTCCTGCTGCCGCTTGCCGCCTGCGCCGCGCCGCCGCCGGCGCCGGATCCCAATGCCTGGATCGGCCGGCAGGAGGGCGACCTGGTCGCGACCCTCGGCGTGCCGTCCCGCGTCTACGAGGCCGAGGGGCGCCGCTTCCTGGCCTATGACGTGGCGGGCGCGCCGGCGCCTTTCCTGATGCCCTCGATCGGCATCGGCGGCTTCCGGTCCTCCGGTGGCTGGGGCAGCGCGAGCGGCATCGGCACCGGGCTCGGCCTGTCCTTCGGCAGCTTCGGCGGGGCCAGCGGGCCCTGCACCACGACCTTCGAGGTTCGGCAGGGCATCGTCGCAACCGCGGGGCGCGCCGGCGCCTGCGGTTGAAGCGGCGCGACGCGGGGCGATAGCCTCGCTTCCATGGCACAACCTCCCCTCGTCGCCATCGCCTGCCAGGGCGGCGGCAGCCACGCCGCCTTCACTGCCGGCGTGCTGGCGGAACTGCTCTCCCCCGCGCATCGCCACCGCTACCGGCTGCTCGGCCTGTCCGGCACCTCGGGCGGGGCGGTCTGCGCGACGCTGGCCTGGTCGGGCCTGTTCGCCGCCGGCCCGGACGAGGCGATCCGGCGGCTGCGCGGCTTCTGGCACGACCTGGCGGCGAGCACCCCGATCGAGGCCTGGCTCAACGCCTGGACGCAGATCGTGCTGAGCCTGCCGATCAGCGTGCAGGCCAGCCCCTACGCCTATTCCCCCGCTGCCGAGCCGCGGCTGCGCGAGCTGCTGGAGCGCTACGTCACGGGCCTTCCGGTCTCGCGCATGAACGCGCCCTGGCTGCGGCTCGGTGTCGCCGACGTGCTGCGTGGCGGCGGCGCGTCGCTGGATGGCGAGAGCGACGAGTTCTCGATCAGCGACGTCGTGGCGTCCGCCGCCGTGCCGCCGCTGTTCCGCGCGGTGGCGACGCGCGGCGGCCTCTGGTGGGACGGGCTCTACGCGCACAACCCGCCGATCGGCGCGCTGCTCGACCTGCCGGACAAGCCGGACGAGCTCTGGATCGTCCGGCTGAACCCGAAGGCGCGGAAGGAGGAGCCGAAGACCGCCGAGGCCATCGAGGACCGCCGCAACGAGATGGCGGGCAACCTGCCGCTCGACCAGGAGCTCGACACCATCGACCGCATTAACCGCATCCTGGAGATGGCGCCCGGGCTCGCTCCGATGATGGACAAGCGGAAGCTGACGGTGCGGGTGGTGGAGATGCCGGACCTCGACCTGCCCTACTACACCAAGCTCGACCGCTCGCTCTCCTTCATCGAGGCGCTGCAGCGCGCGGGCGAAGCCGCCGCGACCGGCTTCTTCCACGACGGCTCGATCTGGCGGGGGCGCTGACACTTCCGCGTCATCCTTCGCGCCGCTAGACCATCCCCGGGCCAGCCAGGGGACCATGCGTGGCCGAATTGTTCCGCGACCGCCGGTTGCTGGTCATGCTCGCGCTGGGCTTCGCGGCCGGCGTGCCGCTGCCGCTGGTGGCGGGCCAGGTGCTGCGCCAGTGGTTCGTCGAAAGCGGCATGTCGCTGGCCGATCTCGGCCTGACCGCGCTGATCGGGCTCGCCTATGCCAACAAGTTCCTGTGGTCGCCGGTGCTGGACGGCGTGCGGCCGCCCTTCCTCGGGCGCCGGCGCGGCTGGCTGCTGCCGATCCAGCTCGGCCTGATCATCGGCATCGGCGCGATGGCGCTGACCGATCCGCGCGGCGACGCGACCGCGACCGTCGCGCTCGCGGTCCTCGTCGCCTTCCTGTCGGCCAGCCAGGACATCGTGGTGGATGCCTGGCGCATCGAGATGCTGGGCGAGGACGAGGAACGCCAGGCCTGGGGCCTCGCGGCCTATGTCTGGGGCTATCGCGGCGCGCTGCTGGCTTCCGGCGCCGGGACGCTCTTCATGGTCGGGCATGTCGGCTGGCACGGCGCCTATGCCTATGCCGCGGCGCTGATGCTGGTCGGCGTCGTCGCGACGCTGGCGGGCAAGGAACCGCCGCCGCCGGCCTATGTCCCGGTCGGCTGGGCGGCGCGGATGCGCAATTCCGTCGTGATGCCATTCCTCGATTTCACGCAGCGCCCCTACTGGCTGGCCATCCTGCTCTTTGTCGCGCTGTTCAAGCTGGGCGAGGCGCTGGCCGGCATCATGACGACGCCCTTCTACCGGGCCGAGGGCTTCACGCGCGACGACGTCGCCGCCGTCGCGACGGTCTTCGGCCTGTTTGCGACTCTGTCCGGCGCAGTGGCGGGAAGCTGGCTGGTGGGGCGGATCGGCGTCGGCCGCGCGCTGATCGTGACCGGGCTCGGCCAGATGCTGTCGAACCTGATGTATGTCGCCCTCGTCGGCGGCGGGCGCGACATCCCGATGCTGTTCCTGCAGGTCGGCATCGAGAACTTCACCGACGGCCTGGCCGACGCCGCCTTCCTGACCTACCTCTCGGGCCTGGTGAACCGCAGCTTCAGCGCGACGCAATACGCGCTGCTCTCCTCGCTGGCGGCGGTGCCGCTGCGGACGCTCGGTGCGTCGGCGGGCGTGCTGGCGCAGTCGCTGGGCTGGTCGTGGTTCTTCGTGCTGACCACCGCCGCGGCGCTGCCGGCGATGGGGATCATGCTGTTCCTGCTGAAGCGCCTGCCGCCAAGGGAGGCCACACGACCCGTGGCGGCATGAGTGGCGCGGCGCGCGGGGCCCCGCCAGACTGCGCGCGCCATCACCGGGATCACGCGATGACGCCCTATCTGATCACGCCGCTGCTGCTCGTCGGCTCCAACGTGCTGATGACCTTCGCCTGGTACGGGCACCTCAAGGCGCCGTCCTGGCCGATGTGGCTGGCGATCGTGATCTCCTGGGGGATCGCCTTCTTCGAATACTGCCTGGCGGTGCCTGCCAACCGGCTGGGCTACGGCACCTTCACGGGACAGCAGCTGAAGGTGATGCAGGAAGTCATCACCCTGGCCGTCTTCGCGGTGTTCAGCGTCGCCTTCCTCGGCGAGACGCTGCGCTGGAATTTCCTTGCGGCCGGCGCCTGCCTGGTCGCCGCCGTCGTCTTCATCTTCCTGCCGGTGGAGTAGCTATTCCACCGTGACTCGGCCCCGCATGCCGAGGCTGGCATGCAGCGGCTTCTCGCAGTCATAGAGGTAGAAGCCCGGCGTCAGCGGCAGCAGGTAGACCTCCCGCATCTGGCCGGCCGGCACCTCCACCGATCCGCCGGCCGCCAGCACCGCGGCGGCGTCCTGCGGTCGTAGCGCAACGGCGGTGAAGAGATCGGGCGAGGTGAAGTCGTGCGCGCGCGCCCCGGTGTTCACCAGGCGCAGCCGCACCGGCACCCCTGCGCGCAGCGTGAACTGCGCGGGCGTGAACTCGAATTCGTCGAGCGTCAGGGTGAAGTCGGTCGCGCGCGACCAGTCCGCGGCCGCGGCGCGCTCGGCCGCGCCGGGCGGAGCCTGGACCGCCGGCGCCGCGGCGCATGACGCGAGCAACAGGGACAGCAGCAGGCCGGCAAGGCGCGGCATCGGCACTCTCCTGCCAGGCAGGGCGGAGGTGTTATGATTCGGGCTGCCGCAGCTTGGGTGCAACGCGCATGACGTCGATTCTCTGGACCGTGATCATCGGCTTCCTGGCCGGCGCGATCGCGAAGACGCTCACGCCGGGGCGCGGGCCCGCCGGCTTCTTCGTCACGGTCTGCCTCGGCATCGTCGGCGCGGTGGTCGGCACCTACCTCGGCCAGGCGCTGGGCTGGTACGGACCGGGGGAGACGGCGGGGCTGTTCGGCGGCGTGGTCGGCGCGGTGATCGTGCTGGTGGTGTTCCGGGCGATCGCGATGCGGTAGGGCGCAACCGCCTGGCCAGGCGCTACGCCAGCGCGATCACGCGCCCGTGCCCGCCCGTCGCGCCTGCGATCTTCGGCGCGCCGGCGACCAGCGTCGCGCCCACCGGCGGCAGCGCGCCGAGATTGGCGACGCACTCGATCCCCCAATGCCCGCTGCCCAGCCAGCCCGTGTGGAAGCCGAAGGTGGAGGAGGGCCCGTGGTCCAGCGACAGCGTGTCCACCGCGACGCCCGCGACGTTGCGCTCCGTCAGCACCGGCACGGTGTCGGGGCGGAAACCGGGGAAGCGCATGACGTTGCCGTCGAGGTTGCGGAAGCCCGCGCCGCTCGCCCGCGCATCCCAGCCCGAATTCATCGCCACGCAGGCGCCGGCCGGGATACGGCCGTGGCTCGCCTCGTGCCGCGCGATGTCCTCCGGCGTCAGCTGGTAGTCGGCGGCGTTCGCGGCCTGCTGGCGCACGTCGATCACGACCAGCGGGCAGACCAGGCTTTCCACGGGAATGCGGTCCACCGTCGCGCCGTTGGCGGAGAAATGGAAGGGCGAATCGAAATGCGTGCCCGCATGCTCGAAATAGGTGAACTTGTTCACGTTGTAGCCGTCGCGGGCGAAGGCCATCGCCTGCTCCATCTGGAAGGCGGGCGCGCCGTCAAAGGTCGGGAAATCCACGCGCAGCGTGTGGGTGAGGTCCACGACCCGGCTGATGGGCGTGGCGCGGATCTGCGCCCCGGCCGGGCGTGACGCCAGGCCGAGCAGCGTCGCGCCGGCGGCCGCGGCCGCGAAGACGCCGCGCCGGCCGAGCGTCGTCGCCACGCGGTTCATGGTGCAGGCATCGCACATGATGTGATCCCTCCGGGGAAGGTTGCGCTGCGAGAGTGCCGCATGGACCCCGTCCGGCGCCAGGGGCGGGCTGTCCGCACGGAGGAAGCCAGCATGCGCGTCGGCGTGCCCAGGGAGATCAAGGTCCATGAATACCGCGTCGGCCTGACGCCGGCCTCCGTCCGGGAACTCGTCGCGCACGGCCATGGCGTGCTGGTGCAGGCCGGCGCCGGCGCCGCGATCGGCTTCGCGGACGCGGCATATGAGGCTGCGGGAGCCACCATCGCCGCCGACGCGGCGGAGGTCTTCGCGACCGCCGGCCTGATCGTGAAGGTGAAGGAGCCGCAGCCCGCGGAATGGGCCATGCTGCGCCCGGGCCAGGTGCTGTTCACCTATCTGCATCTCGCCCCCGACCCGGCGCAGGCGAAGGGGCTGATGGCGTCGGGCGCCAGCGCGATCGCCTATGAGACCGTGACCGAGGCCGAGGGCGGCCTGCCGCTGCTGCGCCCGATGAGCGAGGTGGCGGGCCGCATGGCGCCGCAGGTCGGCGCGCATTGCCTGGAGAAGGAAGCGGGCGGCGCCGGCATTCTCCTCGGCGGCGTGCCTGGCGTGCCGCCGGCGCGCGTCGCGGTGCTGGGCGGCGGCGTGGTCGGTGCGAACGCCGCGCGGATCGCGCGCGGGATGCGGGCCGAGGTCACGGTGCTGGATCGAAGCACGCGGGTGCTGGCCGCGCTGGATGTCGAGTTCGGCGGCGCGGTCGCGACCCGCTTCGCCTCCCGCGCCGCGATCGAGGAAGCGGTGATCGAGGCCGACCTGGTGATCGGCGCCGTGCTGGTGCCGGGTGCGGCAGCACCGAAGCTCGTCACCCGCGCCATGCTGGCCGCGATGCGGCCGGGCTCCGTCGTGGTCGATGTCGCCATCGACCAGGGCGGGTGCTTCGAGACGTCGCGCCCGACCACCCATGCCAATCCCACCTATGTCGAGGAGGGCGTCGTGCATTACTGCGTGACCAACATGCCGGGCGCGGTGGCACGGACCAGCGCGGTCGCGCTGAACAACGCGACGCTGCCCTTCGTGCTGCAGATCGCCGACAAGGGGTTGGCCGAGGCCTGCGCGGAGAACCCGCATCTCGCCCAGGGGCTGAACGTCCATGCCGGAGGGATCACGCACGGTGCGGTGGCGGATGCGCTCGGGATGGACCACCTGCCGGTGGAGCGCGCCTTCCTTCGTTGATCCCCGCATTGATCCCTGGGGAACCGGCGGGCCGCGCGCGTCTTACCGCCTGCGCAAGGCAGGAGCGGGCGCCATGGGTTTCCTCTGGACCATCATCATCGGCTTCGTCGCGGGGCTGATCGCGAAATTCCTGATGCCGGGCCGCGACCCCGGCGGCTTCATCATCACCACGCTGCTCGGCATCGTCGGCGCCCTGGTCGCGACCTGGCTGGGCCAGGCGGTCGGCTGGTACCGCGCGGGCGAAGGCGCGGGCCTGATTGGCGCGGTTGTCGGCGCGGTAGTCGTGCTGGTGATCTACCGCTTCGTCGCGGACCGCCGGACGACGGTGTAGCGGGCTTTCCACGCTTTTCCTCCCCCCTTTCCAGTGACTCCCTCCCCCGCTAGCGGGGGAGGGCTGGGGTGGGGGTGCGGAAGACGAGGGCGCGCTGGACGACGCACCCCCCACCCTGACCAGCCTTCATGTCGCCGGCTTAAGCCGGCGACTCCGGCCTCGCGGCAGTGCCGCGAGCCCCCGGGGAGGAAGTCACGGGCGGCGGAGGAAGGCCCTCCCCCCAGACGTCCTACCGCTTCCCCTCGATCGCGTCCCAGATCGCCTTCTCCAGTTGCACCCCGTCGAAGCGCGCGATCTCCTGCAGGCCGGTCGGGGACGTCACGTTGATCTCGGTGAGATACCCGCCGATCACGTCGATCCCGACGAAGATCATGCCGCGCTTCTTCAGCTCCGGCCCGATCGCGGCGCAGATCTCCTTCTCCCGCTCCGTCAGCTTCGTGGGCTCCGGCTGGCCGCCGACATGCATGTTGGACCGCGCCTCGCCCTGCGCCGGGACGCGGTTGATCGCGCCCATCGCCTCGCCATCCACGAGGATGATGCGCTTGTCGCCCTTCCGCACGTCGGGGACGTAGCGCTGCACCACCAGCGGCTCGCGCGAGCGCTCGGTGAACATTTCGAGCAGCGAGTTCAGGTTCGGGTCGTCCGGCCGCACATGGAAGACGCCCGCACCGCCATTGCCGAAGAGCGGCTTGAGGATGATGTCGCCGTGCTTGTCGCGGAACTTCCGGATCTGGCGGATATCGGCTGAGATCAGCGTCTCCGGCATCAGGTCCGGGAAGTGGGTGACGAAGAGCTTCTCCGGCGCGTTGCGCACGGCGGCCGGGTCGTTCACCACCAGGGTCTTCGGGTGGATGTGCTCCAGGATATGGGTGGCCGTGATGTAGGCCATGTCGAAGGGCGGGTCCTGGCGCATCAGCACGACGTCCACCTCGGACAGGTCCAGTTCCTCCGCCGCGCCGAGCGTGAAGTGGTCGCCCTTCGCGCGCCGCACCGTCACGGGCTGCGCATGCGCGACGACGCGGCCGCCCTGCAGCGCGAGGTCGCGGACGTGGTAGTGCCACATGACGTGGCCGCGCGACTGCGCTTCCAGCATCAGGGCGAAGGTGCTGTCGGCGTCGATGTTGATCGAGCCGATCGGGTCCATCTGGACCGCGACGCGGAGGCTCTTGGTCATGGTCGGGTCTCCTCGCCCTTCCTGTCGCACCGCCGGCGGGCGGTGGAAAGGGGTGGCCCCCGGCCTTGACCCGCGGGCGCGGCAGGGTTCACGTCGGCGTCATGCGCACCCTCTCAGGAAAGTCCCGGCTGGCGGGCATCCTCGGCTGGCCCGTCTCGCATTCCCGCTCACCGAGGCTGCACGGCTTCTGGCTGGCGCGCCACGGGGTGGACGGGGCCTATGTGCCGCTGCCGGTGCGGCCCGAGCGCTTCGATGTGGCGGTGCGGGGGCTGGTGGACCTTGGCTTCGCCGGCGCGAACGTGACGATCCCGCACAAGGAAGCGGCTTATGCGCTCTGCGACGAGCTGTCGGCGGTCGCGCGGCGCGCGGGGTCGGTGAACACGCTGGTCTTCCGCGACGGGCGCATCCACGGCACCAGCACCGACGGCTTCGGCTTCCTGGAGGCCGTGCGCGAACAGGCACCGGGCTGGCGCGCGTCGGATGGCCCTGCCGTGGTGCTAGGCGCCGGCGGCGCGGTGCGGGCGGTGGCGGCGGCGCTGCTGGATGCGGGCTGCCCGCATCTAACGCTCGTCAACCGCACCACCGCGCGGGCCGAGGCGATTGCGCGCGATCTCGGCGGGCCGGTCCACGTCACTGCCGAGCCGGCGCTGCGCGACGCCGCGCTGCTGGTGAACGGCACCTCGCTCGGCATGGCGGGCGAGCCCGCGCTGGAGATCGATCTCTCGCCCCTGCCGCCGCAGGCCGTCGTCGCCGACATGGTCTACGTCCCGCTGGAGACGCCACTTCTGGCCCAGGCCCGCGCGCGCGGGCTCAGGGCGATCGACGGGCTCGGGATGCTGCTGCACCAGGCCCGCCCGGGCTTCGAGGCCTGGTTCGGCGTGGCGCCGCAGGTGGATGCGGAACTGCGGGACTACGTGATGGCCGATCTCGCGCCGGATCGCGAAGCACCGCAGGCCGTTCAACGGCCGAGGAGCGAAGCGTGAATCCGGTGTGCAACCCAGCATGAAGGTGCTGGGCCTGACGGGCAGCATCGGCATGGGGAAGTCCACCGCGGCCAACACCTTCCGCCGCCTGCGCGTGCCGGTCTTCGACGCCGATGCCGCGGTGCACCGGCTGCAGGGCAGGGGCGGCGGCGCCGTCCGCCCGATCGAGGCCGCCTTTCCCGGCACGACCAGGGACGGTCCAAGGGGACGATACGTGGACCGCGAGGCGCTGCGCGACCGCGTCCTGACCGATCCCGCCGCGCTGACCCGGCTGGAGCGCATCGTCCACCCGCTCGTCCGAAAGGCGGAGATGGATTTCCTGAAGGCCGCGCGCCGGCGGGGCGAGCCGGTCGTCGTCCTCGACATCCCGCTGCTGCTGGAAACCGGCGGCCGGAAGCATGTGGACGAGGTCATTGTCGTCAGCGCCCCGTCGGCCGTGCAGCGCACCCGCGTCCTGGCGCGGAGAGGCATGACGCCGGAGCGGTTCGCGGCGATCCTGGCGCGCCAGATGCCGGACGCGGAAAAGCGCCGCAAGGCCGACCACATCGTGCATACCAGCTTGTCCCGGCACGCCGCGCAGAGGCATATCCGGGCCATCGTGAGGAGGCTTCACGCCTAGATGCGCCAGATCGTGCTCGACACCGAGACCACCGGCCTCGACCCCGCCTCCGGCGACCGCGTGATCGAGGTCGCGGCGATCGAGCTCTACAACTTCATGCCGACCGGCCAGCAGTTCCACGTCCTCATCGACCCCGAGCGCGACATCCCGGAAGAGGCAACCCGCGTCCACGGCTTCACCGCGGAGATGCTGCGGGGCAAGCCGATCTTCGCGGGCATCGCGCATGAGATGATGGCCTTCCTCAGGGATTCCGAGATCATCGCGCACAACGCGCCCTTCGATTTCGGCTTCCTGGACGCGGAGCTGGTCCGCTGCGGGATGCCGAAGCTGGATCGCGCGCGGATGGTGGACAGCCTGGATATCGCCAAGCGCCGCTATCCCGGCCTGCCCAACAGCCTGGACGCGCTGTGCCGGCGGCTCGGCGTGGACAACTCCATGCGCACCTCGCACAACGCGCTGCTCGACGTGAAGCTGCTGGCGGAGGTGTTCCTCCAGCTCATGGGCGGCAAGCAGCCCGGCCTGGAGCTGAACGCGGCCAACCGCCGCTCAGGCCCGGTGCTGGAGGCCGACGAGGCCCCGGTGATCCGCACCCCTCGCCCGATCGTGCCGTCGGAGGCCGAGATCGCCGTCCATGCCGAGTTCGTGGCGAAGAAGGTGAAGGACGCGCTGTGGCTCCAGCCCCCCTTCGCCGAGCCCCGGGCCGAAACGCCGGGCTGACCGCGTTCCCGAAGCGGGCCGGAAGGCCCCTCTCCCGCTTGCGGGGGAGCGAGGGGCCTGCGCGAAGCGCGGGAGGGTGGGGGTGAGCCAACCTGGCGCGCTGATGGCCGTCAGGGCGGCCCCTCCCCGAACCCGCCCGAACCCCCTACCTTGACCTGATGCTGCAGTCCCGTCCGCGCGTCGCCCTGTTCGTCACCTGCCTGGTGGACCTCTACCGGCCGACCGTCGGCTTCGCCGCCATCAGGCTGCTGGAGCAGGCGGGCTGCCAGGTCGAGGTGCCGGAGGCCCAGACCTGCTGCGGCCAGCCCGCCTACAACACCGGCGACCGCGCGACGGCGCGCGACCTCGCGCGGAACGTGATCGACGCCTTCCTGCCCTATGACTTCGTGGTCGCCCCGTCCGGGTCCTGCGGCGGGATGATCGCGCACCACTATCCCGGCCTGTTCGACGACGACCCGGAATACCGCGCCCGCGCCGAACGGCTGGGCGCGAAGACGCATGAGCTCGTGTCCTTCCTGACCGACGTGATGGGCTTGGACAACGTCACCGCGCGCTGCGACGCGATCGTCACGTACCATGATTCCTGCTCGGGCCTGCGCGAGCTCGGCGTCAAGGAACAGCCGCGCAGGCTGCTGAACAGCGTCGCCGGCGTCACGCTCAGCGAACTGCCGGACGCCGAGGTCTGCTGCGGCTTCGGCGGCACCTTCTGCGTGAAGTATCCCGACATCTCGGTCCGCATGGTCTCCGACAAGGTCGCGAACATCGCGCAGACCGGCGCCGACCTGCTGCTGGCCGGCGACCTGGGCTGCCTGCTCAACATGGCCGGCCGCCTGAAGCGCGAGGGCTCGTCCGTGCAGGTGCGCCACGTCGCGGAGGTGCTGGCCGGCATGACGGAAGAAGCGGCGCCGATCGGCGAGGCGAAGGCGTAGCGCGATGGTCCAGGTCACCTCCCCCGCCTTCAAGCGCAACGCCGCGCAGGCGCTGGCCGATCCCGGGCTGCAGAAGGCGCTCGGCAAGGCGAAGGGCGCCTTCCTGCAGCGCCGCGCAATCGCCGTGCAGGCGCTGCCGGAATTCGAGCGCCTGCGCGACATCGGCCGCGACATCAAGAACCACACGCTCGCCAACCTCGACCATTACCTCGAGGTCTATGCCGCGAACGTCGAGAAGGCCGGCGGCAAGGTGCATTGGTGCAGCACCGCGGAAGAGGCGCGCGCGGCCGTGCTGCGGATCTGCCGCGACGCCGGTGCGAAGACCGTGACCAAGGGCAAGTCCATGATCTCCGAGGAGATCGGGGTCAACGACCACCTGGCCGCGCACGGCATCACGCCGGTCGAGACCGACCTCGGGGAGTACATCATCCAGCTGCGGGAGGAACACCCGAGCCACATCATCGCGCCCGCCTTCCACCTGAACCGCGAGGACTGGGAAGCGGATTTCCGCCGCGCACACACCGACCTCGATCCCAACCGCGTCTTCCACGAACGCCGCGACATCCTGACCGAGGCGCGCACCAGGCTGCGCCAGAAGTTCCTCGCCGCCGATGTCGGCATCACCGGCGCGAACTTCCTGATCGCGGAGACGGGCTCCTCGGTGATCGTCACCAACGAGGGCAACGGCGACCTCACCCAGACGCTGCCGCGCGTGCACATCGCGCTCGCAAGCATCGAGAAGATGGTGCCGACGCTCGAGGACGCGACGAGCCTGCTGCGCCTGCTCGCGCGCAGCGCGACGGGGCAGGATTTCTCGGTCTACACGACCTTCTCGACCGGCGTGCGGCGCGAAGGCGACCTCGACGGGCCCGAGGAATACCACGTCGTCCTGATCGACAATGGCCGGTCCAACATGATCGGAACCGAGTTCCAGGAGATGCTGCGCTGCATCCGCTGCGCGGCCTGCATGAACCACTGCCCGGTCTATGGCGCGGTGGGCGGGCATGCCTATGGCTGGGTTTATCCCGGCCCGATGGGCAGCGTGCTGACACCCTCGCTCGTCGGCGTCGAGAAGACCGGGCACCTGCCGAACGCGTCCACCTTCTGCGGGAAGTGCGAGAGCGTCTGCCCCGTGAAGATCCCGCTGCCCAAGCTGATGCGGCACTGGCGCGAGCGCGAGTTCGAGCGGCATCTCACGCCGGCGGCGATCCGCAGCAACCTCGCGCTCTGGGCGTGGTTCGCGAAGCGGCCGGCGCTGTATCGCGCGGCGACGCGGATGGGCGTCGGCGCGCTGTCGCTGCTGGCGCGCGGGCGCGGCGCGTTCCGCTCGATGCCTTTTGCGGGAGGCTGGACCCAGGGCCGCGACCTGCCGGCGCCCGAGCCCGGCGGCACCTTCATGGCGCGCTACAAGGCGCAGAAGCGATGAGCAGGGACGCCATCCTCGGCGGCATCCGCCGCGGCCTGAAGCGCGGGCCGCTCCCGGCCGACCAGGCGGCGATGCTGGACGGACGGCTCGCCACCCATCCGCGCCACCTGATCCCCGCGCGGTCGCGCGTGCCGCGGCCGGAGCAGATCGCGCTCTTCATCCGCAACGTCGAGAAGGAATTCGGCACCGTCCACCGCATCCCTGACATCGGGTCGGTGCCGGAGGCGGTGGCGGAATACCTGGCCGCGCAGAACCTGCCCGCGCGCCTGGTTGTCGCGCCGCATCCCGAATTCGACGCCATCGACTGGTCGCAGCGCCCGATGATCGAGCGCGAGGCAAGGCGCGCGCGCGACGGCGACCAGGTGTCGCTGCAGCATGCCTGGGCGGGCGTCGCGGAAACGGGGACGCTCTTCTTCCCCTCCGACCCCGTGCGCCCGGCGACGCTGAACCTGCTGCCGGACACCGAGATCGTGGTGCTGCGCGCCAGCGCGATCGTCGGCGCCTATGAGGAAGCCTGGGACCGGCTGCGGGTGGAGCGGCGCGACCCGCTGACCGGCGGATGGATGCCGCGCAACCTCATGCTGGTCACGGGCCCGTCGCGTTCGGCCGACATCGAGCAGACGCTGGAACTCGGCGCGCATGGCCCGCGGCGCCTGCATGTCCTGCTGGTCGAGGACGAGCCCGCGCCCCGCGAGAGCACACCCGCCGAGGCGCGGGCCGAGGCCGTCGCCCGCCCGGGCGAGACCGCCACGGGCGAGTGAGACACGGCTTGCGATGCCACCGCGACGGAAGGCGCTGACGCGCGCGGATCTCTCGCTGTGGCACGCCTTCACGGCGGATATCGTGCCCCTGTTCGGCCGTTCCCGGCCCGAGGCGCCGCCGGGCGATCCCGCGCCAGAGGCGATCGCGCCGACGCCGCTGCCGAAGGCCGCGCCCACCGCGCCGCAGCGCGCCGTCTCGCCCGAGCTCCGCATCGGCGAGCAGCCCGGCGGGCTCGACCGCAAGCGCTGGAAGGCGCTGCGCAAGGGCGACGCGGCGGGCGAGCGGACGCTCGACCTGCACGGACGGCGGGTGAACGACGCGCATGCGGCGCTGCGCGCTTTCCTGCATGATGCGGCGCTGGACGGGGTCCGCACCGTCACGGTCGTCACCGGCAAGGGCCCGCAGCCCGAGGGAGGGATCCTGAAGCGAGAGCTGCCGCACTGGCTGAACGCGCCGGATCTGCGCCCGCTGGTGCTGGGTGCGGCCCATCCGCATCCCACCAACACGGGCGCGGTGAACATCCTGCTGCGCAAGCGCGGCAGAGGTCGGCCATGAAGCGGAGCTGGCCGCCGAAGGCGGCCCGCGCACGGCGCGCGACGACGACCAGCGCGACAGCGCGTCGGCGCGAAAGGCAAGGCCGCGGATGCGGCCGCCCGCCGCTCGAGGGCATCGAACGATGACGCCCTTCGGCGCCCGCTTGCGCGCGCTGCGACGCGCGCGTGGCGTGACGCTGAAGGAAATGGCGACGCATCTGCAGGTGTCGTCGGCCTATCTGTCGGCGCTGGAGCACGGGCATCGCGGCCGGCCCTCGGCAGGACTGGTCCACCAGGTCAACGAATTCTTCGGGCTGATCTGGGACGAAGCGGAGGAGCTCGCGGAGCTCGCTCGGCTGTCGCATCCGCGGATTAGCGTGGATACCGCGGGGCTGACGCCGGAAGCAACCGCGCTGGCGAACCGCCTCGCGGATTCCATCCGCAAGCTCAGCCCGCAGACGGTCGCCGCGATGCACGCGCTGCTGGACCGGGAGGCACCGACGGAGAAGCCGCGGTTGCGGCGCGCCGCGGGGCGGTAGCGCGATCGGTACCCCCACCCCGACCCTCCCCCGCTTGCGGGGGAGGGTGCCGAGCGGAGCGAGGCGGGTGGGGGTTCGTGCTGTCTCCACCTTCGCAACACCCCCGCATTGCGCTTCCATGACACTTTCGTGTCAGGGATTCCCTTGTGTCCGCCCAGGTCATGCTGCTCGTCCTGCTCGGCGCGGCGCTGCACGCGACGTGGAACGCGCTGGTCAAGTCGGGCGCGGACAAGCTGCTGGACACCGGGCTGGTCGTCGCGGGATCGGCGCTCATCGCCGCGGTCGCGCTGCCCTTCCTGCCGCAGCCGGCGCCCGCGAGCTGGCCCTTCATCCTGGCCTCGGGCGTCATCCACCTCGGCTACTTCTCGCTCGTCGCGGCCGCCTATCGCGCAGGGGACCTGAGCCTGGCCTATCCCCTGATGCGCGGCACGCCGCCGCTGGTCGTCGCACTCGTCGCCGCGGCGCTGCTGGACGAGGCGCTGCGGCCGCTCGGCTGGGTCGGCGTCGCGCTGGTGTCCTCGGGCATCCTGGCCATGGCGGTCCGCCGCGGCGCGCGGGCGCATGCCGCACCCATCGCCTTCGCGCTGACCAACGCCGTGGTGATCGCGACCTACACGCTGGTGGACGGGATCGGCGCGCGACGATCGGACGCGCCCGTCGCCTACACGCTCTGGGCCTTCGTCGCGACGGCGGCGTTCTTCCTGCCCTTCGTCGCCTGGCGTCGGCCGCGCGCGCTGGCGCCGCACCTGGTCAGGCGCTGGCGCATCGGTCTCGGTGCCGGCGGCTGCACGCTGGGGTCCTATGCGCTCGCGCTCTGGGCCATGACGCAGGCGCCGATCGCGGCCGTCGCGGCGCTGCGCGAGACCTCCATCCTGTTCGGCGTCGCGATCGCCGCGGCTATCCTGCGCGAACGCCCGACGCCCGCGCGCCTTGCCGGCGCGGCGCTGATCGGCGCGGGCGCGATCGCGCTGCGCCTGGCCTGAGGAGAACCACGATGCGGCTCGCGGTGCTGGGGGCGGGGGCGATCGGCCCGGCGGCGGCGGTGCTGGCGGTCTCGCGCGGGCATTCCGCGATACTGTGGTCGCCCTCCGGCGCCGGCATCGCGGGCCTGAACGGGACGCTGCGCGCCGAGGGCGTGATCGCCGGCGACTTCCACCTGGACGCAACCACCGACCTGGCCGAGGCCTTCGACGGTGCCGATGCCGCGCTGCTCGCCGTGCCGGCCTATGCCTATGCGGCCGTTCTCCCGCGCATCGCCGCGGCGCTGCCGCCCGACCTTCCCGTCCTGGTCGCGCCGGCAGCCTCCCTCGCACCCGTCGTGCTGGACGCGCTCGTCGCGCGCCGCGGCATGCCCGACCGCGCGCCGGTCGGCGCTCTCGCGACCACGCCCGGCGGGGCGCGGCGCCTCGGCCCCGATCGCGTGCGGGTCGCGATGCTGCGCAAGGCCGTCGAGGTCGCTTCCGTGCCCGCCTCCGCCGCGCCGCGCCTTGCCGCGCTCGCGACCGACCTCTTCGGCTTCGACGCGCCGCTCTCGCCGGACGCGCTGCATGTCTCGCTGCTGAACGCGAACCCGATCGCGCATGCCGTGCTCGTGCTGACCAACGTCACGCGCATCGAACGCGCCGAGGAGTGGGCGCAATACGCCGCCATGACACCCTTCGCCTGCAACCTGATGCTGGCGCTGGAGAAGGAACGCGACGCACTCGCCGCCGCCTATGGCCACAAGCTCGAAAGCATCGCGATCGTGCTCGCGCGCGCCAATCCCGTGGCACCGGGCCCGCTCGCGGCCATGACCGCCGCGATCGCGGCGAAGCGGCCGGAAGTGCTGGGCCCCAGGACCACCGACACGCGCTACGTGACGGAGGACGTGCCCTTCGGCCTCGCCTACTACCTCGCCATCGCGGCGGCCAAGGGTATCGCGATGCCGGCCACGGATGGCATGGTGCGGATGCTCGAACTGCTCTGGGGCCGCGACCTCCGCGCCAACCCGATGCTCGACGAGATCGACCTGGCCGACCTGCCGCGCCTGCTGCGCGACGGCGTGGGCCGCCGGTGAAGGACGCGACGATGACCCTGCCCGCACGACGGACGCTGATCGGCGCGGCGCTGCTGCTGGCGGCCTGCCAGAGCCAGCCTGCGCGCCTGCCGACCGGCACCGCCCTGCCGCCGCCGCGCGACGCCGCCGCGTTCGAGCCCGCGCCCACGCCGAACTCGCAGGTCGAGACCACGCCCGAGCGCCGCGCCCGCGCCCTGCAGACACAGCCCACCCCGGGGCCAGGCCGCTTCCCGGGCTTCGGCACGCCATCCTCGATCGGCTCCGACCAGGAACTGGCGCCGATCCCCGCCAACAGGATGAGGTAGGCGCTGATCGACTTCGGGAGGGACGCTGTCCCTCCCGAACCCTCCCTGCCAGGGGCCGATGGGCCCCTGGACCGCAATCAATTTTTCAACGCCGAAGGCGGGAGGGGGCCGAAGTGCCCCCTCCCGCCTTCGGCGTTAAACTCATGGGTTCAAAGGGCCCGCTGGCCCTTTGCGGGTGGGGTACGGGGCGGGCAGCGCCCTCCCCGGGCAGCCAGCGCCAACCCTCACTCCAGTTGGATGTTCAGCGGCGCCGCGACGCGGGTCCAGCGGTCGAGGTCCTCGCGCAGCAGCGTGCCGAAGGCCTCGGCGCCGGCGCCATTGGCGGTGGAGCCGAGCGCGGGCAGGCGCGAGGTGACGAGCTCGCTCTGCAGGGCTCTGGCGAATTCCGCGTTCCAGCGCGCGACGATCGGTGCCGGCAGGCCCTTGGGCCCGGCCAGGCCGGTCCAGATCGAGGCTTCGAAGCCGGGCAGCCCGCCTTCGATCATCGTGGGCACGTCGGGGGTGGGCGGGAAGCGCTCGCGCGACGTCACGCCGATCACCTTCATCTGTGCGCCCGACACCGCCATGACGGAGGCGACGGAGATGAACATCAGCCCGATCCGCCCCGCCGCCAGGTCGTTGAAGGCGGCCGCGGCGCCGCGATAGGGAACGTGCTCCACCTTCAGCCGCTCGCGCGCTTTCAGCTCCTCCATGATGAGGTGGGTGTTGGTGCCGATGCCGGTGGAGCCGTAGGGGATCGGGTCCCGCGCGTCGCGGCAGTAGGCCAACAGTTCCTGCAGGTCCCGCGGCGGCAGGGACGGCGCGGTGACCAGCGCCACCGGGCTGTCGCTGAGGTGGATGATGGGCGTGAAGTCGGCGACGGGGTCATAGGTCAGGCGTCGCCCGATCGCCTTCGCGATGGTGGTCTGCCCCGCGGTCGTCAGCAGCAGTGTCAGCCCGTCCGGCGTGGCACGGGCGACCTCCTGTGCTCCGATGATGCCGCCGGCGCCGGCGCGGTTCTCGACCACGACATTCTGCCCGACCTGCTGGGAGACCTGCTGGGCGAACAGGCGCCCCAGCACGTCCTGGCTGCCGCCCGGCGCGAAGGGGACGATCAGGCGGACGGGGCGGTCGGGTGCCCAGGGCCCCTGGGCTCGGGCACCGCGGGGCATGACCGCGGGCGCGGCCAGCGTGGCCGCCAGCAGGGTCCGGCGGGGCAGGGTCATGGCGAAGCTCTTCCTCGTTCCCGGCCAGCCTGCCCCGTCCCGCCGCCCCGCCGCAACGCGCGCCGCGGCGAGGCTGCCCTGCAACGCTCCCGCGACTTTCACCGGACCGTCGCTTCCCCTTCATTGCCATGACGCGATGGCAGGCGCACATGGCGCGCATGGAAGCCGCCCGCCTGACGACCCCGGAGGCGCTGCGCCCGCCGCGGCGGCGCCGCAAGGTCATCAGCTTCTCGCAATCCGACCCGGACACGATCTGGGGCGACGTGCTGGGCTTCCGGCCGCTCGGCGGGCGCATCCGCGCGGCGCGGCGGATCGCGACGATCGCGGCCTGGACGCTTATCGCCCTGCCGGTCCAGGCGCTGCTCGTCGTGCTGCCGGGCAAGGCGCATGTGGCTTTCGGCAAGTTCTACTGGCGGGCCGCGGCCTGGCTCATGGGGCTGCGCATCCAGGTCGTGGGCGCGCCGGCGGCGGGGCGGTCCGTGCTCTTCGTGTCCAACCATTCCTCCTGGCTCGACATCGTGGCGCTGGGCGCGGCGCTCGACGCCTGCTTCGTCGCCAAGCGCGAGGTCGGGGAATGGCCGGTCGTCAGCTGGATCGCCAGGCTCGGCCGCACCGTCTTCGTCAGCCGCAGCCGCACCCGGACGAAGGGCGAGGCGGGGCTGATCCGCGAACGCCTCGGCCAGGGCGACAGCATCGTCCTGTTCCCCGAAGGCACGACCAGCGACGGCAGCCGCGTCATGGCCTTCCGCAGCGCCTTCCTCTCGGTCGCCGACCATGCGCGGGTGGTGCAGCCGGTCTCGCTGGTGTTCGACCGGCTGGGCGGGTTGCCGGCCTGCCGGCGCGACCGGCCGCTCTTCGCCTGGTATGGCGACATGGAGCTCGGCAGCCATTTCTGGCGCCTGGCGCGGCGACACAAGACGCGGGCGACGATCGTGCTGCACGCCCCGCTCGACCCCGCGGCGTGGCAGGACCGCAAGGCGCTGACCGCCGCCTGCTTCGAGGTGGTGAACGAGGGCTGCGCGACCCTTCGGCAGAACCGGCCTCCCCAGCCCCTGTCGCCGTCGCGCCACACTGTTGCGGATCACGCTTGACCCGGCGCGGCGCGGCGTCCCACCTTCGAACCGTGCCGATTCGCATCGTGCCGATGCGCCCCGGGCGCGGCGCTTGACCGCGGCGCAGGGCCTGCGCATCTCCCCGCCTTCACCCCGCCGGACCGCCGGCGGGGCGGCGGA
This sequence comes from Falsiroseomonas sp. HW251, assembly GCF_050563545.1. Lineage (NCBI taxonomy): Bacteria > Pseudomonadati > Pseudomonadota > Alphaproteobacteria > Acetobacterales > Roseomonadaceae > Falsiroseomonas > Falsiroseomonas sp. HW251. Next base: position 28,909 of record NZ_JBNXUM010000018.1, read on the forward strand.
GCCCTGATCCCGATGACCGATAATGCTGCGCCCAAGCGTCTCTTCGTGAAGACCTGGGGCTGCCAGATGAACGTGTACGACAGCGCCCGGATGGCCGATGTCCTGGCGCCGCTGGGCTATGCGCCGACGCAGACTCCCGAGGACGCCGACATGGTGATCCTCAACACCTGCCATATCCGGGAAAAGGCGAGCGAGAAGCTGTTCTCCGAGCTCGGCCGCCTGCGCGCCGCGAAGGAGGCGACGGGCGGGCGCATGGTGCTGGCCGTCGCGGGCTGCGTGGCCCAGGCCGAGGGCGCGGAGATCACCGCGCGGGCGCCCTACGTGGACATCGTCCTCGGCCCGCAGAGCTACCACCGCCTGCCCGAGATGGTGGCGCGCGCGACGCGCGCCGCCGGCCAGGTCATCGAGACCGACTTCCCCGCCGAGGACAAGTTCGACCACCTGCCGGAGGTCAGCGCCCCGCAGGGCCCGATCGCCTTCCTGACCATCCAGGAGGGCTGCGACAAGTTCTGTTCCTTCTGCGTGGTCCCGTATACGCGGGGCTCCGAATACTCCCGCCCCGCCGCGGCGGTGATCGCGGAGGCCGGGCGCCTGGTCGCGCAGGGTGCGCGCGAGATCGCGCTGCTCGGGCAGAACGTGAACGCGTATCACGGGGAAGGCCCGGACGGCGCGAGCTGGGGCCTCGGCCGCCTGCTGCGCGAGATCGCGGGCATCGAGGGCCTGGCGCGGCTGCGCTACACGACCTCCCACCCCCGCGACATGGATGACGACCTCATCGCCGCGCATGGCGAGATCCCGGCGCTCATGCCGTTCCTGCACCTGCCCGTGCAGTCCGGTTCGGACCGCGTGCTGAAGGCGATGAACCGCGGCCACACCGCTTCCGACTTCCTGCGGATCGTGGAACGCCTGCGCGGCGTGCGCCCCGACCTCGCGCTGTCCTCCGACTTCATCGCCGGCCACCCCGGCGAGACCGAGGACGACCACCAGGCGACCCTGCACCTCATCGAGCGCGTCGGCTTCGCCCAGGCCTTCTCGTTCAAGTACTCGCCACGTCCTGGAACCCCTGCCGCCGGCGCCCCACTTCAGGTGACGGAGGCCGAGAAGGACCGGCGCCTGCAGGAGATCCAGGAACTGCTCCGCCAGCAGCAGCACGCGTTCAACCGCTCGCGCCTCGGGCTTCGCTTCGACGTTCTGTTCACCGGGCCCGGCCGGCATCCCGGCCAGGCCGCCGGGCGTTCGCCCTGGTTGCAGCCGGTGCACGCCGCGACAGGGACGCAAAGTCCCGCTGCCCTCGCCGGTCAGGTCCTGGCCTGCGAGGTCGTTTCCGCCCACCCCAACTCCCTCGCCGTCCGCATCCTCGATGGCAAGCGTTCCGGAGATCCACCCGAACAGGAGAAAGCCGCGGCTTGAGCACCACCGCCCTCGCGTTTCGCCAAGGCGAGGCCCGCGCCCCGCGCGTGCCCGCCGATCTTCCGGCCAGCCGGTCCGTCACGCTGAACTTCGACGACAACCAGCTGCTGCCGCTCCTCTACGGGGAGCATGACCGGAACCTCGCCCGCATCGAGATGCGGCTCGGGGTCAGGATCTCCAGCCGGGGCAACCGGCTGACGATCACCGGGGCGCCGGAACGGACCGAGGTGGCGGAGGCCGCGCTGGCAGACCTCTGGCGGCGATTGCAGAAGGGCGAACACGTGGGCACCGCCGAGGTCGAGGCCGCGATGCGCATGGCGGAGGGCGTGCAGGAAGCCGACCCCCGCCTGCCGCTGCAGGACATCCCCGCGATCCGCACCCGCAAGGGCGCGATCGCGCCGCGCAGCCCCGCCCAGGCCGCCTACATCGAGATGCTGGCGCGCGCCGAGATGGTCTTCGGCGTCGGCCCGGCCGGCACCGGCAAGACCTACCTGGCGGTCGCGCAGGGCGTGGCGCTGCTGCAGGCCGGAAGAGTGGACCGGATCGTGCTGTCGCGCCCGGCGGTGGAGGCCGGGGAGCGGCTTGGCTTCCTGCCCGGCGACATGAAGGAGAAGGTGGATCCCTATCTCCGGCCGCTCTACGACGCCCTGCACGACATGATGCCGGCCGAGCAGGTCAAGCGCCGGATGGAGGCCGGCGAGATCGAGGTCGCCCCGCTGGCGTTCATGCGCGGCCGGACGCTGGCGCATTGCTACGCCATCCTGGACGAGGCGCAGAACACCACGCCGGCCCAGATGAAGATGTTCCTGACCCGCATGGGCGAGGGCTCGCGCATGGTCGTCACCGGCGACCCTACCCAGGTTGACCTGCCCCCCGGCCAGGCCTCCGGCCTGCATGAGGCGCTGGCGATCCTGGACGGCGTGGACGGCATCGCGGTCGCGAGATTTGCCGAACGCGATGTGGTAAGGCATCCGCTGGTCGCGAAGATCGTCTCGGCCTATGGACGCGCCGACGCCGCCTCCCGCCCGCGGGAAGGCGGGCGCGGGCGCGCTGGCGTGGAGAAGGATGGAACCGGGAAGTAGACGGCCTGGCCCCAGGGGAACGAACCCTTCGGCCGGGAACCGATCGGGGAACGGGGTCACCGTCCTCCTGGCGAGCAGGGGATGGCGCGCGGCCGTGCCGCGGCCCGAGGCCCTGGTCCGCCGCGCGGCCGCCGCCGCGCTGGAAGAGACCGGCGCGCGGGGCGCCATCACGGTGCTGCTCGCCGACGACGCCGCGGTGAAGCGCCTGAACGGCCGCCACCGCGCCAAGGCCAAGCCGACCAACGTCCTTTCCTTCCCGGCGGAGGCGCCGGGCTACCTGGGCGACGTCGCCGTGGCCCTGGGTGTCGTCCGCCGCGAGGCGCGCGGCGCGGGGCGTCGCACCGCCGATCACCTGGCGCATCTCGTCGCCCATGGCGCGCTGCATCTCGCGGGCTACGATCACCTGGCCGCGGGCGAGGCGCGGCGGATGGAACGCGCGGAGGCGCGGATCATGCGCCGGCTTGGACGCCCCAATCCGTGGCGGGGGGCGACGTGAAGCCGACGGGGTTCTCGGTGCCCGCGCCTCCCTCACCCAACCCTCTCCCCCCTGCGGGTGGAGAGGGCTCGAGCGGCGTTCGCCCTCTCCCCACGCGCGCCGTCATCACGCCATGAGCGGTAACGGCCACAACGGCACCGACCGCGACCGCCGCAACACCTTCTTCTGGCGGCTGCAATCCCTGCTGCGCCGGCGCGAAGCCGAGAGCGTGCGCGACCGCGTCGAGGAACTCCTCGAAGGCCGTCCCGACAACGACGACCCCGCCCGCGGCGAGGCGGACGACACCGGCCTCGACAAGCACGAACGCATCCTGCTCGGCAACGTGCTGCGCCTGCGCGACAAGACGGCCTACGACGTCATGCTGCCGCGCGCCGACATCGTCGCCATGCCGGAGGACCTGACGCTGGAACAGGCCATCCAGCTCATCCAGAAGGAAGGCCACAGCCGCTTCCCCGTCTATCGCGGCAACCTCGACGAGATCGTGGGGATGGTCCACATCAAGGATGTCTTCGCCGCGGTCGGGCGCGACCCCGCCGCCTTCTCGATGAAGGCGATCCTGCGCAAGCCTCTGCTGGTGGTGCCCACCATCCCGGTGCTCGACCTGCTGCTGCAGATGCGCGCGCAGCGCATCCACATGGCGCTGGTCGTCGACGAATACGGCGGCATCGACGGCCTGGTCACCATCGAGGACCTCGTCGAGACCATCGTCGGCGACATCAGCGACGAGCACGACGAGGTCGCGACGCCGACCATCACCGAACGCCCGGATGGGTCGCTCGACCTCGATGCGCGCACGACGGTGGAGGCCTTCGAGCAGCGCCTCGGCACCGTCCTGACGGAGGAGGAACGCGCCGCCGATATCGACACCGTGGGCGGCCTGGTCTTCACGCTGGCAGGCCGCGTGCCGGCGCGCGGGGAGCTCATCAGCCACCCCTCGGGTCTCGAGTTCCGCGTGCTCGACGCCGATCCCCGCCGCATCCGCCGCCTGCGCGTGCGCCGCCCCGGCGCCGCCGGCGAGGCTCCGCGCCAGGCCGCGGAGTAGGGGAGGGCGCCGTCCCTCCCCCGTCCTTCTATTCCGCCGCCTCGCTCGGCACCGCGCCCGCCGTCCGCATGGCGTCGAACTGCGCGTTCAGCCGCGCGACCTCCTCCGCGAGCGGCCGGTAGACCTCGCGCCGGCCGTTCCTCGACGGCATCTCGAACAGGCCGTTCGGGCAGTAGCGGTCGTCGTCCCAGCCGGGATGGCTCAGCACGGGATAGAGACACACCCCCTGGACCGGCGTGCCCGCCGCGATTGCTGCCATCACCTCCTCCGCGACGTAGCGCAGCCAGAGCGGACGCCGGTCGCCCTCGATGCTGGTCTCGCCGAGGAAGACCGGGCGCTGGTAGCGGTCATGCACGCGCTTCAGCAGGTCGCGCAGCGGGATCCAGCGCTCGTCGAAGACGGACATCGGCGCGGCGTCGTGGCCCTCATGCAGCCACCACTGGTTGTTCCAGTAGAAATTGATCCCGATGGCGTCGAGCATGTCCTCCGCGCCGCCGAGCTCCGGCGCGTTGCGGCCGAGGATCATGTCCCAGGCTTCCCAGACGCCGGCGTTGCGGCGGATGGCGGGCTCGATGTCGGCATCAACGTTGGGGCGCCCATGGGTGTGGACCAGCGGCTCCACCGCGAAGACCCGCGTGCCCGGCACGGCGGCCCGCGCGGCGCGCGTGGCCGCCAGCGTCGCGCGCACCGCCTGGCGCTTCACCTCCGGCCCGCGGCCGTTGGTGCAGGGGTTGAAGTGGCCGGTCTCCCCGCCCGCCCAGGCAAGGAAGGAGATCTCGTTCAGCGGGCAGAGGATCGGCGGCTCGCCTGTCTCCTCGAAGGCGAGCTTCGCGAAGGCCGCGGCATAGTCGGCGAAGCGGGTGACGAACTCGTCGGAGAAGAAATCCAGCCAGTCCGGCCAGCCGTAGTGGCAGAGATCCCACACGACCTGCGTGCCGGTCCGCTGCGCGGCGCGCAGCATCGGCAGGACGGGGCTCCAGTCGTAGCGGCCCGGCCCCTCCGCCTCGACGAGGTGCCAGCGCACGCCGTCGCGCGCCGCCCGGATCCCGTGCTCGCCGAGCTGGCGGTAATCCTGCTCGGCAAGCAGGTCATGGTGGGTCGAGGCGATGAGATCGAGCCGGCGGCCATCGCGCCGACGATGCGTCGAGCATTCGAACCCGCCTAGGAAGAAGGAGCGGAACAAGGGCTGGTGCGGGGCCACGCGCAACTCCGGGCTGGTGGACGGAAGAACCGGGTCGCAAACGCCCCGGCGACGGAAGGCTTCCCTCGTCGCGATCACGCACGCGTGAGGGTTGAGCCAGTGATGGCCTACGGTATACAATCAAGGCAAGGGGCGGCGACAGCCCGTGACAAACGCCGCCTTGCTGCACCCTGGGTTGCTGCCCCGCGCGCCGAGCGCGTGCGGTTGCACTTGAAGTTACGGGCATAAATTCCCACATCGAAGCCATGCCGATCCCATGTCCGCCTCCGCTGCGTCCTGGCGCGGCAGTGGCGCTGCTCGCCGCGGCGCTGCGCGCACGCCGCGCGCTCGATCTCCGCTATGCCGGTGCCTGGCGCCGGGTGCATCCGCATGCCGTCGGCCGTTCCGCCCGCGGGCGGCTGGCGCTGCTCGCCTGGCAGATCGCCGACGAGCGCGGCGACCGCGCCCCGGGCTGGCGCCTGTTCGACATGGCACGCCTGGAGGCGCTCGAGCCCCGGCGCGAGCGCTTCCGCCCGCGCGGCGGGGTCGGCCCGCAATCGCCGATCGCCCACCCGATCGCGGCGGCCTGAGCCCTACTTCGCCGCCCGCTCCGCCGGTAGCCACACCCTGAAGGTCGCGCCCGCCCCCTCCTCGCTCTCGATCAGCAGGTGGCCGCGGTGGCGGTTCACGATGTGCTTGACGATGGCGAGCCCGAGCCCCGTCCCGCCCGAGCTGCGCGACCGCCCGCGGTCGACGCGGTAGAAGCGCTCGGTCAGGCGCGGCAGGTGGTGGCGCGCGATGCCCGGCCCGTCATCGGAGACCGCCAGCATCGCGCCAGGCCGCGCCGGAAGCCGGGGATCGGGCGCGGCGGGGGCGACGGAGAGCCGCACCGTCCCGCCTTCCTTCCCGTGCCGGACCGCGTTCTCCAGCAGGTTGCGCAGCACCTGTCCCAGCTGTTCCGCATCGGCGGGCGCGGCGACGGTGCCGGGCTCCAGCGCGGTCTCCAGCCTGGCGCCGCGCGCGGCCAGGATCGGCGCCAGCGCCGCCGCCTCGGCCGCCGCCAGCGAGGCAAGGTCCACCTCGCCCTCCGGCGGCTGGTGTTCCGTCGTCTCGATGCGCGACAGGCCCAGCAGGTCGTCGATCAGCCGCCGCATCCGCTCCGACTGCTCTGCCATGATGCCGAGGAAGCGGTCGCGCGCCTCGGCATCGTCGCGCGCCGGGCCGCGCAGCGTCTCGATGAAGCCTATGACGGAGGCGAGCGGCGTGCGCAGCTCGTGGCTCGCATTGGCCACGAAATCCGCGCGCATCCGCTCCACCGCGCGGTCGCGCGTGCGGTCCGACAGCACGAGCACCTGCCGCCCGCCATCGGCCAGAGGCGGCTCCATCGGGATGACATGCACCTTCAGCTCGCGCGCCACCGGCACGGGCAGCGCGACGTCCACGGCCGCCGGCGCGCCGGCGCGCGCCGCGTCCAGCGCCTCGGCCAGGGCGGGATGGCGCAGCAGCGCCGCGAGATCCCCGATTCCGCCCGCGGCGAGCCCGCCGACCCCACCCGCTCCGCCGAACAGCGCGCGCGCCGCGGCATTGGCCCGCAGCGCCGCGCCGTTCGCATCGAGCACCACCAGCGGGTCGGGCAGGCGCTCCACCACCGCCTCGTCGGCGCGGCGCAGCCGCAGCACCAGGTCCGACCGCTCGTTCACGCTGCGCGCGAGCCGGCGCATGTCGTCGGCGATCGCGGCGACGGAGGGCAGCAGGATGCCGCCGCTTTCCTCCCGCGGGTCGGCCTCGCCTGCCGCCGCGCGCCGCAGCGCGTCGCCGAGGCGGCGCAGGTTCCCCAGCCAGATCCGCGCCAGCACGAAGGCCGTCGCGATGCAGGCGAGCAGCGCGACGGCGCCCGGCAGCGGTTCCACCCAGCCGAAGCCGAGCAGCGCCAGCAGCGCCACGGCCGGCACCCCGCCGATCAGCCCCGCGGCGGCGAGCAGCCGCCCGGCCGGCGGACCGGCCACCGGCATCGCCGCCCTAGAAGCCCGTGCCTGCCGGCTCGGTCGCCGGCTCCACCGCCACCGCCTCACCGCCCGGCGACAGCGCGTAGATCGCGAGCCCCCGCGCGGTCTGCCCGCCCGGCAGCAGCCGCACCGGCCCGTCCGCGCCTTGGAAGCTGCGCGACGCCGTCAGGCTGTCCAGCGGCGCCCGTGCGCGCAGCGCCCGCGCGGCCAGCGCCCCCGCATCGTAGGCCGAGGCCGCGATGCGCGGCGGCGCGTCGCCGAAAGCGTCGCGGAAGCGCTGCTCGAACCGCGCGCGGGAGGTCGGGTCGGGCCCCGGGAACCAGGCGCCGGCCAGCGGCCCCTCCACCCGCAGCGACGGGTCGTTGAGCCACAGCGCGGTGCCGAGCAGCCGCGGCCGCTGCAACGGGTCCATCCCCTCGGCCCAGGCCAGGGCGAAGCGCGTTGCGCGGTCCCCGCCCTCGCCGAGCAGCACCGCGTCGGCCTGCGGCGCGGCGGCGCGTGCGGCGGCGGCCGCGCTGCCCATGTCGGCGCCCACGGGGTGCAGCGACACCGCGGCCGTCACGCCGAGATCGGCCGCCGCGCCCCGCGTCGCCGCGGCCAGCGCGCGCCCGAAATCGTTGTTCGGCGCGGCCAGGACAAAGCGCTGCGCCCCGTCCCGCGCGGCGGAGGCCACAACCCGGCGGACCTGCTGCGCCGGCGTCATGCCCATCACCCAGACGCCGGGCCCGGCGCGCTGCGCATCGTTGGTGAAGGCCAGCAGCGGGACCTGCGCGGCCTGCGCGACCGGCGCGACGGCGGCGGCCTCGGCGCTCGTCAGCGGTCCCACCAGGACGCGGGCGCCGTCGCCGATCGCCGCCCGCGCCGCCGCGGCGGCGCCGCCGGCGGTGCCCCCGGTGTCGCGCGGCACGAACTCCACCCCGGTCGGCGCCTCGTCGAACATGCCCATCACGGCGGCGTTCATCAGGGTCTGGCCGAGCGGCGCCTGCGCGCCCGACAGCGGCAGCAGCAGCCCCGCCCGCGCCACCTGGCCCTGGCCCGGCGCGCCGAAGGGCGCCGCGGTGCCCGGCCGGCTCGGGGCGGAGGGTTGCGCGGCGCAGCCCGCCAGGCCGAGAAGGACGGCGGCGAACAGGCCCGCGCGGCGGGTCCAGGCGCGAGGCGAGGCTGACAATGGCAAGTGACGATCCTCCCCAGCGGGCGGAGCCGGGCGCGGCCCCCCCGGGATGGGCTCCCGGAGGGCTCTGCCTCGTGGCAACGCCGATCGGCAACCTAGGCGACCTGTCCCCCCGCGCGCTCGCCGCGCTCGGCGCCGCCGACGCGGTGCTCTGCGAGGATACGAGGGTGACCGGCCAATTGCTGGCCCGTCATGGCATGTCCGCGCCTCTCCTGCCACTGCACGACCATAACGAAACCGCTGTCGTCCCGCAGGTGCTGGAAAGGCTTCGTGGGGGGCAACGCCTGACGCTGGCCTCGGATGCCGGGACGCCGCTGGTCTCCGACCCCGGCTACCGCCTGGTCCGCGCGGTGATCGAGGCCGGGCTGCCGCTGACCGCCATTCCCGGCCCCAACGCCGCGGTAATGGCGCTGACCCTGTCGGGGTTGCCGCCGCACCCCTTCCTCTTCCAGGGCTTCCTGCCGCCGAAGGGCGGCGCGCGCGCCGCGGCCATCGCGGGGCTGCGCGCGGCCGAGCGCGCCGGGCTTTCCGCCAGCATCGTGCTCTACGAGGCGCCGCACCGCATCGCCGAGACGCTCGCCGCCCTGGCCGAGGGGCTGGGCCCCGACCGGCCCGCCGCGGTCGCGCGCGAGCTGACCAAGCGCTTCGAGGAGGTGCGCCGCGGCAGCCTGTCGGCGCTCGCCGCCCATTACGCCGCGCATGACGCGCTGGGCGAGATCTGCGTCGTCATCGGCCCCGCGCCGGCCGAGACGACAGACGAGGTGGACCTCGACGCCCGGCTTCGCGCGGCGATGCGGAACGCCAGCCTCCGCGACGCCGCCGCGATGGTTGCCGCCGCCACCGGGCTGCCGCGCAAGCAGGTCTATGCCCGCGCCCTGGACCTGTCCCGCCAGGACTGACGCCGGAACGGCGCCTCGGCTACCCTGCACCGCGTGACCTCCGCGGACCGCCTGCTCACGCGCATCACCGTCGCGGCCGACGAGAAGCTCGTCGTCCCGGTGCGCGACTTCTGTTCCCGCGTGCTGGCGCATGCCGGCATCCCGGAAGCCGACCTGCCGGGCTTCGACCTGCTGGTCGAGGAAGCCTGCCTGCACGTCGTGCGCAACGCCTTCGACCCCGGCGCGCCCGGGGCGTTCGACATCGCGGTGATCGCGCGCCCGGACCAGGTCGCCATCGTCGTGGAGGACCAGGGCCTGCCGGAGGATCCCCACCTCGCCGCGCGGCGCGATCCCGGGCAGGTCGGCATCGTGCTGATGCGCGCCTTCGCGCATGAGGTCGTCTTCCGCAACCTCGGCCGCGGCGGCAAGCGGCTGGAGCTGATCCGCCGGCTCGGCCCCGGCCTGCTCGACCCGCCGGAGCCCGCTTCCGCCCCCGATCCGCCCGTCGCGCTGGACCGGGTCGCGATCCGGCCGATGACCGAGGAGGACGCGCCGGGCCTGGCGCGCTGCCTGTGGCGTGCGCATGGCTACGACTACGCGAACGAGCAGGTCTATTTCCCCGACCGCGTCGCGCAGCTGCTGCGCGCGAGGCTGCTGGTCTCCTCCGTCGCGGCGAACGAGGCCGGGGAGGTCGTCGGCCATGCCGGGCTGATGTTCGAGGAACCCGGCGCGCGCGTCGCGGAATGCGCCGTCGCGGTGGTGGATCCGCGCTATCGCGGCCATGGCCTGTTTGCGCAGCTGCAGTCGCACATCCTGGGGCGCGCAAGGACGCAGGGGCTGCACGGCGTCGCCTGCACCGTGAACGCCGCGGCGGAGGACGCGCAGCGCCGCCTGCTGGACCAGGGCGCGGTGGAAACCGCGCTGCTGCCAGGACCCGCGCCCGCTGCCGGCGCGGCGCCGCGCGGCAACCTGCTGCGCTTCCAGCTCGGCGGCGGCGGGCCGGTGCGAGGGGTGCACGCGCCGGCGCGCCACGCCGCGATGCTGCGTGCGATCCTCGACCGCGCCGGGCTGCACCGCGCCTGGCAGGACGGCGCGGCGGAGGCTGAGCCCGCGGCGGCGACGCGGCTGGTGCTGCGCGCCCTGCCCGAGCAGGGCCGCGCCGAGATCCGCATCGGCGCCTATGGGCTCGACGCGCTCGATGCCGTGCGCGCCCATGTGAAGGAGCTGGAGCGGCGCGGCATCGCCTGCACCCTGCTCGGCCTGCCGCTCGGCGATGCGCTGACCGAGGAGCTCAGCACGGAGTTCGAGCGCATGGGCTTCGGCTTCGCGGGCATCGGCATCGAGGCCGCGGATGGCGACGTGCTGTCGCTCGTGCGCCTGCAGGGCGCCTGCGAGCCAACCGTCGCGACGGCCTCCGACCACGGCCGCGCCCTGGCGGACTACGTGCTCGCGATGCGCGCGGAGGCCGCGAAGCGGCGGGAGTGATCGTCGGCACCGCCGCTTCCGTTCTCGCTTTCGGGCAGGGCGATCGCGTTTGGCGGCCGGTTCCCCTTTGATTTCCCTCTCCCCCTGGAAGGGGGAGAGGTAAGGTGAGGGGGTCGCGAAGCTGGTCAGTGCGGCGGTACCAGCGCTTCGCGCTCCACCCCCACCTTGACCGGCCTGCGCGTCCTCGGCTGAAGCCGGCCGCTTCTGCGCCGAGGCAGTGCGTCGGCCCCCGCCCAGGCGGGAGAGGGAAACTCCTGGGCCTCCGACGTAGCGCCAAATCGAGATGCGATGGCCCTCCGCTCGCAAGGAAGGGTCGGGGTGGCAGCCAGTGCATCACCCCGGCGCCGGATGCACCAGCGCCGACCCCGGCGGCAATTCATTCGCCAGCGTCGCAAGGCACGACACGATCCGCCGGTCCGCGCCCAGCGCCACCCCGATCACCGGCACGCCCGCCGCCACCGCATAGGCCGCGACAAGGTCGCGGTTCGTCACCACCAGCGCGCAGCGCGCGACCAGCGCCTTCAGTCGCGCGGGCCCGAGCAGCCGGCGCCAGGCCTCGGGATCCTCGAGCTCCGGCAGCAGCGGCGCCGCGCCGGGCAGCGCGGCCGACAGGATCGCGCGCGTCGCCGGCCCGTCCTCGTCGCCGGTTCCGGGCAGGCGGGTCGGCAGCGGCAGCGCGTGCCAGCCCCGCGCGCGCGCCAGCAGCCGCGTGATGGCCGGCAGGCGCGGCTGCCAGGATTTCCGCATCTCCTCCCCGCCGCGGAAGGCGATGCCGAGCACCGGGCCGTCCGGCAGGCCTCGCGCCAGGAAGGGATCGGGCGCGACATGCCGCTCGGGGTAGCCGAGGATGCGCATCGGCGCCGCGACACGCCACAGCGTGAGCACGTTGGCGGTGCGGTGGTCGCGCAGCAGCAGCGGCTCCGCGCCGTCCATCACCGACACGCCCGCCGGCGGTTCGATCCGCGCCGCCCCGTCCTCGAGCCCGAGATTGTGCACCAGCAGCCGCGCGCCGGCGGCGACCGCCTCCGCCGCGGTCGCCAGCGCGCGTTCCAGCCGGTGCCGCACCAGGAAGGGCCCGGCGAGCACCACCTGCTCCACCCCGTCCGGCACGGTGTCGGGCGGCATCGGCGCGAAGCCCGGCGGCACCCGTTCGGCCGGCGTCGCCAGCAGCATCGGCCCCTCGTGCGGGACGGACTCGCGCGCCTGCAACGTGCAGGCGCGGTAGGTGAGGTCGCGGAACGGCGCCTCGGTGACGAGCAGCGTCCTCACGGCGCGGCCAGTCCGACGCAGCGCGAGCCCGGCGGCAGGCGGTGCGACAGCGCGACGAAGGTGCGGCGCAGGCTGTCGTCCTCGATCGGGTGCAGGCCGATCACGCGCACCCCCGCGCCGATCGCGTGGATGGCGTTGTGCTTGCGCTGCGACAGCAGCGTGCGACAGCGCGCGACAAGCCCTTTCAGCGTCGCGGGCGTCAGCCTGTCGTAGCGGAAGCCGTGGTCGAGCAGCGCGGGCGCCGCGATCGCCGCACCGGGGAGGAAGTCGCGCAGGAAATCCACGATGCCGGCGATGTCGTCCTCCTCCGCGGCGTCGCGATGCACGGTGCTCGGCACCGGCAGCACGGCGTGGTCGTCGAATTCGCGCAGCAGCGCGCGCACGCGATCCGCGTCATGCGCCAGCGCCGCGCGCATGCCCGGCGTCGGGATGATCGAGACGCCGAGCAGCGTCCCGCCGCCGGCCAGCAGCTCCTCCGCCAGCGACGGGTCGGCGGGGATGTCGGCCTCCGGGTGGAAGGTGATGCGCGGCATGCGGCCGAGCCCGGCTTCGGCGGCCATCTCGACGCTGACGTAGTCGCGCACGGTGAAGGACGCCGCGCGCGCGAAGACCTCGCGCGCCGCCCCATCCAGCCAGTCGAGGTCGAATTTCAGCCGCGCCAGGCCGAGGTTGTGGAAGTGGATCTCGGCCCCTTCCTCCTGCGCCTGCGCCAGCGCCGGCATCCAGCGCCGGAAGGCCGCGCCGACGCCGAACATGCCGCCGCCGAAGACGATGCGCGACGGCGCGAGCGCCAGCATTTCCTCGGGTTCCGTGAAGCAGGCGGCGAGCCCGGGCACGCAGCGCAGCGTCCAAGCGGCATCGGGCGAGAGCGCATGGGCGTCGTCGGTCGGGAAGGCGCGCAGCGCCTCCATTAGGCAGAGCTCGTCACCGAGATTGCCGAAGCCATAGGCGCCGAGGAAGGCGGTCGTCATCGCGAATGCATAGCACGAGCCTGCGATTCACGCGCCCGCGCACCCGCCTGCGGCGGGCGCACCTGGCACGATCGCAGGCTATTGCACCAGCAAGGGCAGCATCGCGTCCAGCCGCAGCAGCCCGTCATCCGTCGCGACGAGGCGCCCGTCGCGCCACGCCAGCAATCCTTCCTCGACGAGCGCATCCAGCATGCTGCCGTCGACGCATTCGGCGAAGGGCAATGACGACCGCGCCTCGATCCGCCGGGGATCCACGCCCTCCGCCAGCCGAAGCCCCATCAGCAGCGCCTCCCGCGCACGGTCGCGGGGCGACAGCGCCTCCTCCTCCGTCACGGCGTGGCCGTCGCGCCGCACGCGCGCGAGCCATTCCTCCGGCGCGCGATGCCGCCGCGCCGCCAGGATCGCGCCGTCGAGCGTGATGCGCTGATGCGCGCCGGCGCCGATGCCGACATAGTCGCCATAGCGCCAGTACGCCAGGTTGTGCCGGCTTTCCGCGCCGGGCTTCGCGTAGTTGCTGACCTCGTAGCGGTGCAGGCCGAAGCGCGCGGCTTCCTCGGCGGTGGCATTGTAGAGAAGCGCGGCCTCCTCGCCTTCGGGCAGCGAAAATTCGCCGCGGCCGTGCAAGGTCGCGAATTGCGTCCCCGGCTCGATCGTCAGCTGATACAGCGAGAGGTGATCGGCCGCGAGCGCCAGAGCCCGGCGCAGCTCCGCCCGCCAGGCCGCTTCGGCCTGGCCGGGCCGGGCATAGATCAGGTCGAAGGAGAGCCGCGGGAAGGTCTCGCGCGCATGCTCCAGCGCCGCGATGGCCTGCGCCGCGTCGTGCTGCCGCCCGAGGAAATCCAGCGCCGCCTGGTCCAGCGCCTGCACGCCGAGCGAGGCGCGGTTCACCCCCGCCGCGCGGAAGTCGCGGAGCTTCCCGCGCTCCACGCTGGTCGGATTGGCCTCCAGCGTGATCTCGATGCCGGGCAGCGGGTCGAAGAGCCGCGCCGCGTCCTCGATCAGCAGGGCGGCGGTCGCGGGGTCCATCAGGCTCGGCGTGCCGCCGCCGAAGAAAATCGAGGCCAGCGGCCGGCGCCCCTGGCTCCCATTGGCACGCGCCGCCTCCCGCGCCAGCTCGGCCCGCAGCGCGGCAGCGAAGGCGCCCTGGTCCACGCGGTCCCGCACATGGCTGTTGAAATCGCAGTAGGGGCACTTGGCGAGGCAGAAGGGCCAGTGGATGTAGAGGGCCAGGGGTTCCATTGCCTGGGGAGATAGGGATGTCGGGGGGTTCTGTCGAACGCGTCAGGGCGGCGCTGCTGGCGGCCGGCCATGCCGACACGGTCCAGGCCTTCCCCGAGGGCACCCGCAGCGCCGCCGAGGCCGCGGCCGCGGTGGGCTGCGAGGTCGCGCAGATCGCCAAGTCGATCGTGTTCCGCGGGGGCGAGCGGGTCGTGCTGGTCATCGCCTCCGGCGCGAACCGCGTGGACATCGCCAAGGTCGCAGCCGCGACGGGCCTGGTCATCAAGCGCGCCGACGGCAACTGGGTGCGCGACGTCACGGGCTTCGCGATCGGCGGCGTCGCGCCGCTCGGCCACCTCACGGCGCCGGTGGTGCTGGTGGACCAGGATCTCCTCGCCTACGACCGCGTCTGGGCGGCGGCGGGGTCGCCGATGCATGTCTTCGCCACCACCGCCGCCGACCTGCTGCGGCTGTCCGGCGGCACCACGGCCGATGTGAAGGAGAGCGCCTGATGCTGCTGGTGACCGCGCTCTATGCGAGCCTGCTCGGGCTCTACTTCGTCTGGCTCTCCGCGCGCGTGACCAGGGCGCGCCGGATCCACAAGGTCCCGCTCGGCACGCCGCACCGCCTGGTGGAGCGCGCGGCGCGCGCGCAGGGCAACTTCGCAGAGTATGTCCCGCTCGCGCTGATCCTGCTCGCCCTCGGCGAGATCAACGGCGTGCCGGACTGGGCACTGCACGTCTTCGGCACGCTGCTGGTGGCGGGGCGCGTGATCCACGCCACCGGCATCTCCAGCGAGCCCGAGGATTTCCGCCTGCGCGTCTTCGGCATCGCGCTGACCTTCACGGTCATCCTGTTCGCCTCGGCCGCGCTGCTCGGGTTCACGCTCCGGGCGCTCTGATCCCAGATTGCGGTCGCCTTCGACCGATGGTCGTTGCTAGCCTGCCGGTCCGGACGCTGTTCGAAGCGGGAGGAACGACATGGCACGGGATCTCGGACGGCGCGCGCTGATCACCGCGGCAGGCGGGGCGCTGGCGCTGCCGCGGGTGGCCGGGGCGCAGGGCGCCTGGCCCTCGCGCCCTGTCACCCTCGTCGTGGGCTTCCCGCCGGGCGGGCAGACCGACTTCGCCGCGCGCGTCCTCCAGCCCGGGCTGCAGGCGGCGCTCGGCCAGCCCGTGGTGATCGACAACCGCGGCGGCGCCGGCGGCAACCTCGGCACCGATGCGGTGCTGCGCGCCCGGCCGGACGGCTACACGCTGCTGGTCGGCAATTCAGCGCCGATGACTATCAACCCGCACACCATGGGGCCGCTGCCCTTCGACCCGCTGCAGGCCACGGCGATCGGGATGATGCTGCAATCCTCGCTGATCCTCTGCGTCCATCCGTCCGTCCCCGCCCGCAACGTGCAGGAGTTCATCGCCTGGGCGCGGCCGCAGAACGGACGCGTGAACTACGGATCGTCCTCCGCCGGCAGCCTGACGCATACCGCGATGGAGCTGCTCCGCCTGCGCGCCGCGCCGCTGCCGGTCGAGCACGTGCCCTACCGCGGCTCCGGCCCCGCGCTGCAGGACTTCATCGCCAACCGCTTCAGCGCGATGTTCGACGCGGCAAGCGTGATGGCGCCCTTCATCCAGGCCGGCCAGCTGCGCGGCATCCTCGCCACCGGACCGACCCGCAGCCCCGCCTTCCCCGACATCCCGACGGCGACGGAAAGCGGCATCCCGGACTACAGCTTCAAGGCCTGGATCGGGCTCTATGGTCCGCCTGGCACGCCGCCCGAGATCGTCGCCCGGGCCAATGCCGCGCTGAACCAGGCGCTCGATCCCGCGACGCGGGAGCGCATCACCGGGCGCGGCGACGAGCCCGGCGGGGGGACCGCGGCGGAGCTCGCGGAGACCACCCGCAAGGACTTCGCGACCTGGGGCGAGGTGGTGCGCATCGCGAACATCAGGGCGGACACCTGACTACAACGCCAAGCAGACCCGCGCCCGCGACCAATGGCACCTCCTCGGCCGCCGGGCGCGCAAGGTCCTCTCCCACACCATCGCCGTCCTCTGCTGTCAGAGCGTCGGCATCTCCCCGCTCGCCTTCGCCAAGCTCGTCCAAACCCGAAACCCGCACACCGGGTTAGCTACGCCCTCTCGTAGCTCAGCCGCCGCGCCAGCCAGCAGCCGATCTCGATGGCGACTGCCTTCCCCTCCTCCCGCCGCACGGCCAGCGTCCAGTCACCGGGTGGCGCATAGTCCAGCGCGCGGGCGCAGGGCAGGGCCCAGAGATCATCGCCGACGGGCTCCAGCATCTCCATGCGCGACATCCCGAGGAAGCCAGCGAAGGCGCCGTAGAGCACGCCGCCGGCCGCCTCGATGTGGAGCTCCGCATCCAGCTCCGCGCAGCGCCAGCTTCCCGCGATGTCGGCCGCCGGCGTGCCCTCGGCGGGTATCAGCGTGGAGGCGACATTCTCCTCCGGGCGCTCCATCCGCAGCCCCGAGGCGTCGCGCAGGAGCCTCGTGCGGCCGTTGGTCGCGCTGCCGTCGGGCATCAGGTCGAGCGTCTCGGGCCGAGGCCCGAAGCGCAGGCGGAGCTGGCCCGGCGCGGCGAGGTCGAGGCACGCGGCAAGCCCCGTCTCCGGCTCCCGATAGGCGCCGAGCCAGTCCGGCGCCGGCAGCGACGCATCGGGCTTCGCGGTCTCGGCGTCCAGCACCGCGCCGAGCAGGTCGAGCGCCGCGCCGGATGCATCGGAGAGGTGGTTGAACAGCACCACGACGGAGATGCGTTCCGACGGCACGTAGAGGCGATGGCTCCGCCACCCCCGGAGCCCGCCGCCATGGCCGAGTATCGCGCGGCCGAACGCCGTCCCGCGCCCGAGCCCCCAGCCATAGGCCGCCGCCGCACCGTCCGCGAAGGCGACGGGCGCGGCGAGGCGCGCGGGCAGCGACTCCGGATCGTCGCGCCCGGCGTCGATGAACTTCTCCCAGGCGACGAGGTCGTCGAGGCTCGCCGCCATCCCGGCATCGCCGGTCCAGATGATGTTGTTGACGGCAGGCCGGAAGCCGCTGGCCTGCGTGCCCTCGTAGCCCTCGGTGCCGTCCGGCATGGCACGGGTGTCGGGGGCCATGAAGGCGGTCTCGATGCCGGCAGGGTCCAAAACGTGCCGCCGCAGCAGCCGCGCGAGATCCTGTCCCGTGCGGTCCTGCAGCGCGTCCGACAGCAGCCGAAAATTCTGGTTCACGTAGGAGAAGCGCGTGCCCGGCGCGAAGTGCAGGGTGCGGGTGCCGGCGATGACGCGCGCCGCTTCCGCCTCTCCGAACGCGGCCTCGGCCGGGGAGCCGTGCAGCATCGCCACCGCCCAGTAGTCGCGCAGGCCGGACTGGTTGTGGCAGAGCAGGCGCGCCGTCGGCACGAGCTCGAGTTCCGGCAGCCGCGCCCCGATTGCGCGGTCGAGCCTGGCGGGATTGCCGCAGGCCGCGAGCACCGTGGCGCAGGTGAACTGCTTGGTGATGGAGCAGATCCGGAACAGCGTGCGCGGCGTGAAGGCGATGCGGCGCTCGGCGTTGGCGTAGCCCCAGGCATGGCGCAGCAGCACCTCGCCGTCCTTCAGCACGGCGATGGCGCCACCGGGGCCGGGGTATCGGCGCGGCAGCGCGGCCGCGACCTGCTCGAGCGTCTGCGTCATGGCGCGCAGCTTCGCGCGGCACGGCGCGGGGGGTCAAACCGGAGGCGCGCTCGGGTCGCGGCGGATCACCGGCGCTCGCGCCGCCAGGCATCGAAGCGGGCAAGCGTGTCGGCATTCGGGGGATAGACGCCGACGATGGACCGCCCGGCCTCGATCTCGGTGATCAGGAAGGCCTCGCGCTCTTCCATCGCCGCACCCTCGGCGGCGACCTCGGCGGCGAGATGCGCGGGCACCACCACCACCGCCTCGGAATCGCCGAAGACGATGTCGCCGGGATAGACGGCGACGCCGCCGCAGGCGATCGGCACGTTCATGTCGGCGGCGTGGTGGCCCGTGTAGTTCGGCGGCGCGGCCGCGCCGCTGCAATAGACCGGCAGGTCGGCGCCGGCGATCGCGCCGGTGTCGCGCACGCCGCCATCCAGCACGATCCCGGCCAGGCCGCGATGGCGCAGCCGCCGCGCCAGGATCGAGCCGATACCGGCGATGTGCGGATCGCCCCGGCAATCCGCGATGAAGACATGGCCCGCGGGCGCGAGCTCGATGGCCTGGCGCTGGATGTTCGCGGGATCGCCGCCGGAGCCATAGGCGTCCATGTCCTCGCGCGCGGGGATGTAGCGCAGGGTGAAGGCCGGCCCCGCCATCGGCGGCAGGCCCGGGTTCACGGGCCGCACGCCGCGCAGGGCGGTGTTCCGCAGCCCGCGCTTCACCAGCAGCGTGGTCAGGGTGGCGGCGGAGCAGCGCGCGAAGTCCGCGCGCATCGCGTCGGTCATCGTCATGGTCCGGCGGTGTCCTCTCCGGTCCGGCTGTAGCCGCGTGATGCGAAGGCGCCGCCCTGGAAGCGCTCCGCGACCGGATCGCCGGAGCGCAGGCCCGCCACCGCGTCGCGCCACGCCTCGGCGCTGTCGCGCGGCGCCCAGCCGATCAGCGCGCGGTCGTCCCCGGCCCAGAAGCTTGCGGCGTTGTCGGAGGCCCCCCAGACCATCGCCCAGCCCGTGCGCGGGGCACGGATGGCGCAGGCGCAGAGGCGCGCCAGATCGCCGGGCGACAGCCAGGTCGCGAGCATGCGCGCATCGGCCGGCGCCGGCGTGCAGGAGCCGATGCGGATGTTGACGCTTTCGACCCCGTGCTTGTCCCTGTAGAGCCGGCCCATCTGCTCGCCATAGACCTTCGACAGGCCATAGAGTCCGTCGGGCCGATAGGGCGATGCGGCGTCGAGCCGCTGGTCGGGCCGCGCCGGCCGGGCGTGGTAGCCCATGGCGTGGTTGGAGGAGGCGAACACCACGCGCGCGCCGGCCAGCCGCGCCGCCTCGTAGACATGGCGCACGCCCGCGAGGTTGGCGGCGGCGATCGCCTCGGGCGGCGCGTCGTCGTTCGGAATGCCGCCGAAATGCAGGATGGCGCGGCAGCCCCGTGCCATGCGCGCCAGCGCATCGGCATCGGCGAGGTCGGCCGGCTCGAACACCGCGCCCGGCGGCACCTCAGACGGAAACGGGCGCAGATCGGTCAGGCGCAGCGCGAAGTTCTCGTCGGCCAGCGCGGTCGCAAGCGCCGAGCCGAGCCGCCCCGATGCACCCGTGATCAGGACGGCCGCGCTCACGTCAGGCCCGTGCGGGGCGTGCGCGGCTGGGTATAGAGCGTGGCGCCCTCGGTCCCGGCGGGCCAGCCGCCGGACGGCAGCCCGACATTGCGGATGGACGGATTGCCGGCGACGAAGGCCTCGTCGATCGCGACGCCGAGGCCCGGTGCGGTCGGCAGCGTCACATGGCCGTCGCGCAACTCGGGGTGGCCGCCCTTGATGGTCTCGCCGCGCCCGGGCCAGTCCGGGTCCATGCGTTCCAGGATCAGCGCGTTCGGGATGGCGGCGAGCAGGTGGATCGCGGCGAATTCCGCGACCGGGCCGAGCGAGCCGGAATGCGGCGCCACGGTCGCGAAGCGCGCCTCGGCCAGGGTCGCGATCTTGCGCAGGCCGGTCAGCCCGCCGGCGCGGCCGCTGTCCGGCTGGATCACGTCCACCAGGTTCTCCAGCAGCAGCGGCGCGCAGCCGTGCAGGCCGCCATGCCGCTCGCCGCCCGCCAGCGGCGCCTTGGTCGCGCGGCGCAGCGCGCGGTAGCCCTCGATGTTCTCCGGCGCCACCGGCTCCTCGACGAAGAGCGGCCGCAGCTCGGCCAGCGCGTCGCAGATGACGATGGCGTCGGGCAGGCTGAGCCACGGCGGGCCATGCAGGTCGATCATCAGGTCGGCGTCGGGCCCGATCGCGTCGCGGATGGCGCGTGCCTTGGCCACGGGGTCGGCGACGCCGCCGGTCTTGATCGCGGTGTAGCCCTTGGCCAGGGCCGCCTTCGCCTGCTCCGGCGTGCTGGCATGGGTGTAGCAGCGGATGCGATCGCGCACCGCGCCGCCCAGCAGCTGCCACACCGGCACGCCGAGCGCCTTGCCCTTGATGTCCCACAGCGCCATGTCCAGCGCGGCGATCGCGCCCTGGCCGACCGCGCCGCTCATGCCGTGACCCATCATCGCGACGCTCATGCGCTGGGTCAGACGCTCGATCGCGAAGGCGTCCTGGCCGACCAGCACGGGGGCGATGTCGTTCACCGCCGTCTCGACCACGCGCGGCCAGCCGCTGCCCTCGCCGAGGCCGGTGATGCCGGCATCGGTCTCGACGGTGACGAACAGCCAGTTTCGCGTGCCTGACGTGATGGAGTTCTTCACGTCCGCCGCCCAGCCGGAAACGCCTAGCGGCCCGGCCTGCATGAGGTGCGTGCGGATCGCGGTGATGCGGGGATTGCTGGTCATTGCGCGGTGATTCCTGCGTCCCGAATGACGGTTGTCCATCGCGTGGTCTCGGCCGCGACGAAGTCGGTGAAGGCAGCCGGCGAGGCGCTGAGCCGCGGCTCGATCCCCGACCGCGCCATGCCGTCCTGCAGGGCGGGCGTGCGCACCGCCTCCTGCACGGCGTCGAACCAGCGGGCCATGATCGCGGGCGGCGTCCCCGCGCGCAGCATCACGCCATGCCACGAACTGATGAAGACGTCCGGCCCGAATCCCGCCTCGGCGATCGCGGGGGTGTTCGGCGCGGCGGCGATGCGCTCGGCCTGCATCACCGCCAGGCCACGGATGCGCGCGGCAGCGATGTTTCCGGGTATGGCGGCCTCGGCGACGGTGAAGGAGCAATCGACCTCGCCTGCCAGCAGGGACTGCATCGAGGGCGCGCCGCCGCGGAACGGCACATGCGTGAAGCGGAAGCCGGCGCGGCGGGAGAACAGCTCCGCCGCGAGGTGCGAGGAGGTGCCGACGCCGCCCGAGGCGAAGGTCAGCTCGCCGCCCCGGGCCCGCCCGGCCGCCACGACCGCGGCCGCATCATCCAGGCCGGAGCGGATGCTGGCGAGGAAGTAAACCGGCACATGCCCGGTCTGCGTGAGCATCGCGAGGTCGCGCGCGGGATCGTAGCCGAGCGGCATGAGCGCGGGGTTGGCCGCGAGGTGGATGGCGGCGAAGCCGATGGTGTGACCGTCCGCCGGGGCGCGCACCATCGCCTGCGTCGCCAGGTTGCCCGAGGCGCCGGTGCGGTTCTCCACCACCACGTTCTGGCCGAGGATCGGCACCAGTTCGCGCGCCAGGAGCCGGGCGACGTAGTCGATGACGCCGCCGGCGGGAAAGCCGACCTGGAAGGCGATGGTCCGGTCGGGACTCCAGCCCTGCTGGCCGAGCGCCGGCAGGGGCAGCGACGCGCCGGCGGCGAGCAGCGCGCGGCGCGCCAGGTCCGGCATCAGAAACAGCCTCCCTTGGCACCGGTCTCGGCGACGGAATCGCCGGCCTCGATCCAGGCGAAGCGCTCCGCCACCAGCCAGTCCAGCTTCATCGCGCCGACCTCGGCGCGCAACCTTGCGGCGGGGTCGCTCGCGGTCATTGCGCGGTGATCCCGGCTTCGCGGATCAGCGACGTCCAGCGCCCGAGCTCCTCGAGGTAGAAGGCCTGGAAGGCAGCGGGGTCGGGGCTGGCCGTGGGCTCGACGCCGAGGCCCGACATCCGCTGCACGAAGTCCGGCGCGCGCGTCGTCGCGACGGTCGCGGCGTGCAGGGCGGCGATCGCGCCGGGCGGCGTCCCGGCGCGGACGCAGATGCCCTGCCACGACCGCATCATCGCAGCGGTCGGCAGGCCGAGCTCGCCGAAGGACGGCACGTCCGGCAGGCCGGGCGTGCGGGTCTGCTGCATCACGCCGAGCATCCGCACGCGCCCCTCGGCGACGGCCGGCGCCTGGTAGGAGGCGACGAGGTCGAACATCATCTCGACATCGCCCGTCATCAGTGCCTGGAAGGCCGGCGCGCCGCCGCGGTACTGCACCGCCTCGAACCGGCCGCCCACCGCCCGGAACAGCAGCTCTCCCCCGAGATGGGAGGAGGTGCCGGTGCCGGCCGAGGCGATGCGGATGATGTCGTCGCCGGGCCGGCGGGAACGCTCGATCGCCTCCGCCATCGTCGTGATGCGCGATGCCGCGCTGGCCATCACCACCACCGGCAGCGCCGTGAGCTGGCCGGCCATGGCGAGATCCGTCCGCGGGTTGTAGCCGAGATGCGCGATGAGCCCGGGATTGGTCACGAGCTGCAGCCCGGCGAGCGCCAGCGTGTACCCATCCGCCGGCGCCCCCACCACCGCCTGGGTGGCGAGATTGCCGGAGGCGCCGGAGCGGTTCTCCACGACGACGTTCTGCCCGAGCGCGCGGCCCATCTCGGCCGCGGCGAGGCGGGCCACCGCATCGGCGGTGCCGCCCGGCGCGAAGCCGACGACGAGCCGCAGCGGCCGCTCGAACCGGAAAGCGGGCTGGGCATGGACAAGGGTGGGCAATGCAAGGCCGGCGGCGATGAGGCCGCGCCGCGAAATCGCGGTCATTGGTGTCTTCTCCTTGGACGTCAAAGGCGCTGCAGCAGATCCTTCTTCGCGCTCATCGAGTGGTCGAACGCCGCGACGGCGGCGCCCTCGGCATCGCGGGCGCGGATGGCGGAGAGGATGGCGCGGTGCTGCGCCGCGGCCTCGGCCATGCGGCCCGGACCGAAGCCGAGCCGCAGCCGCGCCGCGTTCACGAAGGCGCTGCGGGACTTGTAGAGCGCGGTCGCCTGCGGGTTGTCGGCGGCGGCTTCGAGCGCGTCGTGGAAGGCCTCGTTGGCGTCGAGCGCGGCCATCGCGTCGCCGCGCCCGGCGGCCTCTGCATAGGCGCGCTCGTGGCGTTCCATCGCCGCGACCTCGGCCTCGGTCGCACGCTCCGCGGCGCGGCGGGCGAGCAGCGACTGCAGCGCTCCCCGGAGGTCGTAGAGATTGTCGAACAGCTTGGCGTCGAGCACGGGCACCACGGCGCCGCGGTGCTCGCGCATCTGCAGCAGGCCCTCGCCGGCGAGCGACAGCAGGGCCTCGCGCACCGGGCTGATGGAGACGCCGTGCGCGCCTGCGATGGCGCCGAGGGTGCGATGGGTGCCGGGCGCCCAGTCGCCCGACAGGATCTCGCCACGCAGGCGGTCCCGGAGGATGACATAGGCTGGCGTCGAGGCGGCAGGCAGGGCCATGTGTTCTTATAGACAATGCATTTTATAAAATGCAAGATGTCATTCGGACCGGCCTTCACCTTGGCCGTTCAGGGATGACGGGCGCGCACGCGGGAAGGCGGTGGCGTCACGAGGGAGGAGACAGACCCCATGCACCGACGATCGCTGCTGTCCGCCGGCGCGCTTGCAGCCCTTCCGCGGGTAGCCCGCGCCCAGGCCTTTCCGGCCCGTGCCATCCGGTTCCTCGTCCCCTTCGGTGCCGGCACCGCCACCGACAACACCGCACGCTTCATCGGTGCCCGGATCACCGAGGCGACGGGCCAGCCTGTCGTGGTGGACAACCGACCCGGCGGAAACGGCGTGATCGGCGTCATGGCGGCCAAGGCGGCGCCGGCCGACGGCTACACCGTGATGATCACCGGGATGACCACGCAGATCGGCAATCCCGAGCTGATCCCGAACCTCCCCTACGATCCCGTCGCGGATTTCGCGCCGCTGACGACGCTGGGCCGCGGCGCGATGGTGCTCCTGGTCAGGCCGGCCGGCCCGCATGGCAGCGTGGCCGACCTCGTCGCGGCAGGGCGGCAGGCCCCGGGGCGCCTCACCTTCGCGTCCGCCAGCCTCACCAGCCGCGGTGCCGCGGAGGTCCTGAACGCCGAGACGGGGATTGCCGCCGTCAACGTCTCCTACCGCGCCTCGCCCGCGGCGCTGACGGACCTGATCGGGGGGCAGGTGGACTTCGCCTTCACCGAGACCCTGACCGCAATGCCCCTGGTCCGCAGCGGGACCTTGCGCGCGCTCGGCGTCTCGCAGCCGCAGCGTGTCGCTGGCCTCGGCGACGTGCCGACCTTCGACGAAGCCGGCATTCCCGGCCTGCGGCTCGCGGTGTGGAACGCGGCCTATGCGCCGGCCGCCACGCCGCCGGCGATCCTCGATCGGCTGAACGCCCTTCTGACCGATGCGCTTCGCCGGCCCGAGACCGAAGCCTTCTTCGCGCGCGACGGCTTCCAGCCGATGCCGCTCGACAGCGCCGCCTTCGCCCGCTTCCAGGCGGAGGAGCACGTCCAGTGGGCCGCCATCATTCGACGTGCCGGCATCACGCTCGACTAGGACCAGGTCTGGGATGCCAGCGGCGGCGGTGCCGTGCTGTCGCGCACCACCAGGCGGACGGCAACCTCGTTGACGGCCGGGGTCACCCGCCCCGCCATGAGGTCGAGCAGCAGCTCGCCGGCGCGCTGGCCGATCTCGCCGGCCGGCACCTGCACCGTGGTCAGGGGAGGCGACAGGAAGGCCGCGAAGTCGAGATCGTTGAAGCCGGCGACCGACACGTCCCGCGGCACCTGGCGCCCCTGCGCGCTGGCCTCGATCAGCGCGCCGAAGGCGAGCTGGTCGTTGCCGCAGATGACCGCGGTCGGACGAGGCCTGGCGCCGAGCAGCGCGCGCATCGCGATCCGGCCTTCCTCGATCCGATAGGGCCGCTCGATCAGCCGTTCCGCCCGCAGCGTGAGGCCGGCCGTGGCAAGCGCGGCGCGCACCCCTTCGACGCGCGCCGCGGCGCGGTCGTTGTCCGCGATGCGCCCGGCGATCACGCCGAACTCGCGATGGCCGAGATCGAGGAGGTAGCGCGTCAGCGTCGCCGCGGCCGCCCGGTTGTCGAACCCGACGCAAGGGGCATCAGGCATCAGCGTCCAGGTGCAGACGACCGGCACCCCCGCCGCGTCCAGGGCAGCGACCGTCGGCGCGGCGTGCTGCGCGCCGACGAGCACGATCCCGTCGATGCCGCGCGCCAGGAGTTCCAGCACCTCGCGGCGCTCGGCATCCGGATCGTAGCCCGAGCTGGCCAGCAGCAGCGTGTAGCCCGCCTTGTCCACGACATGCTGCAGGGCTTCCACGGCGATGGCGAAGCCCGCATTGGCAAGGCTCGGCACGACGGCCGCGATCGTGCGGCTGTGCCGCGTGGACAGCGCGCGCGCCGCGCCGTGCGGGAGGTAGCCGAGATTCGCGGCGGCGGCCTGCACGCGCTCCCGCAGCACGGGACCGACCGCGCGGCCGGAGGTCAGCACGCGTGATGCGGTGGCGAGGGAGACGCCGGCCTGCCTTGCGACGTCCTGAAGGCGAGGGCGCCGACCGTTCTGGAAAACTTTTTCCATACGCCTTGTCATGCCAGCATTCCGGCCGCTGCTCAATGCTGAATGAATCAGTATTTGACAGGGGCGGAGGGACGGTGACATCGTCGGGGCAGGTTGGAAAGCGCTTTCCAGAACAGCGCCTCCATCCGTTCAAGAGCGCCCGGCAGCGCCTGCCGGCGGAAACCAGATGCGTGCCGCCGCACGGCGCGCCGGAGGACGACGTGGACGTCACGCAGCGCAGCACAGCCAATCGTCCCGACCGCCTCACCGGCCATGCCGAGGCCTGCCTGGTCTTCGGCATCGTCGGCGACGCGATGGGCACGCCATCCGAGAACCTGACCGCCGACACCATCGCCGCGCGGTTCGGCCGCATCGAGACCTTCACCGGCACCGGCACCGACGACACGATCATGCGCGACCTCCTGGCCGATGCGCTGATCGCCACCGAGGGCCGCGCGACCGCCGACGACTGGGCCCGGCAATGGCTCGACCAGGCGCGGGAGATCTTCGGCGTGAAGGTCGGCAAGTTCTTTCCTTCGGTCCTGCATGCCGCGCGCAAGCTGAGCTACGACTACCTGCCGCGGCTCGTGCATCTCGGGAACATGCCGAGCTCGAGCTCGGCCATGGCGATCAGCCCGGTCGGCATCGTCAACGCGGCGAACCCGACGGCCGCCGCATCCCAGGCCTTCGACATCGCCGGCCTGATCCATGGCGGCGAGGTGGGGTTCTGCCAGGATGCCGCCGCGTCGCTCGCGGCCGCCATCGCGGCCGCCCTGGCCCCCGGCGCGACGCTCGACGACGCCATGCGTGCGGCGGAGGACGCGATCAGGCCCTGGAGCGGCGGCGAGATGCGGGGCCTCGTGCGCGACGCGATCGCGCTCGCGCGCGACAGCGGCAGCGAGGCCGCTTTCCGCGCGGCCTACCAGGCCCGCTTCAGCCGCGTCATCGCCTGCGATTCGCGCGAGACCGTGCCGGCGGCGCTCGGGATCTCGATCCTCGCGGCAGGCGATCCGTGGCTCGCCTGCGTCATCGGCGCGAATTTCGGGCGCGACGCCGACACCATCGCCTGCATGGCCGGCGGACTTTGCGGGGCGCTCGGCGGCATGCCCGACGACATCGGCTCGCGGCTCGATCCGCTGCCGCCCGATGCGCGCGCGCTGCAGCGCGACAGGGCCGAGGCCCTGGTCCGGGTCGCGCGCATGAAGGCCGCACGGGAGCTGGCGGCCTGGCAGCGCGCCGCCGCGCTGTGACGTCCGAACCAGAAGGAGGGAGACAGGACATGGACGGGCAGGACAAGCGCGGGACGACCAGGCGGCGCTTCGTCGCGGCAGGCGGGACGCTGCTCGCGGTCGCACCGCGCGCCGGGCGCGCGCAGGCGAGGCGACGCGTCGTCTGGTGGTACGAGGCAGCGACCCCGGCCGACCAGCGCACGCTCGACCGCCTGCTCGTGCAGCCCTTCAACCAGAGCCAGCGCGACTACGAGCTGGTGATGGAATACCGCGGCAACGCGCTGCCGAACCAGCTGCTGGTCGCGGTTTCCGCCGGAGAGGGGCCCGACATCGTCCTCACCTCCGGGCCCGCCTGGACGCAGCGCTTCGTCGCGGGCAACCGCCTGGTCGCGCTCGACCGCTGGGCCGACCAGTTCGGCTGGCGCGACAAGTTCGTGCCCGTCATGCTCAATACCGCCGTGTTCGGCGGCAAGCTCTACGCCCTGCCGAAATCCTACGAGACGCAGGTGCTGTTCTACAACCGCACGCTGTTCGAGCAGCGGCAATGGAGGGCGCCGCGGACCGGCGCGGAGCTGGAGGCCGTCGCCGCGGCCATGATCGCGGCGAACATCACGCCGATCGCCGGCGGCAGCTCCGGCCAGCGCTTCGTCAACCGGCAGTATCTCGGCGTCGTGTTCAACACGCAGGCCGGTCCCGAGAATGTCTACCGCGCGCTGCGCGGCGAGATGCCCTGGAACGCGCCGCCTTTCGTGGACTCCGTGGCGACGCTGAAGTCCTGGTGGGACAAGGGCTGGTTCGGTGGCCAGCGCTACTTCTCCACGACCAACCAGCAGGCCTTCTCGCTGATGGCGGCGGGGCGCGCGGGGATGGCGATGCAGGGGTCATGGGCGTTCCAGTGGGTGCCGGACAGCTTCGCGAGGACCGGACAGCAGCTGGACTGGGTACCGCTGCCCCGTCTGGCCGACAGCGCGCCGTATCCGGTCTTCCCGCTCGGCATCGGCGCCAATCTCGCGATCAACGCGGCGTCCCGCGCGCAGGAGGGTGCCGCCCTGGTCCTTGACCGCATCACGGACGAGGCCTTCATCCGCGCGATTTCCCCGTTGTGGGAGGGCGAGTGGAACCTGCCTCTGCGCGCGCTGATCCCGTCCGGTCCGGCGCCGGAGGACAATGGCAGCCGCAGCATCGACGCGATGGCCGCGCGACTGCGGGCCGAGACCGCGCGTGCCGCGACGACGGGCGCCTATGGCTACACGCCCTGGACCTTCTGGCCGACCCGCACCGATGAATTCATGAAGGCCTCGATGGAGGAGGTTTGGCTCGGCCGCATGACGCCGCGCCAGTTCTGCGACCAGCTCGACGCCACCTTCCGCCAGGATATGTCGGAGGGTCTCGCCAACATGCCGCCGCCCCGCGCGTGAGCGAGGCGGTCCGGGCGAGGCCGGCGCTGGCCCCGCCGCGCCCGGCGGTGGCGGCGCGGCGGCGGAAGCGGCGCGACCATGGCTGGCTCTTCGTGCTGCCGGCGCTCCTGGTCAGCGCGTCGGTCGTGCTGGTGCCGGCCGCGGCGACCATCGCGCTGGCCTTCACGGACTGGGACGGGATCAGGGCACCGGCCTTCGTGGGCCTTGCGAACTTCCTCGACCTGGTTGCGGACCGGCGGTTCTGGACGGCGCTCTCCAACAACCTGATCTACACCGCGGCCTTCACCACCCTGCCCTTCGCGATCGCGCTGCTGGTGGCGACGCTGCTGATGACGATCCGGCGCGGGCGGACCGCCTTCCAGGTCGTCTTCTTCCTGCCCGCGACGATCGCGACAGTCATCCTGGCCCGCGTCTGGCAGGGCATGATCTTCAGCCCCGTGACCGGTCTCTTCGCCGCGCTGCAGCAGCACGGGATCGCGGTTGCCGACCCGCTGGCCGATCCCGCGACGGCGCTCTACGGCGTGATGCTCGTGGACATGTGGCACTGGTGGGGGTTCCTCACCGTGATCTTCTTCGCCGCCCTCCGCCAGGTGAACCGGGACCTCATCGACGCGGCGGTGGTGGATGGCGCGGGACGCCTGCAGATGTTCCGCCACGTGCTCCTGCCCTCGATCCTGCCGACGCTGATGTTCATGCTGCTGATGACGGTGATCTGGTCGTTCAAGGTCTTCGACTGGGTGTTCGTGCTCACCGAAGGCGGTCCCGGCTATTCGAGCGAGGTGCTGGCGACGATGGCCTATTCCGATGCCTTCCAGTCCTTC
This sequence comes from Falsiroseomonas sp. HW251, assembly GCF_050563545.1. Taxonomy (NCBI): domain Bacteria; kingdom Pseudomonadati; phylum Pseudomonadota; class Alphaproteobacteria; order Acetobacterales; family Roseomonadaceae; genus Falsiroseomonas; species Falsiroseomonas sp. HW251. The sequence continues at coordinate 57,921 of NZ_JBNXUM010000018.1, forward strand.
CAGGTCGGCCGCGCCTCGGCGGGATCGGTGGCGATGAGCCTGGTGGGCCTCGCCGCCATCGTGACCTATCTGCGTCTCCAGGCCCGGTCGGAGCGTCTCTGATGGAGCGCGGACAGGGCCGGCTCGCGCTGCTGCTGACCTATGGGTTCCTGTGCGCCGCGGCCTTCTCCATCCTGCTGCCGCTCGCCCTGATGCTGCTGAACAGCCTGCGCAGCAACTTCGAGATCTACATGGACCCGATCGGTCTTCCCGACCCGCCGGACTGGGGCGTCTATGCCCGCGCGTGGGAGGATGGCGGACTGGGCCAGGCCTTCCTCAACAGCCTCCGCATTTCCGGGCTGACCATCCTGGCGGTCTGCACGACAGCGTCGATGGCGGCCTGGGCGCTGGCGCGGCGCAGCGTGCCGGGCTGGATGACGATCAGCCTGTACTTCCTCGCCACGACGACGATCCCGATCCAGCTCTTCCTGTTCCCGCTGTTCTTCCTGTTCGCCAAGCTCGGGCTGATCAACCACTGGTCCGCGGTGGTGCTGGTCTACACCGCGATCTACACGCCGTTCTCGCTGTTCCTGCTGCGCACCTATGTCCTCGCCATTCCGGTGGAGCTCGAGGAAGCGGCCCGCATCGACGGGGCCGGGGAATGGGCGGTGTTCCGGCGCGTGGTGTTGCCGATGCTGACCCCGGGTCTGCTGACCGTCGCGCTGATCGTCGGGCTGAACAGCTGGAACGAGTTCATCATCGGCATCACCTTCCTGCAGCATGCCGAGGCCGCGACGGTGGTGGCGCGCTTCTACCAGCTCAGCGGGCGCTACCAGAACGACTGGCCGCAGATGATGGCCGCGGCGACCCTGATCGCGCTCCCGGTCGTGGTGTTCTTCATCCTGCTGCAGCGCCGCTTCATCGAAGGCATCTCGTCCGGTGCCGTGAAGGGGTGACGGGCGCGGGGTGAGCCGATCCCGGCCCCGCCCCCCCCCGGCGTCACGCCACCGCCCTGCAGCACGTCGTCGCCGGTGCCGCCCTTCAGCAGATCGGCGCCGAGGTTGCCGGTCAGCACGTCATTCCCGGACGCGCCTTCGCCGGCGCGGCGATCCTTGAGCAAAACGTGCCGGCCCGCGCATCCAGCGGCGGACGCACGCGACATGCCGATGTCACGCCGTCATCACCGGCCCGTCATCAGGCCGCGCTAAAGCGGCGCCGACCGGAGACAGCATGGCCGCGGCCGACCACCCGTCGGCACCACGGCAATCGAGGCCAAGATCAGGAGCGCGACTTGTCCGACCAGACCATCGCCAGCGCCCAGGACCGCCGCGGCCAGGGCGGCGTGTCCCTTTTCCTTCGCCGGTGGCTCGCGAACCCGCTCCAGATGGGGTCGGTCGTCCCGTCCTCGCGCGCGCTCGGGCGGCACGTGGCGCGGCTCGTCGAGCGCCGCGACGACGAGGTCGTGGTCGAGATCGGCGCCGGCACCGGCGCGATCTCCCGCGCGCTGCTCGCGGCCGGCGTGCCGGTGGACCGACTCGTCCTCGTCGAGATCGTGCCGGAGATGGCCGAGCACCTCGCCGCCAGCCTGCCCGGTGTCCACGTCGTCACCGGCGATGCCTTCGACCTCGTGGCGTCGCTCCCGCGCCGGATGCATGGCCGGATCGGCACGGCGATCTGCGGCATCCCCCTCGTGCTGCTGCCGCTCGAACGCCAGCGCCGCTTCGTGGACCAGGTGGAGGCGGTGGCGCCGGGCCGGGGCTTTCTGCTGTACACCTATTGCATCACCTCGCCCCTGCCCTGGGATGCGCTGGGGCTCAGCGCCCGCCGCCAGGCCTGGACGCCAATGAACTTTCCGCCTGCCAGCGTGTGGCGGTATCGCCCGCAGCCATCGCAGCCCTGAGCAGCCCCTGCCGTCAGGATGGCGCCGGCAGCAGGCTCACGTGGGCGGCGACCACCCTCCAGCCGATGCCGGGCACGCGCACCCAGGTCTGGCTCTGCCGCCCGGTCCTGTCGCTGCCCTCGCGCTGGAAGGTCGTGTTGGCGGTCGCGAAGTCGCGGCCATAGGTGGTGATCACCGTCCGCAGCAGCGTCCGGTTCAGCCCGGCCGCGGAGCGCCCGGCGCGGAACGCCTTGATCTCGGCATAGCCGTGCAGGTTCTCCGTCACGCCGTAGCGCAGCGTGTGCGGGCTGTCCCAGAACAGCTCGTCCAGCACCTCCACGTCGTTGGAGGTGAGCGCCTTTTCGTAGCGCATGAAGGCCTCGGTGACCTCGGCCACCACGTCGGGGTTGTTGATCTCCACGGGACCTACCTCGGGATCGGGGGAGACGCGGCGACGCCCGCGCGCTCCAGCGCGGCGGCGACGCGGAACAGGGTCTGCTCCTTCCAGGGTGCCGCGACCAGCTGGACCCCGATGGGCAGGCCGCCCGGCGCGCCCGCGGCGCGCGGATCGGCCAGCGGCACCACCAGCGCCGGCAGGCCGATGCAGGAGATGGGCTGGGTGAAGACGCCGAGGTTGGGGCGCACCGGAATCCTCTCCCCATCCACCTCGATCATCTCCTGCCCGATGGGCGGGGCGACATAGGGGGTGGCCGGCGTGAGGATCACGTCCACCTCGTCGAACAGCTGCAGCGCGGCGGCGCGGTAGGCCGCGCGCACGCGCTGCGCCTGCATCAGCCAATGGGCAGGCAGCAGCGCGCCGGCCAGGAAGCGGTCGCGCGTCATCGGGTCGAAGTCGTCGGGCCGGGTGCGGAGGTCGGGCATGTGCAGGTTGCCGCCCTCCGCCATGGTGATGAGGAAGGCCGCGGCGCGGCCGCGCGCGGCTTCCGGGATCTCGACGCGGCGCGTGGCGTCCAGCGCGCGGGCCGCCGCCTCCACGGCGGCGAAGGCCTCGGCATGGCCGTTGCGCGCGAAATGCCCGCCCGCCACCGCGATGCGCAGCCCCGCCGTGCCCTTGCCGAGCAGGCCGGAGACGGGCTCCGCGGGACGCCATTGCTGCGCATGATCCTCGGGGTCCGCGCCCTGCAGCGCGTCGTAGGCGAGCGCCAGGTCGGCCACGTCGCGCGCGAAGGGACCGAGATGGTCGAAGCTGCCGGCGAAGAGGTAGGACCCGGTGCGCGAGAGCCGGCCATAGGTCGGCTTCAGCCCGAAGATTCCGCAGAGCGAGGAGGGCACGCGGATCGAGCCGTTGGTGTCGGAGCCGAGCGACAGCGGCACCATCCCCGCCGCCACCGCCGCCGCCGAGCCGCCGGAGGAACCGCCCGCCATCCGCGTCGTGTCGTGCGGGTTGCGCGACGGGCCGTAATGGCTGTTCTCCGTCGTGAAGCCGTAGGCGTATTCGTCCATGTTGAGCGCACCGAGGCAGACCGCGCCCGCCGCCTTGAACCGCCGCACCAGGTAGCCGTCGCGCGCGGCGGCAGGCCGGCCCCTCTCGATGACCGACCCCGCGAGGGTAGTGATCCCCTCGAGGTCGAAGAGGTTCTTCACGGCATAGGGCACGCCGGCGAGCGGGCCGGGGTCGCGGCCCTCGGCGATGGCGGCGTCCACCGCCGCGGCCTCGGCGCGGGCGCGGGCGGCGGTTACCTCGGTGAAGGCGTTGCAGGTGGCGTCGCGCGCGGCGGTATCGGCCAGCGCCTGCTCCGCCAGGTCAACGGCCTTCGCCTTGCCGGCGCGGATGGCGGCCGCGGTTCTTGCGGCGGAGATCACTTCGGCGGCTCCCGCCCCGCGACGAAGACGGGCGCGGCCTCCTCGGCCGGGGTGATCGCCATGCCCTCGACGAGCGCCGCCATGCGGGCGGCGAGCTTCAGGTTGAAGGCGACGCCCGGCAGGTGGCGCGGATCGAGCGGCAGGCCGCAGGCGGCGGCGGCGGCCTTGGCATAGGCCTCGGCATCGAGATCGGTCGTCATGCGGCGGCAAGCGCTCCGGTGGTCAAGGGGAAGTGGCAGGCGACGCGGCGCCCGCCGGGCAGCGCGTGCACGGGCGGCGCCGCGTGGGCGCAGAGATCCTGCCCGATCGGGCAGCGGCCATGGAAGCGGCAGGCATTCGGGTCGGGGTCGATCGGGCTGCGCGGCTCACCGGTGAGGCGCACGCGATCCTCCCCCCTGCGGCGGCCGGGTACGGAGACGGCGCCGACCAGGGCGCGGTGTAGGGATGCGCCGGCGCGGCGAAGAGCGTCTCGGCCGGCCCCTCCTCCACCACCCGGCCGAGATACATGACCAGCACCCGGTCGCAGGTCGGCCAGCCCGCGGCCCGGCTGGGGTTCAGCGCGCTGCGACGGTCAATGCTCATGGGCGAGAGTCCTCGGACCCGATCGGACGGGCACGGGTTACCGAAAACAACAATTGTGCCACGCACCTGCGCCTGCGACGGAGGTCAGGGGGCTCGTCGGGCGCAGCCCATCTGCCGCTTCCTGGGGCGCGGTGCTGCGCCGGTGGGCGGGACGTCGCGCCCGGGTAGGCGCTCAGGGCACGACGATCCGGATCGTCGTCGGCGACGGGGCGATTTCCACCGGCAGGATCCCCGCCGCGTCGCCATCGGCCTGCAACGGGCCGCCGGCGCCTTCGATGCGGACATGGCGGGCGGCGAACACCCGGATCTCCCGCAGCCCGGGCAGCAGGCCGAGCGGCAGCGCGGCCGCATGCCGCAGCGCGTCGAGCCGGACGCACTGGCGCAGCGCGACGACCCGGAACTCGTCACCACGGGCATCGGCATCGGGCGCGATGACGAAGCGGCCGGCATAGAGCCTGCCCTTGGTCACCACCACCGACGTCGCGGAGCGTTCCACGCCGTCCGCCACCACCTTTAACGCGGCGAAGCCGTTGCGGCCGATCTCGCGCAAGGTCTGCAAGACGTAGGCGCCCTTCCCGAGCATCCGCTTCAGCCGGGGTGGCAGATCGCGCACCACCGCCGCGTCGAGACCCGCACCCACCATCTGCACGAAGGGCCGCTCCGCCGCGCCATCCCGGCGGGCGATGCCGGGCCGGAACCGGATCGTCCGCCCCATCGCGAGCACGACCGCGGCTTCCTTTGGCGCCAGGGGAATCCCGAGTTCGAGCGCGAAGACATTCGCCGTGCCGAGGGGCAGGACGCCCAGCGCCGCGTCCGAGCCGCGGATGCCGGCGGCGACTTCCGCGATCGTCCCGTCGCCGCCGGCGGCAACGATCGTGCCGCCATGACCGGCGGATTCCCCGGCGAGCAACATGGCATCGCCGGGTCGCGCGGTCTCCAGCACCTCGGGCCGGAGGCCGACGCCCCGCAGGAGGTCGAGCGCGGCATCGAGGCGGCGGCGACGCCGCGTCCCGGCCGCCGGATTGAAGATGATCACGATGCGCGACGGCATTGAGTCCGCCTTCCTGCCAGTAACGCATGTCGGTTCGGGGGCTGGAGCGCGAATGATTGGTGACGATTCTCATGAAGTCCCATGAGGGCGCACAAGTCATGCAAGCTTCACTCGCCGCGATGCGGCGCCGCTGTATCGCAACGTCCGAACGCAACACCGATCGAGTCGCGCTGTTCGACCCACGGCCGGCCCGATGGAGAGCATCCCGGATGCAGAACCCCGGACAGCGTCGGCGATACCGCAGCATCTTCATTTCCGACCTCCATCTCGGAACACGCGGCTGCCGGAGTGACTTCCTCGTCTCCTTCCTGCGCCAGGTGGAATGCGAGCGTCTCTACCTCGTCGGCGACGTCATCGACGGCTGGCGGCTCCGGAAGTCCTGGTACTGGGACTGCCACCACGACGAGGCGATCCGTCTCGTCCTGCGCATGGCGCGGCACGGCACCGAGGTGACCTACATCCCCGGCAACCACGACGAGCGTTTCCGCGACTGGCTGGGGCTCGAGGTGGCGGGCGTGAAGCTGATGCGCGAAGCCCTGCACATCGCCGCCGACGGCCGCCGCTTCCTGGTGATCCACGGCGACGAGTTCGACGGCGTGATCCGCTACGCCAAGGTCCTCGCCCATCTCGGCGACTGGGCCTACGACTGGGCGCTGGTGATGAACCGCTGGTTCAACGCGGCGCGGCGACGCCTCGGCTACCCCTACTGGTCGCTCTCCCAATGGCTGAAGCGCCAGGTGAAGGAAGCCGTCAAGACGGTGGACCGCTTCGAGACGGCGCTCGCGACCGAGGCCAGGCGCCGCGGCATGGATGGCGTGATCTGCGGCCACATCCACCACGCCGAGATGCGCATGGTGCAGGACGTGCTCTACATGAACGACGGTGACTGGGTGGAAAGCTGCACCGCCCTTGTCGAGCACCAGGACGGCCGCTTCGAGCTGCTGGACTGGGCACGCGAGAACCGGCTTTCCTTCGCGCAGCCGCCACGCCGCACCGCCGTGCCACAGGCTGTCCCGGCCGCCTGACGACATGCGCATCCTCATCGTCTCGGACGCCTGGTTTCCCCAGGTGAACGGGGTCGTCCGCACCCTGTCGGTCGTGGCCAAGCTGCTGCGGGAAGGCGGCGACACCGTGGAGCTGATCGGCCCCGACCGGTTCCGCGGCCTGCCGATGCCGGGCTACCGGGAGATCCGGCTTGCCGTCGCGCCGGGCCGCAGGCTTCGTGCGATGGTGGACGAGTTCGCGCCGGAAGCCGTCCACATCGCCACGGAGGGGCCGCTCGGCTGGGCCATGCGCGCGCTGTGCCGGCGCCGAGGCTGGCCCTTCACCACCGCCTACCACACGCGCTTCCCCGAATACCTGGAAGGCCGCACGCGCATCCCGGCCGCCTGGTCCTGGCGCATCATGCGCCACTTCCACGAGGCGGGTGACGGCACCTTCGCCGCCACCGCCTCGCTGCGCGAGGAACTCGCCGCGCGCGGCTTCACCAAGGTCAGGCCCTGGACGCGCGGCGTGGACCTCGCCCGCTTCCGTCCCGGCGAGCGCGACCTCTGGGACGGGCTGCAGCGCCCGGTCTTCCTCTATGCCGGCCGCGTCGCCGTCGAGAAGAACATCGACGCCTTCCTCGCCCTCGACCTGCCCGGCAGCAAGGTGGTCGTGGGCGACGGACCAGCCCTTGGCGGCCTCAGGCGCCGCTTTCCCGGCATCACCTACACCGGCTACCGCGACAACGGCGCGCTGGTCAGGTCCTATGCCGGCGCCGACGTCTTCGTCTTCCCCTCGCGGACCGATACCTTCGGGCTGGTGCTGCTCGAGGCGCTGGCGGCCGGCACGCCGGTGGCCGCCTTCCCCGTCACGGGCCCGAAGGACGTCGTGACGGATCCGCGCATCGGCGCGCTCGACGAGGACCTCCGTGCGGCCTGCCTGCGCGCGCTCCATTGCGACCGGGAGGCCTGCCGCCGGCACGCAGAGGCCTGGTCCTGGGAAGCCTGCGCGTCGCAGTTCCGCACGGCGCTCGTGCCGCTGCCCCGCGCAGCCCTGGCGGAAGGGCTTCCAGCCAGCGCCTGAGGCGGTACCTCGCACGCCGCTGCCGACACGAAACCTTCATGCGCCTGAAACACGCGCGTCGCCTTCCGCGAATAGAAGCGCCCGGCCGCCAGCGGGCCCGCACAGGGCCGGCGCGGCCGTGATACGGAGAGATGCACAGTGAACAGGCGGACGCTTCTGCTCGGCACCAGCGCAGTTCTGGGAGCGGGCCTGGTCCTACCGACACGCCACGCCCTGGCGCAGGCCGCGGCCGTCACCGGCGCCGGGGCGTCCTTCCCGCGGCCCGTCTATGAACGCTGGGGCCAGGCGGCACGCGAGCCGCTCGGCATCACGCTGAACTACCAGTCCATCGGCTCGGGCGGCGGCATCAACCAGATCACCAACCGCACCGTGGATTTCGGCGCGACCGACGCCCCGCTGACCGAGGCGCAGCTGCGCGAGCGCAGCCTGCTGCAGTTCCCGACCCTGATGGGCTCCGTCGTGTTCATCGTGAACCTGCCCGGCGTCGCTGACAACGCGCTGAAGCTGACGCCCGAGGTCGTGGTGGACATGTTCCTCGGCAGGATCACCCGCTGGAACGACAGCCGAATCGCCGAGCTCAATCGCGAGCTGCGCATCCCGAACCTGCCGGTCAGTCCCGCCTATCGCGCCGACGCGTCGGGCACGACCTTCGTGCTGACGAGCTACCTCTCCCGCGTCTCCGATGCCTGGAAGAACGGCCCCGGAGCGTCGCAGAGCGTCCAGTGGCCGGTCGGCCAGGGCGCGCGCGGGAACGAGGGCGTGTCCAACACCGTCCGCAACACGCCCGGCGCCATCGGCTACACCGAGAACGCCTACGCCACGGTGAACCGCCTCGTCACGACGCAGCTGCGCAACAAGGCCGGCAACTTCGTGAAGCCGGAGATCCCGAACTTCGCCGCAGCGGCGGAACAGGCGAACTGGAACGTGCCGGGCTTCGCGGCGGACCTGATCGATCTCGGCGGCGCCACCACCTGGCCGATCGTCTCCCCCACCTTCATCCTGCTGCCGACCAACCCGCCCGCGGACAAGGTCGAGGGCAGCCGCAACGCCATGCGGCTCTTCGACTGGGCCTTCCGCAACGGCGGTGATGCCGCGCGGCGGCTTGAATACATCCCGCTGCCCGGCGCGGTGCACGAGCAGATCCGCGCGGCCTGGTCGCAGGTGAAGAGCCCCGCCGGCCAGTCGCTCTGGCCGATCGGCTGACCCGCATGGGGCCGGGCATCGTCCCGGCCCCTTCCCTGACGGTATCCCGGGAGCCCTAGGTGCAGAACAGCGCGGCGGCCGCCTTCGCCCCCAGCCAGATCCCTGGCTCCCGCCGGCGTTCCGGCAGCGTCGGGGACATCGTCTTCGAATGGCTCTGCCGCGGCGCCGGCCTGCTGCTGCTGGCGATCCTCGGCGCGATCATCCTCTCGCTCCTGATCGGCGGGTTGCCGGCCTTCCAGGCCTTCGGGCTGCAGTTCATCTGGAGCACTGCCTGGAACCCCGTCGAGGGGCGCGAGCAGTTCGGCGCCGCGGTGCCGCTGACCGGCACGCTGGTCACCTCCATCCTCGCCATCGTGCTCGCCGTGCCGCTGGCCTTTGGCGTCGCCTTCTTCCTGACGGAGTTGTCGCCGCCCTGGCTGAAGCGCCCGGTCGGCACGGCGATCGAGCTCCTGGCCGCGGTGCCGTCCATCATCTACGGCATGTGGGGCCTCTTCGTGCTGGTCCCCTTCGTCCAGAACAGCATCCAGATCCCCTTCGGCGACACGCTGGGCGAGATCCCGCTGATCGGCTGGCTCTTCGCCTCCAACAACTTCGCCGGGACCTCGATCTTCTCCGCCTCCGCCGTGCTGGCGATCATGATCCTGCCCTTCATCGCCGCGACCATGCGCGACGTCTTCGAGCAGGTGCCGCCGGTCTACAAGGAAAGCGCCTACGGCGTCGGCGCGACGCGGTGGGAGGTGATGCGGGGCGTCGTCCTGCCCTATACCCGCATCTCGGTCGTCGGCGGCGTCATGCTCGGCCTGGGCCGCGCGCTCGGCGAGACGATGGCGGTGACCTTCGTCATCGGCAACGCGAACCGCATGCCGACCTCGCTTTTCGACCCGTCCAACACCATCGCTTCCGTCGTCGCGCTGGAGTTCCCGGAAAGCCTGATGGGCAGCTTCAAGCAGTCGGCGCTGCTGGCGCTGGGCTTCCTGCTGTTCGTCATCTCCTTCCTGGTGCTGGCGGCCTCGCGCTGGCTGCTCCGTTCGCGGCTGAAAGCCTGATCCGCATGAGCGCGACGATCCTCTCCGGCCCCGCCCAGCGCTCGATGCGCGATCCCGCGGTGGCCGCGGCGCTCGGGCGGCGGCGCCGGCTTCTCGACGGGGCCGTGCGCTGGTTCTGCATCGGCGCCACGCTGGTCGGGCTGTTCTTCCTGGCCTCCATCCTGTTCACCCTCGTCTGGCGCGGCATCGAGGCGATGGACGTCGCCATCTTCACCAGGTCCTTCGAGCCGACGCGCTACGGCGACGACAGCCTGCCGGAAGGCGGGTTGCTGAACGCCATCGTGGGGTCGCTGCTGCAGGTCGCGGCCGCCACCGCGGTCGGCACGCCGATCGGGCTGCTCGTCGGCACCTACCTCGCGGAATACGCGCGGAACTCGCCGCTCGGCAACGTCGTGCGCTTCGTCTCCGACGTGCTGCTCTCCGCGCCGTCGGTGCTGATCGGCCTCTTCATCTACCAGCTCGTGGTGCTGCCGATGGGCGGCTTCTCCGGCCTGGCCGGCGCGCTGGCGCTTGCGATCATCGTCATCCCCGTCGTCGTCCGTACGACGGAGGACATGCTGCAGCTGATCCCCGTTGCGCTGCGCGAGGCGGTGATCGCGCTCGGCGCGCCGAAATGGAAGATGATCGTGCTCGTCTGCTACCGCGCCGCGCTGTCCGGCATCGTCACGGGCGGGCTGCTCGCGGTGGCGCGCATCACCGGGGAGACGGCGCCGCTGCTGCTGACGTCCTTCGGCAACAACCAGACCAGCTTCGACCTGTCCAGGGCGATGGCAAGCCTGCCGGTGTCCATCTACCAGCAGGCCAATTCCGGCTTCCCCGACCTCGTTGCCATCGCCTGGGCGGGCGCGCTGATCACGACGCTCGCCGTGCTCGCCATCAACATCGCCGCGCGGCTCCTGCTGCGCACCAGGCACTGAGCCGAGGACCGCCGCCCATGAGCTCCACCACCGAGCGCTCGGGCGCGAGCGGGAACGCCTCCTTCGGCGGGATGCAGGCGCGTTCCTCCGCGGCGATCAACGCGAATTCGCGGATTTCCGTGCGCGACCTCGATTTCTTCTACGGCGCCAACAAGGCCCTGAAGGCCATCAACTTCGAGGTGCCGGACCGCCAGGTCACGGGAATGATCGGGCCCTCGGGCTGCGGCAAGTCCACGCTGCTGCGCGTGCTGAACCGGATGTACAGCCTCTATGCCGGCCAGCGCGCCGAGGGCGAGGTGATGATGGATGGACGCAACATCCTCGAGCCCTCGGTCGACCTGAACGAGCTCCGGTCGAAGGTCGGGATGGTGTTCCAGAAACCCACCCCCTTCCCCATGACGATCCACGAGAACATCGCCTTCGGCGTGAAGCTGCATGAGAGGCTGTCGAAGGCCGAGATGGACGAGCGCGTGGAATGGGCGCTGTCGCGCGCGGCCATCTGGGACGAGGTGAAGGACAGGCTGAACGCCTCGGCGCTCGGCCTCTCCGGTGGGCAGCAGCAGCGGCTCTGCATCGCGCGCACGATCGCGGTGCGGCCGGAGGTGATCCTGTTCGACGAGCCGACCAGCGCGCTCGATCCCATCAGCACGCTGAAGATCGAGGAGCTGATCGACGAGCTGAAGCGCGACTTCACCATCGCGATTGTCACCCACAACATGCAGCAGGCCGCACGCTGCGCCGACCAGGTGGCGTTCTTCTACCTCGGCGAGCTCGTCGAGGTCGCGCCGGCCGCGCAGATGTTCACCGCGCCGAAGGAACGGCGCACCCAGGAATACATCACCGGCCGGTTCGGCTGAGGAGACCCCGCCATGCCGAACGAACAGCAGACCGAGCACATCGTCCGATCCTACGAGGAGCAGCTGCGCAAGCTCCGCGACATGGTCGCCCGCATGGGCGGCCTCGCGGAGCGCCAGGTCAATGATTCGACGCTCGCACTCGTGCGCCGGGACGCCACGCTGGCCTCGGAAGTCGTCAGCCGCGACGCCGCGCTGGACCAGCTCGAGCGGGAGATCGAGGCGTTCTGCATCCGCCTGCTCGCCCTGCGGCAGCCCATGGCCAGCGACCTCCGCTTCATCGTGGCCGCGATGAAGCTCAGCCACGACCTGGAGCGGATCGGCGACTACGCCCGCAACGGGGCCAAGCGCAGCGTGGTGCTGGCCCAGCAGCCCAGCATCGGCAGCCTCAACGGCTTCCAGCGCATGTCGGTGCTGGTGCAGGAGAACCTCAAGCTCGCCATCGACGCGCTGGTTAACGAGGATGCGGAGGCCGCGGAGCGCGTCTGGGCCTCCGACGAGCCGATCGACAGCATCTACAACGGCATCTTCCGCGAGATGCTGACCCACATGATGGAGGATCCCCGCAACATCACGGCCGCGATCCACCTCCTCTTCATCGCCAAGAACCTCGAACGCATCGGCGACCACGCCACCAACATCGCCGAAACCGTGCACTACGCCGTGCGCGGGAACAGCCTCCCGGAGGATCGGCCGAAGGGCGATGCCTCCGCCTATGCCGTGGTCCGACCCCCGGAGTAAGCCGCCATGCCCGACGCCAATGGCTTCGCGAAGCCGACCATCCTGGTCGTGGAGGACGAGGCGCCGCTGCTGACGCTGCTGCGCTACAACCTGGAGAAGCAGGGCTTCCGGGTCGAGGAAGCCGCCGACGGCCAGGAAGCGCTGCTTCGCGTTTCCGAAAGGACACCCGACCTGGTCCTGCTGGACTGGATGCTTCCGACCCTGTCGGGGATCGAGGTCTGCCGCCAGATCCGCCGCAAGCCCGCCACGCGGGAATTGCCGATCATCATGGTGACCGCGCGCACCGAGGATCAGGATGCGGTGCGCGCGCTCGACACCGGAGCGGACGACTACATCGCCAAGCCCTTTGCGATGGAGGCCCTGCTCGCGCGCATCAGGGCGCTCCTCCGGCGCTCGGGCAGCCTTCCCGTGAAGGGCCGCCTTTCCTGGCAGGACATCGTGATGGACCAGGACGCGCATCGCGTGACGCGGGGCGGGCGGTCGCTGCATCTCGGTCCCACGGAATACCGGCTGCTGGAGTTCTTCCTGCAGCATCCCGGGCGCGTCTTCTCGCGCGAACAGCTGCTGGACGGCGTCTGGGGCCGCGACATCCATGTCGAGCCGCGGACGGTGGACGTGCATATCCGCCGGCTGCGCAAGGCCGTCAACGGGGATGGCGAGATCGACGTGATCCGCACCGTGCGCTCCGCGGGCTATGCGCTGGACGTCGAGAGCTAGGCCGAGCCATCGGAGCGCGGAGATGGCGGGCGACAGCATGCCCCCAGCCGCCGCGCATGCAGGCGAGGCCGGCTTGGCGGTGGCTCATACCTCGGCGCCCTGGCTGCTGCTGTCGCTGGACGATTGCAGCCTCTCCGCCGCGACGGGGGTTGGGCAGCTGCGCCGGACCAGCGCGGCGATCCTGGCCACGCTCGCCGGACGGCGCCGCGAGCCCATCGGGGCCCGAGAGCTGGCAGAGTTGCTGGCCATCAGGACGGGCGTCGACCCCATCAGCGCCGCCCGCGCCGCGGTGACGCTGCTGCGCTCCGAGTTGCGGGTGCTCGGCCTCGCGGATCTCGTGCGGTCGCGACGCGGCCTCGGCTACTGGATCGCCGAGCGCTACGAGCTTCGTGTCGTCGGGACTTTCCCACATGACGGTCCTGGCCGGGGCCCCGCCCGGGTCGCCGGGCCACGTGCCCTGCCGTCGTTGCTGGATGCCGTCGATAGCCTTGCCGATCCCGCGGTGGAGCGCATCGGCCCGACGGCCATGCTGCCATTCGGCATCCTCGACATCGAGGACCGCAGCCTGTGCGTCGCAGGGCACCGCGTTGGCTTCGAGAGCGAACGCGACTTCAACCTTTTCGCCGCGACGGCGCTGGCCGGCGGACGACCGGTCGGGGAGACGCTGCTGATGCGGCTCTGCGGCTTCAGCGCCGGGCCTTTCGGCGCCGAGATCCTGAGGCGCACCGTGCGCCGGCTTAACCTGGCCCTGGGCCGAAAGGGCCTCGCGGTCGCCGTCGAGCCGCTCGGCAAGGCCTACGGCTCGCCCTACCGCCTGGCTGACGGCCAGCGCCCGAACGCCACGAAACCGCAATCAAACCGTCACGCAGCTGGCACGCCGCCCCTGTAGAGCCGGATCGGTTCCGCGGGAGACAGACCGTGAAGTATGAAGTCATCGAACTCGGCCCTGCGGCAAACAAGGTCCGTCTGACGGGCCGGCTCGACTCCGACACCGTCGGCGCGGTCGAGATACCCTTCACGGCCACCATCGCGTCCAGCGGCCGCAGCGTCCTTCTCGACCTGACGGAGCTGGAGTTCATGTCGTCGCTCGGCATCCGGCTGCTGCTCTCCACCTCCCGCGTGGTGAGGCGACGCGGCGGGCATTTCGTGATGTACGGCGCGCGGCCCGCCGTGATGGACGTGCTGGAGAACCTGGCCCTGGACGCGGTGCTGCCGCATGTCGCGACGGAGGAGGAAGCCCTTGCCGTGCTTGGCGCCTGAACCCGTGCGGATCGAGCGGGAGGTGCCGCTGGCGACGGCCTCCGTTGCCGCCCTGCAGGACGAGATCGCGTCCGCCCTGCAGACCGAGGGCGTGGAGGAGATCCCGACCTCCCGCGTGAGGCTGGTGATCGAGGAGCTCTCGGCGAACCTCATCATGCACGGCCGCTTCGAAAGCGAGCCGGCGCTTCTCCGCATCGCCGTGACGGCGACCGCCTCGGAGCTTGTCGTCACGCTGGACGACGCGGCGGCGCCCTTCGACCCGCGCGAAACCACGGAGCCGGCGGCCCCCGGCCTCGACGACGACAAGGTCGGCGGTCTCGGCCTGGCGCTCATCCGGCGGATCTCGACGATCCGCGACTACCGCCGCCTGCCCTCGGGATGGAACCGCACGGAAATCGCGATCCCGCGCGCGCCGAAAGGCCGAGCCTGACGGATCGGCGGGTGTCGAAAAGCGCCGACGCGGCACGCATCATTCGCTCCGGGTTCTTCGTGCCGCGCGCTGTAGCGCCCCGGCGTTGCAGCGGCGCGACGCCGCGATGACCGCTGCGCGTCTCAGCGGGCACGCCGCCGCCCTGCGTGGGTCGCGCGGTCCACCAGGGCAGTGATCGCCGCGATCGCGCCACGAAACCGGGCGAGTGCAGAAATTTCCGCGGCGCTGTCGAAATCGCCCCGGCCCGCGTGTCACGGCGTCGGGCAGCCACCTTCCGCGCCGCGGCAGGCCGCCGCCCGACCGCCGGAGCAACCGCACCGTGACATCCTCGATCCCGCCCCGCTTCGTCATCCCCGCCGCCGCCATCGGCCTCGCCTGGAACCTGTTCGGCGCAACGCGCTTCGTCGCCACCGAACTCGCGACCGAGGCCGCGCTCGTGGCCGGCGGCATGACCCCCGCCCAGGCCGCGCTGTATGCCGGCCTGCCGGGCTGGATGGCCTTGGCCTTCGCGCTCGGCGTCTTCGGCGGCGTCGCGGGCTGCGTCCTGATGCTGCTGCGCCGCCGCGCCGCGGTGCCGGTCCTTGCGGCGTCGCTCGCCGGCTATCTCGTGCTCTTTGCAGGCGACGTGACGCAGGGCGTCTTCGCGGCCTTCGGGCTGGGCCAGGTCGCGATCCTGCTGCTGGTCCTGGCAGTCGCCGCCGGGCTGCTCGCCCTGGCGTGGCGCGGCCTCGGCATGCCGGGCAAGGCCGTGCTTTCCGCTCGCCTTTCCGCCGCGCCGGCCCGATCCTGACCGCAACCGAAAGGACCGACTGCCATGCAGTTCATGCTCATCCTGAACGAGACCGAGGCCGAGTTCGCCAGGCGCTCCGGCCACCCCGACACCGCGACCTACTGGGCCGGCTGGAACGCTTTCATCGGCGCCATGGCGCAGGCCGGCATCATCGTGAAGGGCGACGCCCTCCAGGGCCCGCACAGCGCGACCACCGTGCGCGTGAAGGACGGCCGCACGATGGTGCAGGACGGCCCCTTCGCCGACACCAAGGAACAGCTCGGCGGCTACTTCGTCATCGAGGTCCCGGACCTCGACGCGGCCATCGCCTGGGCCGCGCGCGCGCCGTCCGCGGCCTATGCCTCCGTCGAGGTGCGGCCGGTGCTGCCCATGGCGCCGCGGGCGTGACGGAGGAGGTCGCGCGCCGCGCCGCCGAGGCCGCGGCGCGCGCCTCCTACGGCCGGCTCCTCGCGCTGCTCGCGGCGCGCACGCGCGACATCGCCGCGGCCGAGGACGCGCTTGCCGAGGCCTTCGCGGCGGCGCTGGTCGCCTGGCCGAGGAACGGCGTGCCGGCGAACCCCGATGCCTGGCTGATGACGGTCGCGCGCAACCGCCTGCTGAACGAGCACCGCCACGGGCGCGTCCGCGACGCCGCGTCGGCGGAACTGCTGCGCCGGCAGGAGCAAGCGGGCGATCGAGACGACGCGCTGCCGGACGAACGGCTCGGCCTGCTCTTCGCCTGCGCCCATCCCGCGATCGATGCGGCGATCCGCACGCCGCTGATGCTGCAGGCCGTGCTCGGCCTGGACGCCGCGCGGATCGCCGGCGCCTTCCTGGTCCCGCCCGCGACGATGGGGCAGCGGCTGGTGCGGGCCAAGGCGCGCATCCGCGATGCCGGCATCCGCTTCGTGGTGCCGGGGCCGGAGGTGATGCCGGAACGGCTCGCCCATGTCCTCGACGCGGTCTATGCGGCCTATGGCGTGGCCTGGGACACCGTCGGTGCGGCGGGCCCCGAGCCCGGGCGCGGCGGCCTGGCGGAGGAGGCGATCTTCCTCGGCCGCCTTCTCGTCGCGCTGCTGCCCGGCGCGCCGGAGGCGAAGGGCCTGCTCGCGCTGATGCTCTACTGCGAGGCGCGGCGCGCGGCGCGACGGGGACCGGACGGCGCCTTCGTCCCGCTCGCCGCGCAGGATCCGCGGCTGTGGGACGCCGCGATGATCCGCGAAGCCGAGGCGCTGCTGGTCGAGGCATCGCGCGCCGGCGTCTTCGGCCGCTTCCTCTGCGAGGCGGCGGTCCAGTCGGTGCATGTCGGCCGTGCCGTGCGCGGCTTCACCGACCACGCCGCGCTTCGCGTGCTGTACGACCTGCTCGTCGCGCATGTCCCGACGTTGGGCGCCCGGGTCGCGCGCGCGGCGGCGCTGCTCGAGGCCGGCGACGTCGCCGCCGCGTCCGATGCGCTCGACGAGGCAGCAGGCCTGGCCGGCGGGCCTGGCGCCGTCGCGACCTACCAGCCGTATTGGGCGACGAGGGCCCGCGTACTGGCGAGGCTCGGCGACGAGCCCGGCGGCAAGGCGGCCCTGGCAACCGCGATCGGGCTGACGAGCGACGACGCCGTGCGACGCTTCCTTCAGCGTTGCGTCCGATAGTCCATCGGATGCGGCCACGACGCCGCCGGAGCACGGGATCGCGGGCGATGCGGTCTGATCGGCAGGCCTCCGGCCGTCACCCCGCCAGGCGTCGCATCGCGAGGTAGTGGCTGCGGACGCGGGCGTAGGCCTCGGTCAGCGACCGGCCCTGGCTGAGAACGGCGGGGGAGCCCGCGCGCGTCACCACCCAGCGTCCGGCGTTGCGGTGGAAGAAGACGCGGTATCCCTCGTCGAGGTCCAGCCAGTAGCACCGCGCATGCCCGGTGAAGACAACGTCACGACCCTGGACACGCCGGACGATATCGAGCGTGGCGCCGCGCCGCCTTCCCATCAGGCCGCGTCCGCCGATGTCGCGGCGCGCCGGCCGCGCGGCCCGAACCGCAGCACCGGCTCGCGCAGCGGCAGGCTGCCCGGCGCCCATTCCTCGACCTGGCGCGCGACCGACAGGGACGGCTCCCCCAGCCTGCCTTTCCGCTGCTCGATCCGCAGCCAGGCCGCCGGGACGGGGCGCGCCACGGCAGCCAGGGCGGCGCCCGTCAGCGGCCCGTCGGCCAGCCACCGCGGCCAGGCTGCCGGCGCCAGAAGCACCGGCGTGCGCACCAGCATCGGATGCAGATCGTCGCCCGCTTCCGCCGTGATGATCGCGAAGGCCGGCCCGCCGGCGTCCTGCGTCCAGACTGCCGCGGCGGCGAGGCTCGTCGGGGTCGTCAGCGTGACGTCGATGCAGGTCCGCCGCGGTCCCAGCCGGGCGAAGCCCGACACCGGCACGATGCACCGCGCCATGCCGGCAAGGCGGCGGCCGGCGAGCTGGTCCGCACGGAACTGGAGCCGCCGCTGCGATCCGTCCGCCACGTCCAGGCCCCAGCGCAGGAAGGTCGGCATCGCATCGCCGGTCTCCGGCTGCCGGGCGACGACGAAGCAGTGCTCACCGGGCTCGCGCCGATAGGGCGGTGCGCCGAGGAACGACAACTCACCCAGCAGCACGCCGCGGGGCATGGGTGCCTCCTCTGCGGGCGGAGGTGCGGCGTTCCGCACGGCCGGCTGCCGGCGCGGCACCCCTCTTGCCGCCCGCCTCGCGCGACGCGCCGGCGCCGCGCGGCTTTTCCTCGGGCTCGGGCTTCGCGCCGGGCGGCGCCTTCAGCGAACGCCGCAACGCCTCCATGAGGTCGACGACGTTGCTCTCCGATGGCGCCGCCGACGGGCGGTGGACGGCCGCCTCGCCGCCCGACAGGCTCTCGACGAGGGCGCGCACGGCTTCCTTGTAGCGGTCGTTGAACTCGGCGGGATCGAAGGGCCCCTTGGCCTGGGCGATGATCTGCTTCGCGATCTCGACCATCCGCTTGTCGATCTTGACCTCGGCAATGGTCGCGAAGGCGTCTTCGTCGCTGCGCACCTCGTCCTGGCTGTGCAGGGTGGACAGCAGCATGCCCTTGCCGCGCGTCTCGACGGCGACGATCCGCTCCCGGCTGGACATGACGAGGCGGCCGAGCGCGACCTGGTGCTCGTCGCGCATCGCCTCGCGGATGACGGCATAGGCGTCCTGCGCCGGCTTGCCGTCGGGCACGAGGTAGTAGGGCTCGTCCCAGTAGAGACGGTCGATCTCCCGCCCATCCACGAAGCGCTCGATGTCGATGACCCTGGTGCTCTCGAGCTTCAGCTTCTTCAAGTCGTCGTCCTCGACGACGACGTAGCGGTCGCGCTCCACCTGGTAGCCGCGGACGAGGTCCTTGCGGTCGACGAAGCCGTCCTCCGGGTCTTTCCAGGCCTGCCTGACGCGGTTGAGCGTCTCGCGATGCAGCAGGTTGAAGTGGACCTGGTCGCCCTCCCCGACCGCCTTGAAGAGCCGGACGGGGCAGGTAACGAGCGACAGTCGGAGGTGCCCCTCCCATGTCGGTCGTGCTGCCATGCGCGTGGTCTCGCCTTTGGTTGGTGCGGGATATCTGGCAAACGGACGCACGGATTGACGGGTTGCCCTCCGCAGCGCGGTCGCCACGGCGCGTCGGAGTTCGCGTCTGCGATGCGAGTCGGAGGGCAGATGCCTGGATTCGCGCCCATCCGAAAAGCACCGCTCGAAGCGGCATCATTGCGGCGCAAGAACTGTGGATATGTGGATCGCGTCCGGATACGCAGGGAAAACGGCCGTCTTCGCTGCGGCACCCGCTGTGCAGACCGGCGTTGCGGCCTTGCGCACCGGAAGACGCCGATGATCCGACTCGCGAACCTCACATCTGCGGCACTGCTCGATCATGTGCAGGCCCTGCTGGTCCGGACGGCGCGCGGCCGGCGCGACCTGCCGGCACGCGCGTTTCTCGCGGACGAGGAGGGGCGTGTGACGCTGGTCGAGCTTCCCGCCCTCGCCGGCGCCGCCGACCACCGGGCGGCCGGTGCGATCCTCGGCGCGCTCGCGCGCGACCGCGCGGCCAGCCACGCGGTTGTCCAGTTGCCGCACCGGGCGGGCCCGGCCGAGGCCGTGGCGCTTCTGGCCATCGCCGCGGATGGCAGCGACCTCGGCCAGCGCCTGCTGACGGTGGAGCGGCGCCGGGATGGCCGCGTCGCGCGTCTCCTTCGCCCAGCGGGGCGCGCCACTGGCGCGGTGCCCTCCGCGGCCTGACCCGGCACGGAACCCGCGTCAGAACGGATCCGCAAGGGGCGCGTTTCCGCGGCATGGCCGCTCGCTCCTCCTCCACCCGCCCCCGCAAGCCCGATCCCCTCGATGCCTATCGGGGAAAGCGCGACTTCGCCCGCACGCCGGAGCCCCGTGGTGCCGTCGCGCCGGCGCGCGGCTCCGGGCTGCGCTTCGTGGTGCAGAAGCATGCGGCGACGCGGCTGCATTTCGACTTCCGGCTCGAACTCGGCGGCGTGCTGAAATCCTGGGCCGTGACGCGCGGACCGTCCCTCGATCCCGCGGACAAGCGCCTGGCCGTCGAGACCGAGGACCATCCGATGGACTACGTCGCCTTCGAAGGCGCCATCGAGGAGGGCTACGGCGCCGGGACGGTGATGGTCTGGGACCAGGGCAGCTGGGAGCCGGCGGCGGAGATCGCCGACCCCGCCGAAGCGCTCGCCAAGGGCAACCTGAAATTCGTGCTGCATGGGGAGCGGCTGCGCGGCGGCTGGGACCTCGTGCGCATGAAGCCGCGGCCGAAGGAGCGCGCGCCCCAATGGCTGCTGTTCAAGCGCCGTGACGAGGAGGCGCGTCCCGGCGAGGGCGGCGCGCTGGCCGAGGAAGCCACGACCTCCGTCGTCTCGGGCCGGACGATGGAGGCGATCGCCGCCGGCAAGCCCGCCATCGCGACGGCCAGGACGCCGGCCGACCCGCCGAAGCCGCGCGGCCGCGCCGCGCGGCCGGCGCGCGCGCCGACGCTCGCCTTCGTGCCGCCGCAGCTCTGCAGGCTGGTGGATCGCGCGCCGGCCGGCGCCGGCTGGCTGCACGAGATCAAGCTCGACGGCTACCGCATCGAGGCCGTGGTCGCCGGCGGCAAGGCCACGCTCTGGACCCGTAACGCCAAGGACTGGACCGCGCGCTTCCCCGAGACCGCGGCCGCGCTGGCGGCGCTGGGCGACGGCGTCGTGGATGGCGAACTCTGCGCGCTGGACGAGGAGGGGCGGCCCGATTTTGCGCTGCTGGGCTCCGCGATGGAGCGCAAGGCCACGGCTGGCCTGGTCTACTTCGCCTTCGACCTGCTCGCGGCCGGGAACGAGGACCTGCGCGGGATGCCGCTGACGGCGCGCAAGGCGCGGCTGCGGGAGTGGCTCGGCAAGACGCCCGCGACGCTGCGCTACGTCGAGCCCTTCGCCGAGGCCGGCGACGCGGTGCTGCGCAGCGCCTGCCGCATCGGCCTGGAAGGCGTCGTGTCGAAGCGTGCCGACGCGCCCTACCGGCCCGGCGACCGCGGGGGTGAGTGGGTGAAGTCGAAGTGCCGCGGCAACGACGAGTTCATCGTCATCGGCCATGGCGAGGGCGCGAAGGGCGCGCTGACGCTGCTGCTGGGCGCGCGGCGCGACGGCCGGCTGGTCTATCTCGGGCGGGTCGGCAGCGGCATCGGCGCTGGCCAGGCGACGAAGCTGTTGCGTCTGCTCGGGCCGCTGCGGCGCGCCACGCCGCCGGCAGACAACGTGCCGCCGAAGGAGCGCCGTGCGACGACCTGGGTGGAGCCGCGGCTCGTCGCGGAGATCGACTACACCGGCTGGACCGGCGACGGCCTGATCCGCCAGGCCAGCTACAAGGGGATCCGGGAGGACAAGCCTGCAGGCGAGGTCGTCGTGCCGCGGGTCGAAGCGCCGGGCCGGGCCGCCGCGCCGGCACGCCGCGCGACCGCAAAGGCCGGGGCAGGCGGCGTGTCGCTGTCGAACCCCGACAAGCTACTCTGGCCGGAGGACGGCGTGACGAAGCGCGACCTCGCGGCCTACTACGCCGCGGTCGCCGGGCCGCTGCTCGACTACGCGGGGGGGCGGCCTCTCTCGCTCGTCCGCGCGCCCGACGGCATCCACGGCCAGCGCTTCTTCCAGCGCCACCAGATGCCCGGCACGTCGCAGCTGATCCGACTCGTCGAGGTCGCCGGCGAGACGAAGCCGCTGCTCGCGATCGACAGGCCGGAGGCGCTGCAGGCCCTCGCCCAGGCCGGCGTGCTGGAGATCCATCCCTGGGGCTCGCGCATCAGCGACGAGGACCGGCCCGATCGCCTGGTCTTCGACTTCGATCCCGACGAGGGGCTGCCCTTCGCGCGCGTGGTGGAGGCGGCGAAGGAGATGCGCCAGCGCCTGGAGACGCTGGGCCTCGCTGCCTTCTGCAAGACCACCGGCGGAAAGGGCCTGCATGTCGTGGTGCCCCTGAAGCCCCGCGTGGACTGGGCGGAGGCCAAGGCGTTCTGCCGGGCGATGGTGGAACTGATGGCGGCCGACAGCCGTGACCGCTTCACGACCAGCATCGCGAAGCGGACGCGGACGGGCCGGATCTTCCTCGACTACCTCAGGAACGACCGCGGCTCGACGGCGGTCGCGGCGTGGTCGCCGCGGGCGCGGCCCGGCGCGACGGTATCGATGCCGCTGTCCTGGGCGGAGGTCGGACCGAAGCTCGATCCAGCCGCCTTCACCATCCACACGGCCCGAGCGCGGATCAAGGGGCGGACCGGCCCTTGGGACGGCTACGACGGGGCCGGCCGCGTGCTCCCCAAGCTGCGCTGAGACGGCCGACGCGCGGATCCCCCCGCATCGGCACGCGACGCAGGCGGGCATGCTGCGCAACGCCGGCTTGTCCGGCCAGGGATAGATCCGGTAGCCGGTGAGGGCGTCGTCCGGGCGAAGCTCGCCCTCCATCACCCGCGGCGGCATCCCGAGCCCGCGTGCGCAGGCCGGCGGCGCCACCGCCCACTCCGCCAGCACGGCGCAGCCTGCGCGGCGGCTCTTCAGCGTCGGGCGGCGCCCGCGATGGAGCAGCCGGATGCTGCGCGCGCCGAGCGCGGCGTAGGCGGCCTCGCCCAATTCGAGCAGCCAGGCCGCGAGCGGGTCCTCGACGTTGCGTCGAGAAGTGCGCCAGGTTCACCCAGTCCGCGTCGAGCAGCGGATGCCGGTCGGCGGCCACGCGGGCATGACACTCATTGATCGAGTGCGTCCAGTCCGTTCGGCCTGCGCAAGCGGCGCGTCGCGGCATCCGGGATGAAATGCATCTCGACGCGGTCCACCAGCATCACCGGACACCGAGCGGTCGGTCCTCCGGCCAGGCGGCGCGCACCGCCGCGAAGACCTCGAGCGGAAAGCGCATCCGGTTCTCGAGGCTGCCGCCATACGCGTCCTCCCGTCAGTTCGCGATGGGCGAGAGGAAGCTGCTGACGAGGTAGCCAAGCGAGCCGTGGATCTCGAGAAGGTCGATGCCGAGCCGTGCGCATCGCCGCGTGGCGCCGGTAAAGGCGGCAATAACCCCGTCCATGCCGGCGCGGGTCATCTCGCGTGGCACCGGCCATCCTTCGGCCCAGGGGACCGGCGACCGCAAGCGACGGATCAGATGGCGTTCCCGGCGGGATTCGAACCCACGACCCCCAGATTAGGAATCTGGTGCTCTATCCGGCTGAGCTACGGGAACCCAGACGCGTCTTAGCATATCCGGCCGTCGCCGCGCGAGGGCCCGGAACCGCGCGCGGGGCTGGGCCGTTGCCGCGGCTGACCCACACACGGAGGAACACGCCTTGGCCAGCAGCATCCGCGACATCTACATCGCCGGTCTCAGCAACGCCCATGCGCTGGAGGCCCAGGCCATCCAGCTCTGCAACCGCCAGGTCGAGCGGCTGGAGAACTATCCCGAGATGCGCGAACGCCTGCGCGAGCACGCCGAGGAATCCCGCCGCCAGCAGGAGAGGATCGACCAGCTCCTGCAGGCGCTCGGCACCTCGCCCTCCACGCTGAAGGACATCGGCACCTCCATCATGGGCAACCTGGCCGCGATGGGGCATGCGTTGGCGCAGGACGAGGTGATCAAGAACACCTTCGCCAACTACGCCTTCGAGCATTTCGAGATCGCGAGCTACCGTGCGCTGATCGAGATGGCGCAGGCCGCCGGCGACAGCGCCGCCCCGAAGCTCCTCGAGCAGAGCCTGAACGAGGAGATCCGCATGGCGCAGTGGATCGAGCAGCACCTCAGCCCGACGGTCCGCCGCTACATGCAGCTCGAGGCCAGCGGGCAGAAGTCCGGGGTGTAAGGCGACCCACAGGACCGCGGAAGCGGCCCCGCGCTCAGCGCAAGCCAAGCGGCCGGAGGCCGCGCCGGCGATTGAGGCATTTAAACAGGCCGCCGCGCGCGCAACGCGGCGGCCAGCGTACCTTCGTCCAGCACGTCCAGCGCCCCGCCGACGGGAACCCCCTGGGCGAGCCGCGTCACGGCGACCCCCGTCGGCTTAAGACGGTCGGTCAGGTAATGCGCGGTCGCCGTGCCATCTACGGTCGCCGGTAGGGCTATGATGATCTCCTCGACCCCGCCGCCGTCGTCACGCTGGCCGATGCGTCCGATCAGCGGCTGGATCGAAAGCTCCTCCGGCCCGACACCGCCCAGCGGCGACAGTACCCCGCCCAGCACGTGATAGAGCCCGCGATGGGCATGCGCGCGTTCCAGCGCCCAGAGATCGGCCACGCCTTCCACCACGCAGACGAGGTGGCGGTCGCGCTGGGGGTCGCGGCAGATGCCGCACGGACTCTGCGCATCGAGGTTGCCGCAGACCTCGCAGGGCTTCACGGCCTGCGCCGCCTCGATCAGCGCCTCGGCCAGCGGCAGCATCGTCTCCTGCGGGCGCATCAGCATGCGCAGCACCGCCCGTCGCGCGCTGCGCCGCCCCAAGCCGGGGGTCTTCGCCAGCAGCGCGATCAGCCGCTCGATGGGGTCGTCTTGCATATGCCCTCAAGCGCCGGGCGCGCGCTTGGCTTGCGCGCCTACGCGCTGCTGCGCCCGGCCGGATGGTTGCGCTGCGCGCGGGGTCGCATCCGCGGCCAGGATCGCGCGCTCAGAACGGCAGCTTCAGCCCGCCGAGCCCGCCCGGGATGTTCAGACCCGCCGTCGCCTTCTGCATCTCCTCGGCCATCGTCGCCTCGACCTTCTGCTTGGCGTCGGCATGGGCCGCGACCAGAAGATCCTCGAGCACTTCCTTCTCGTCGGCCGTCATCAGGGACGGATCGATAGCGACGCGCCGCAGGTCGCCCTTGCCGGACAGCAGCACCTTCACCATGCCGGCGCCCGACTGGCCCTCGACCTCCATCGCCTCGAGCCTGGCCTGCATCTCGGCCATCTTGCTCTGCATCTGCTGCGCCTGCTTGAGCATGTTGCCCAGGTTCTTCATCGCGCTCAGTCCTCCTCGGGAGATTCATCGTCGAAGCCGGCGGGCTCGGCGACCGGCGGCGCGAAATCGCGCCCGGGCTCCAACTCCGCGAAGTCGCGGCCGTCATCCATCGCGTCGGCCGAAGGCGGCGGGAGGCCGTAGGCGTCGAGCGAGCCGTCGCGCACCGCCTCGATCACCGCGCCGGGGAAGGCCTGCAGGACGGCCTGCACCAGGGGGTGAACGCGCGCGATCGCCAGCCGATCCTGCTCCGCCGCGCGGCCCTGCTCGGCCAGCGTCGGCTCGCCGCCGTTGCCGACCAGCGACACGGTCCACCGCGTCCCCGTCGCCTGCTGCAGCAGCCCGACGATCTGCTGCGCGAGATCGCGCGGCGCATCGGGGCGCGGGCGGATCTCGATCCGGCCGGGCGCGACATGCACGGGATGGACGGAATGCACGAGATGCGCGTGCAGCAGCGGCTGCCGCCCGGAGGCGAGCGCCACGACCTCGCGCCAGGAACTGATCTGCGGCGCGGCCGGCGCGACGGGCTGGGGTGCAGCCGCGGCCACGGCCCCGCCACCCGCGATCGCGCGCAGCGCACCGCCACCGCCGCCGCCGCCGCCCGAAGGCGTCGGCGCTCCGCCGCCCTGCGCGCCCATCTCCTGCAGCCGCCTCACCAGGTCGCCCGGCGTCGGCAGGTCGGCGACGTGGGCGACGCGGATCAGCACCATCTCCGCGGCCGCGCGGCGGTCGACGCCGTCCTGCGCAACCTCCTGCGCGCCCTTCAGCAGCATCTGCCAGGTCCGCGCCAGCACCGGGATCGCCAGCCTGTCCGCCAGCGCCGATCCGCGCACGCGCTCGTCCTCGGTCAGCGCGGGATCGTTGCGCAGCGCGGGGATGGTCTTCAGGCGCGAGAGCAGATGCGTCAGGCCCAGCAGGTCCGCCAGCATCACGCCGGGATCGACGCCGCGGTCATGCGCCTGGCCGGACAGCTCCAGCGCGCGCGCGACCTCGCCGGCCATGAGCGCCTCGATCAGCGAGATCGCGAGCGCCCGGTCCGCCAGGCCGAGCATCTCCCGCACCGCCTCGGCCGTCACGGCCCCGCCGCCCGCCAGGGCGATCGCCTGGTCGAGGATGGAGAGCCCGTCGCGGACCGACCCGTCGGCCGCGCGCGCGACCATGGCCAGCGCCTCCTCCTCGGCCGCGACGCCCTCCCTGCCGCAGATCGTCGCGAAATGCGCGCGCAACACCTCCTGCGGGACACGCCGCAGGTGGAAGGTCTGGCAGCGCGACAGGATCGTCGCCGGCACCTTGCGCAGCTCCGTCGTCGCCAGCATGAACTTCACGTCCGGCGGCGGCTCCTCCAGCGTCTTGAGCAGCGCGTTGAAGGCGGCGGACGAGAGCATGTGCACCTCGTCCAGGATGATGACCTTGAAGCGGCCCTGGGCGGGGCGGAAGCGCAGGCGCTCGCGCAGCTCCCGCACGTCGTCCACGCCGTTGTTGGATGCGGCGTCGAGCTCCTGCACGTCGGGGTGCCGGTCGGCCAGGATCGCGCGGCATTCCGGACAGACGCCGCAGGGATCGGGCGTCGGCCCGCCCTTGCCGTCGGGGCCGATGCAGTTCAGGGCGCGGGCGATGATCCGCGCGGTGGTGGTCTTCCCGACCCCGCGGACGCCGGTCAGCATGAAGGCGTGGTGCACGCGCCCCTGGGCGAAAGCGTTGCGCAGCGTGCGGACCAGGGCTTCCTGCCCGATCAGGTCGGCGAAGGATTGCGGGCGGTATTTGCGCGCGAGGACGCGGTAGGGCGTGGCGGGCTGGTCAGGCACCGCGGCCGGCGCGGGCGCGGGTTCGGGCGCCGCGGCGGGCTTCGGCGGCGCGGGGTCGCCGAACAGGCCGGGGCCGTCCGGCGCGGGTGGCTCCGGCAGGTCTTCGTCTTCGGGAAGCGGGTTGCCGAGAAGGTCGCTGGCCATGGGGTCCGGGATCGCTCGGGGCCCGGTCGGGCCAGTTCTGAAGCCCTCGGGGATGAGGGAGGTGGAAGGCCGGCGGGCGACCCGCGCGAGAACTCGTTACGGCTGCTTCCTTCCGGACCTGACCGGGTTGGCGAGGGGCACGTCCGTCGCCGACCTTCCGCCCCCTATATCGGGCTTCGCGGGGCGCGGAGCAATGGGAGGGCGGGCGGCCTGGGCCGAATCGACGGAACGTCAGGCCTCCTCGGGCTTGCCGGTTCGACCCGGCCGCGCATTCTTGCTGCGGCCGTGCCGGCGGGCGAGACTGCGCCGATGACGAGCGCCCCGATCGACCGCATCCCGCTCCATACGGTCGTCCTGCCGGCGCTTGGCATCGTGGCCTGGCTCCTGGCCGGCAAGGCGGGCCCGGGAGCCCTGGCGGTCGTGCTGGCGGCGGTGCTGCTGGGCAACGTGGTGGCCGCTGTGCACCACGCCGAAGTGGTGGCGCTCCGGGTAGGCGAGCCCTTCGGGACGCTGGTGCTGGCCCTTGCCGTCACCGTCATCGAGGTCGGGCTGATTATCTCCATGATGCTGGGCGTGGAGCCGAACCCGGCGCTGCTGCGGGATTCCGTGCATGCCGTCGTCATGCTCGTGCTGCATGGGCTTGCCGGCCTCTGCATCGTGGTCGGGGCCATCCGCCAGCGCGAGACCGAATTCCGGGTGGAGGGCGCCAATGCCTTCCTCGCCGTGCTGATCCCGATGGCGGTGATGGTGCTGGTGCTGCCGAACGTCCTGGTTTCGGTGCCCGGCCCCTTCTACTCGCCCCTCCAGCTTGGCTTCGTCTCGGCCGCCTGCCTCGGGCTCTATGTCGCCTTCCTCTTCATCCAGACGAACTGGCACCGCGCCTACTTCCTGCCGGTGGGAGAGGACGAGGCGGCGGACCATGCGGGGCCGAGCGGGCGCCTGGCGCTCGCCTCGCTCGGCCTGCTAGCCGTGGCGCTGCTGTCCGTCGTGCTGCTGGCGAAGAGCCTGGCGCCGGCGCTCGAGGCCGCGGTGGCGGCGGCCGGTGCGCCCTTCGCGGTCGTCGGCGTCGTCATTGCCGCCATCGTGCTGCTGCCCGAAACGGCCGCGGCGGTGCGGGCGGCGGCGCGCAACCGGCTGCAGGCCAGCATCAACCTAGCCCTCGGCAGCGCGGTGGCCTCGATCGGCTTGGCCGTGCCCTCGATCGCGCTCGTGGCGTCCTGGATGGGGCTGCCGCTGGAACTCGGCATCTCCGCGGGCGCCAGCGTGCTCATGTCGCTCGGCTTCGTCGTGGCCATCATCACCTACGGCACCGGGCGGACGAACCTGCTGTCGGGCATCGTCCATCTCGTGCTGCTGGCGGCCTACGTGTTCACCGTCTTCGCGCCCTGAGGGGGGCCGCGCGACCGCCGCGGC
Source organism: Falsiroseomonas sp. HW251 (assembly GCF_050563545.1). Classification (NCBI taxonomy): domain Bacteria; kingdom Pseudomonadati; phylum Pseudomonadota; class Alphaproteobacteria; order Acetobacterales; family Roseomonadaceae; genus Falsiroseomonas; species Falsiroseomonas sp. HW251. The sequence continues at coordinate 86,062 of NZ_JBNXUM010000018.1, forward strand.
TCACCCTGTCAGGCATGGGGTCTCCGAAACCGAGGATAGCGCAGGCCCGAACCGTCCCGCCACGCCCGCGGTTGCCCCCCGCCCCCCCGCATGGCACATCACGGGCCGCATGCTCTCCATCCCCGCCAGCAGGCCCAACGCCTATACCGGCAGCCCGCTCGACCGCGCCGGCCACCTGCGCGAGGACGCGGACTGGATCCACCAGGCGCTGGCGGACCCCGAGACGCTCTTCGCGCCGGTCTGGCGCGCGCGATCGCTGATGAAGGGCGTCGAGGCCGGCCAGCCCGAGGCCGTGCTGCTGACCGCCGCGGCGGCCGAGGCGGTGCGGATGCAGGACGGTCCCTGGGCCTTCCTCGGCCTCTGGGACGGGCGGCCGGTCTTCACGGTGGACTGCTCCGCGGCCGAGGACCCGCTCCCGCTGCTGCCCGACGGCATGGGTGCCTTCACCGACCTGCGCCAGGTCGCGGGGCTGCTGCCGCCGGGCGAGGCGAGCGTGCTCGCCCATGCCCGGGGGCTGATGCACTGGCGCACGCGGCACCGCTTCTGCGGCGCCTGCGGCGCGCCCTGCACGCCGCGCAGCGCCGGCAACGTCATGGTCTGCACCGCCTGCAACGCCCAGCATTTCCCGCGCACGGACCCCGCGGTCATCATGCTGGTGGTGCGCGGCGACCGATGCCTGCTCGGCCATTCCCAGCGCTTCCCGAACACGACGATGTACTCGACGCTGGCCGGCTTCGTGGAACCCGGCGAGAGCTTCGAGGAAGCGGTCAGGCGGGAAGTGAAGGAAGAGGCCGGCGTCGAGGTCGGCGACGTCTTCTACCACTCGTCCCAGCCCTGGCCCTTCCCGTCCTCCATCATGATCGGCTTCCACGCCGAGGGGCTGAGCGAGGCCATCACCATCGACCCCGAGGAACTGCGCGACGCCCGCTGGTTCACCAAGGACGAGGTGCGCAACCACCAGGCGCACGGCTTCGGCCTGCCGCGCGTCGATTCGATCGCCCGCCGGCTGATCGAGGATTGGCTGGAGGCAGGCTGATGCGTGCGTTACTCGCGGTGGGTCTGGCCGCGCTGCTGGCCGCCTGCGGGCGCGGCGGGCCGGAGCCCGCGCCGATGCTGACCGACGACCCCGCGGCGATGCAGGAATGCCGGGCGGAGGCGCGGAACAGCCAGCAGGTCCGGGACGTGCAGCGCACGGCCTGGAACGAGAACCTCTACCGGACGGACATCGTCAACCGGAACCTGCGCGAGGCCGAGGCGAATGCGGAGCTCGACTGCCTGCGCCGGCGCGGCGTCGTGCGCGGCGGCGGGGTGGAACAGGTGAGGCCGCCCGCGCTGTTCTGAACGGACGCGTCGCCGTCACGGCGCGCGGTTGCGCAGCGACCGCTCGAGGTCGCGCAGGATCACCTCGGGATCGCCATGCCCGGCTTGCGCAAGCACGTCGCGCCAGGCCGCCACGTCCTGCACCCCGCCCGGATTGTCCCGCAGCAATTCGCGCTTCAGGAACGGGCAGCCCTGCTCCAGCAGCGCCCGCCACAGGTCGGCGGTGGGATTGAGCGGCACGCGCCGCGCCGCCGCGCGCAGCACGCGCTCGCGGTTCCGTTCGCTGGCCTCCGTCATCGGGTCCGGCGGCGGCGCCTCCCTCTCCTCGGCTGCGACCTCGGCCGATCGGCGGAGGTGGTCCAGCACGTCGGTATAGGGCCAGAGCGCCCTGCAGCGCAGGCCGGCCGCCATCATTGCCCGCGTCAGCCCGATCTCGGAGTCCAGCACCACGCCTCGCTTCAGGCGTCGGTTGGGAACGCCCGACCAGAAGGCCCCGAAGGCCGGATCGCGCAGCACGCGCCGCCCGAACACGACGAGGTAGGTCTGCAGGTGCCAGCGGTGCTGCCAGCTATCGGTGACACCCCAGACATCGGCCTCGCCGAAATCCATCCGGTCCACCAGCCGGGCCACCGGAGCGAAGGGGCCATAGACGCTGTCATTGGCAATGGCGAGCAGCGCGGTGTCTGCACGCGGCAGGCCGCAGGCCGCGATGCCGTCCCGCCAGGCCCCGAAATCGTAGCCGACATTCTCTCGCTCGATCACGCGCCAGGCGCGCGCCAGGATCCAGGCGCGATCCTCCGGCGCGATCGGCGCGCCGTTGCTGACGAAGACCACGGCGAAGCCGGCCTCGCGCAGTGAGTCCAGGTAGTCGCGCGTGTGACGCCAGATCCGGCCTCTCCTGTCGTAGTGGCAGAACACCACCACGCGGGCCCCTGGCGTCTCCCCCGCGCCGCTGCCGGCCGTCTCGGCGCGGATGCGCGGGCGCGTGTCGAAGCGGACCACCGCGCCTTCAAGCTTGGCCGCGCCATCGATCGCCGTCTGCCGGGACCGCCGCCAGACCGCCATCGCAAAGCGCCGCAAGCTCATGATGGGTCGGGCTCGCGCTCGAGCCGGACGGCCTCCTCGTGCCGGCCGAGCCGGCGAAGCGCCAGGACCGTCGCCTTGCGCCCCGGCCCTGCCAGCGTCATCGCCGAGCCGCCGGTGCGCCCGCCCGCGCGCGCGCGCGCCGCCTCGTCCCGCAGCCGCCCGAGCCGTTCCAGCGCGCGCTCCGCCGAGCCGCCCGCGACCTGCAACTCCCGCACGCCCGCGCAGTACAGCAGGTCCAGCGCATCGTCGCCGCCCGCTTCGCCCGCGGGCAGCGCCATCGCCTCCGCCACCACGGCCTCCATCTGGCCGGCCAGGTCGAAGCGCGCCGCGTTGACCAGCCCGACATAGGCCCGCCGCCGGATGGACCGCGCCCGCGCACCGGCGGGATCGGCCGGCGCCGGCCCCAGCGCGTCGAGCCGTGCCACCAGATCCGGCGCGCCGCGCTCCGCCGCGCAGAGGATCGCCTCGGCCCGCGCCACCCAGGCGATGTCCTCGGCGTCGCCGTCATCCGTCCCGATGCGCCCGAGCGCGGCGCGCAGCCGTCCGGCCGCGGCGGCGGCCGCCTCGAACAGCGGCTCCACCGTGGCACGGGGCTCGCCGCGCAGCAGGCGGTGGAAGGCGCGGTGCAGCAGCAGCGGCCCGAGGCAGATCGGCTCCTGTTGCGCGAGGTGCTCCAGCGACGGTCCCGCCGGGCCCTTCATCTCCTCGGGGCGGGCGCGGTAGCGCGCCTCGCAGGCCGCGACGATGTCGAGCCAGAGGCTGTCCGCCGTCTCGACATCGGCCGCGTTCACCGCGGCGCGATAGGCCCGCACCATCAGCCCGATCCAGAGGTCGCCGCCCCGCTCAACCGCGGCCGCCGCCTCGCTAAGCCAGCGGCGGAACAGGGCGTCGAAGGCCGGCTCCTCCATCGGCGCCGCCGCCGCATGCGTCCCGAGCTGCGCCTCGCCCACCAGCGAGGCGCCGCCCGACCGGCGAACATGGACCTGCTCGAGGCCCGCGTTCCGCAGCAGCAGGTCGAGGCTGCGCGCGCTCTGCAGCACCAAGTGGTAGCCCAGCGAGAGCAGCGGCACGGCGAGGCCCGGCGGCGTGTCGGGCGTCAGCGCCTCGACATCCGGCGTGGTCAGCACCAGCCGCCCGCCCGGGCGCAGCGCGCCGGCCAGGGTGCGGACGAAGCCCGGCGGCGCGGCGATGTGCTCCACCACCTCGGACGCCATGACCACGTCGTACTGCCCCGCCGCCGCGGCATCGTCGCGTTCGAGGTAGCGATTCTCGATCGGCAGCCCCAGCATGTCGCGCCCGGCTGCCGCGAAGGGCGAGGGATCCAGCCCCAGCACCGTCCAGCCCAGCGCGCGGCGCGCGAAATCCAGCCCGAAGCCGAAGCCGCAGCCGACCTCGAGGAAGCGCGTGCCGGCAGGCGGGCCGAGCCGCGCCAGGTTGAAGGCGATGCCCCGGACGTTGGCGCCCTGCTGGAGGTAGAAGGCCAGCGCCGCCGCGCCACCCTGCGGCTGAGCGGCGTAGTCCGGCACATGGGCGGGGTGGACGAAGCCGCAGCCGCACGCGCCGCAGCGCAGCAGGCGCACGGCCTTCCCGGCCGGTGCCTCCGGCCAGGGCAGCAGCAGGACCGGACGCTTCGGCGCGACGTCCCCGCAATTCGGGCAGGCCGCCTCGACCGGCGGCGCATCCGGCGGTAGCCAGGTCAGGCCCTGCTCGCCGTTCCACACGTTCAACGGGATCGTCTCCGCTTCATCACAGCCAGCCGCAGGCATAGAGCAGATCGTGGCAGGCCGAAATCGGCTTCGGCCGTGGAGGCGGGCCCGGAGAGCCCCCGGCCTTACTTGACCCAAAGGAGGTTGTCGAATTCCAGCGGCGCGGGCAGGCCCGCACCCATGCCGCTCCAGGTCACCGAGGTCTCGACCAGCCCGTCGCCGTTCAGGTCGCAATGCAGGGTCCGGCCCTGGAAGCCGGCCGCACCGGCGTTGTCCACCCACACGGTGCGGCTGACGCCCGGGCGGAAGCCCCACAGCGAGAGTTCCTCGCCGGATTGCCAGTCGGTGATGGTGCTCCAGGTCGAGCCGCCGCTGCGGCCGTCCAGGAAGAACACGTCGCGTCCGGCGCCGCCGGTCAGGAAGTTCGATCCCAGCCCGCCATCCACCACGTCGTCGCCGCCGCCCGCATTGACCGCGTCGCGACCGCCCAGCGCATTGATGAAGTCGTTGCGCGCGGTGCCTCCGATCGCCTCGTCCGACCCGCTGCCGATGTATTGGTAGAGCAGGTTCTGCACGGGCCCGTTGTACGAGATCGGATCGAGCGTGAAGCTCTTGTTCGTCGCGGTGTAGGTGACGCTGAACTGGAGCTGCGCGACGAACCCCGGGACCAGCAGTTGGTCGTTCTCCGCCATGAAGGCGGTCAGCGTATCCACCTCGCCGTCCAGCCGGTTCGCCCAGCCGCTGGTGGATACGACGCCGACGACCTGGTTGTTGGCGTTGATGATCGGCCCGCCGCTCATTCCCGGAGAGGCGAACACCGAACGGAGGTCGTAGAGGGCCTCGTCGCCGAAGCCGATCTGGCCCATGAAGCCGGTGTCCCGTACCAGCTGGTCGCCCAGCGAGGCCGGATAGCCCGAGATCGCGTAGGACCCTCCGCCGGCATAGGACGCCCAGCCCAGCCATCCCGTGCTGTCGCCGAGCGGCGTCGCCAGCCCGATGATCGCCATGTCCCAGGCAGCTTCGCCGGCGGTGTTGAAGCCGTAGTCGTAGTCGACGTCGAATTTGAAGTACCGCCATTCCATGAAGCCGTCGTAGTAGCCCCAGGGACCGGGGGCGCCGTCGAAGGCCGGGTAGATCGCGACGTTCTCGACCTGCTTCGTGGCGCTGTAGATGACATGCGCGGCGGTCAGCACGTCGTTCCGGCCGATGATGGCGCCGGACCCGCGCGTGAAGCTGCCGTCCGACCATTCTACCTCGATGTAGACGACGAAGTTGTTGGGCCAGACATCCTGGTCGGGATAGGTCAGCGGCATCGGCGACTCCAGTAAGCGACCGGAACGAACCGCCGACGATGTAGTGTTGGCTAAGTGCCCGCAATCCCTCTCGCGATCGAGCCGCTCCGCCGTATTTGTCCTCGCCCCCTCACAGGAACCAGAGCAGCCCGTCGAACTCCACGGGCTTCGGCAGCCCGGCCTGACTGCGTCCCGTCCAGGTCACCGAGGTCTCGATCACCCCGTCACCGTTGAGGTCGCCATGCATCGTCAAGCCGCGATACCCGGCGGCGCCGGCGTCGGCCGCCCATTCCGCCCGGCTCACCCCCGGCCGCCAGCCCCAGACGGACAATTGCTCGCCAACCTCCCAGTCCGTGATGGTGGACCAGGTCGTGCTGCCGCCGCGGCCGTCGAGGAAGAACACATCGCGGTCCGCCCCGCCGGTCAGGAAGTTCGATCCCGTGCCGCCATCCAGGACATCCGAGCCCGCGCCGGCATCGACCGCGTCGTCGCCGCCCATGGTGTTGATGAAGTCGGCGAAGCCGGTGCCGTGCACCGCCTCGCCGCCGGCCGATCCGATGAAGGTCAGCACGAGGTAGTCCACCGGCCCCGCATAGCCCGCGGCCGCCGGCGTGTCGGCAAGGCCGTTGCCGAGGTCGGTCCGCGCGAAGGTCGGCGCTAAGCCGCCAACGGCACCGCCCATCGCCGGGACTGTCATCACGGGACCGGCGCCGAAGCGCACCGTCTCGATACCGCTCAGCGCGTCCACGCCACCGGGATGCGAGACCAGCGTCCAGTTGCCCACGCCGGAGACCGTGGCCTCGGACGCCGTGCCGGCCAGCACGGCAAGGTCGGTGCCGTCGCCGCCGATCAGCACGTTGCTGCCGGCCCCCCCATCCAGCGTGTCGGCGCCGGCATCGCCTTTCAGTACGTCGCCGCCGCCACCGCCGCGCAGCAGGTCGTTGCCCGCCCCGCCACGCAGCACGTCGGCGAAGGCGTTGCCGGTGACGGTGTCCGCCCCGGTCAGGAAATCCATGGTCAGGAAGGGGAAGGTGCGGATGTCGTCGTTGTTGACGCGGTAATTCAGGCCTTCGATCGCCACCAGCGGCTGCACGCTGGCGTCCTGGCTGCGGAAGTTGGCGATGGTAAAGGCGTTGTTGGCGCCGCTGATAAAGAAGGTCAGCCAGGCCACCGGCGGGGCGTTCACCCCGATCGTCGCGGCCGCGTAGCTGAAATCCATCATGATGGGGAAAGGGATGTTGTAGTCATGCGTCGGCGGCGGCGGCGACGCCGGGCCGTCGAGCAGCCAGGATGCGAGGCCGAGGGACGTCATGTCCACGCCGCGGCCGAAGCGGTCATAGGCGGTGACGAGGGGCACGCGGAGCCTCCGGCCTGCCCGGGGAAGCGCCGCGCCATCCCCAATGCGGCGCGCCGACCCGGTCCTGTGAGGCCCGGCCGCGGGACGATGCATGGCGGCCCAACCCATGCACCCCGCCGACGATCGCGAGCGCCCTACTGTCCCGCTGCGCGCGCGCGCGCGCAAGACGAATCCGCACGCTGCGGCCGAGGCCCGCATCTCGCCTCTACAGGGTCGCAGTGCGTGCCGTGTGCCGCGCGTCGCCGGGCCGGCCCGTGCCCGAATTCCCTGACCGCTCGCTCAGCCGATCCGCCGCTGCAGCACGCCGCCGCGCGGCCGTCCCGTCACAGAAACCAGAGCAGCCCGTCGAACTCCAGCGGCTTCGGCAGCACCGCCCGGCTCTGCCCCGTCCAGGTGACAGAGGTCTCGATCAGCCCGTCCCCGTTCAGGTCGCCATGCATCGTCACGCCCTGGAACCCCGTCGCCCCGGCCTGGTCCACCCAGCTTGCCGTGCTCACCCCGGGCTTCCATCCCCAGACTGACAGCTGCTCGCCCACCTCCCAGTCCGTGATGGTGGACCAGGTCGTCGTCCCGCCCCGGCCATCGAGAAAGAACACGTCGCGGTCCGCCCCGCCGGTGATGAAGTTCGACCCGGTGCCGCCATCCACCACGTCGGTGCCCGCCCCCGTGCTCACCGCGTCGTCGCCGCCCAGGCCGTTGATGAAGTCGGCGAAGCGCGTGCCGCCCACCGCCTCTCCGCCGGCGGTGCCAAGGAAGGCCAGCGCCAGGTAGTCCACCGGCCCGATGTAGTCGAGCGCCCCGACGGTCGTGGCCGTTCCCGTCGCGAGGTCGGTGCGCGCGAAGGTCGGGCTGAACGATCCCCCGTCCCCCACCGCGAGGGTGAGGGAGGCGACGGCGCCGCCGCCGAAGCGCACACTTTCCACGCCGGCCAGCGCATGGGCGCTGCCATCCGCGGCGATCACCAGCGTGAAGGTCCCACCCAAGAAGAAGGAGGCGCCGGCCGCCGTGCCCGGCAGCAGCGCGACGTCGGTGCCCGCGCCGCCGATCAGCACGTTCGACCCCGCCTCGCCGCTCAGCGTGTCGGCGCCGCCGTCGCCCTTCAGGATGTCGCCGCCGTCTCCGCCAACCAGCGAATCCTGGCCCGCCGATCCGCGCAGCACGTCGGAGAAGCGGTTGCCCGTGACGGTATCGGAGCCGGTGAGGAAGTCCGTCCCCAGGAAGGTCATGTCGCGCAGGTCGGCGCTGGTCACGCTCAGGCTGAGCCCGCCGATCGTCACGAGTGGGTTGCCCGCCGCGTCCTGGCTCTGGAACCCTGTGACGGCATAGACCCCGCCAAGGCCTGACACGCTTATCAAGAACCCGGCGATCGGTGCCGAATCCACGTTCATCAGCGACGTCGCGACGCCGTAATTCCAACTGGCGAAGCTACCCTGCAGCACGGGGCTGAAGAAGCGCGTTGGCGTGGCCGGCCCGTCGAGAAGCCAGCTCGCCAGGCCGACATCCGTCATGTTCACGCCACGCCCGAACTCGTCCAAAGCGACGACGACCGCCATTCAACGCCCCATGTCCCTGAACAACCCGTAACGGCAAAGCAATGGGCGGCGGGGCCGTCAAGCCGGGCATGCCTAAATTTCGTTTGCAGGCTTAAATGTTCGCGTTATGATCCCACCGTCACGGGCAAGCTGCGTCCGGATGGCCTCGCTGGCGGCGCAGCGCCTTTGCCCCGGGCCGCCACCGGACCGTCCTAAAGGCTAAAACGCCAAAATCCCAAAACCCTAAAACCCGCCGCCGTCAGTTCCCCTCGCGCTGCGCGAGGCGATAGGGATGCGCGCGGTAGGTGCCGAGCACGCGCAGGTCCGCCGAGAAGAAGGCCAGCTCCTCCAGCGCCCGCTTCACCCCGGGCTCCTCGGGATGGCCGTCCACGTCGGACAGGAACTGCGTCGCGGTGAAGGCACCGCCCACCATGTAGCTCTCGAGCTTCGTCATGTTCACGCCGTTGGTCGCGAAGCCGCCCAGCGCCTTGTAGAGCGCGGCGGGGATGTTGCGGACGCGGAAGACGAAGCTCGTCACCCAGTTGCCGGCGTCATAGGGGCCGGGCAGCGGCGTGCGGGACATCACGTAGAAGCGGGTCGTGTTGTGGGCCTCGTCCTCGACGTTGCGGCGCAGGATCTCGAGCCCGTAGATCTCGGCGGCGAGTTCGCTCGCGATCGCGGCGTCCTCCACCCCGCCGCGCTCGGCGATCAGATGGGCGGCGCCGGCGGTGTCGGCCTCGATCACGGCCTGCAGGTCGAGCTCCTTCAGGATGCGCAGCACCTGGCCGAGCGCGACGGGATGGCTGTGGGCGCGCTTCAGCGTGGCGATGGAGGCGCCCTTCGGCGCCAGCAGGCAGTGCTCGACGCGCTCGAAATGCTCGCCCACGACATGCAGGCCGGAATCCGGCAGCAGGCGGTGGATGTCGGGGACGCGCCCGGCCAGCGAATTCTCGCACGGCAGCATGGCGAGGCCCGCGCGGCCGCCGCGGACCGCCTCCATCGCTGCCTCAAAAGAAGGGCAGGGCAGCGTGGTCCAGCCGGGATGGGCGTGGCGGCAGGCCAGGTCGGAATAGGCGCCGGGCAGGCCCTGGAAGGCGATGGTCCGGGCGGCGGCGTCGCTGCTCATGGGTGTCCTGGGGTGAAGATTTGGCGCGGAAAGCGCTGCGGTGCGGCGGGTTGTCGAGTCCTGGCACCGCCTCTATGTTCCGCGCGGTTTTACGGCACGGCGACAGGGGCGCAAGCCCGGTGGCGCGGCCGCGCGGCGGACGCCGCATTCGGGAAGGGTGCAGACCGGGATGAGCCTCGAATTCAACAAGATCGCCGCCGCGGTCCTGACGGCCGGCGTCAGCTTCTCGGTCTTCGGCCTTGTGGGCCAATTCCTGGTTTCTCCGCACAAGCTGCATGAGGCCGCAATCGCGACCCCTGCAGCCGCCGCCGCGCCGGCCGCAGCCGCCTCCGCGGCCCCGGCGATCGAGCCGATCGCGCCGCTGCTGGCCGCGGCGAATGCCGACAACGGCCGCGCGCTGGCAGGCCGGCTCTGCGCCTCCTGCCACAACTTCGCGCAGGGCGGGCCGAACGGCGTGGGCCCGAACCTCTATGGCGTGGTTGGCGGACCGCACGCCCATGCTCAGGGCTTCAACTACTCCGCCGGCATGCGCGCGCTGCACGACAAGACCTGGGACTACGAGGCGCTGAACGCCTTCCTGCTGAAGCCCGCCCAGGCCGTCAGCGGTACGCGCATGGCCTTCGCCGGCATCAACAGCGCCGCGCAGCGCGCCGACGTCATCGCGTATCTCCGCAGCCTCGACACCAACCCGAAGCCGCTGCCCTAAATCCCCACGACGTCGCCTTCGGCGCCGCCGCGGGGGCCCCGGATTGGCGCCTCGTCCTGTCCGATTAGCTTCCGCCTCCCGCAGCAAAGCCGTGGGAGGGCACCGGGGGGCCGATAGGGGCCCAAGGCACGGCCCAACGCAGGAGGCGGCTGCGGCCGGCAGGCATGATGGCTCAACCCGCCGACTTCCTCCCCTTCGCCGAGGCCGCCGCCGATCTCGCGGGACAGGTCATCCGCCCGCTCTTCCGCTCCCCCCTGCTGGTCGAGGCCAAGGGCGACGCCAGCCCGGTCACCGAGGCGGACCGCGCCGCCGAGCGCGCCATCCGCGACCTGCTGGCGGACCGCCTGCCGGCCCATGGCGTGATCGGCGAGGAATACGGCAACAGCCGCGAGGACGCCGAATGGGTCTGGGTGCTGGACCCCATCGACGGCACGCGAGCCTTCGTCACGGGCCGCCCGCTCTTCGGCACGCTGATCGGGCTGCTGCACCGCGGCGTCCCGGTGCTGGGCATCATCGACCAGCCCGTGACCAGCGAGCGCTGGATCGGCGTGGCGGGGCGGCCGACGACGCTCCGCTCCCCGATCGGCGGCGCCGCGGGCTGCCGGCCCTGCGCGACGCTCGACCGGGCCGAGTTGTCCTGCACCTCGCCCGACATGTTCGACGACGCGACCGCGCCCCGCTTCGCCGCGGTGAAGGCGGCGGCGCGGCGGACCACCTGGGGCGGCGACTGCATCGCCTATGGCCTGCTCGCGATCGGGCTGGTGGACATCGTCGTGGACGCCACGATGAAGCCCTGGGACTGGGCCGCGCTGGTCCCGGTGATCGAGGGCGCGGGCGGGCGCTGCACGGACTGGGCCGGGCGGCCGCTCCGCCTGGACGGCGACGGGTCGGTGCTGGCGGTCGGCGACCCCGCCTTGTTGCCGGTCGTATCAAAGTTGCTCGCGGGTTAACGGCAGGTTGCCCCGGCTGGGCGGAACGCCCTAAGTGACGGGCATGCGCCGCCGCGACCTGCTGTCCCTCTCCGCCGCCCTCGGGCTGCCCCCCGTTGCCGCCCGCGCCGTGACGCCGGCCGGCGGCTCCGACGCGCCTGGCGAGGCGGTGCGCACCCATGCGCTCTCGCTGCTCGGCCAGCCCGAGTTGCCCGCCGGCTTCACCCATTTCCCCTGGGTGAACCCGAATGCGCCGAAAGGGGGCGAGATCGCGCTCACCGCGCTCGGCAGCTACGACAGCTTCAACGGCTTCATCATCCGCGGCACGGCGGCCGTCGGGGTGAACCTGATCTACGACACGCTGCTGAAGGAAAGCGCGGACGAGGCCTCCACCGAATATCCCTACCTCGCGCAATGGATCGAGCTGCCCGCCGACCGCGCCGGCGTCACCTTCGAGCTGAACCCGACGGCGCGCTGGCACGACGGCCGGCCGGTCACCGCCGACGACGTGGTCTGGACCTTCAACGCGCTCCGCCAGCACGGCCGCCCCTTCTACCGCAGCTACTACGGCGACGTGACGGAGGTGCGGGCCGAGGGCGAGAAGCGCGTCGCCTTCAGGTTCCGCAACGACGAGAACCGAGAACTCGCGCTCATCCTCGGCCAGATGGCGGTGCTGCCGAAGCACTGGTGGGAAGCGCGCGACTTCACCCGCCCGATCCTGGAGCCGCCGCTGGGATCCGGCGCCTACCGCATCGAGCGCTTCGAGGCCGGGCGCAGCATCGTCTATCGCCGCGTCGAGGATTGGTGGGGCCGCGACATCCCGACCATGAAGGGCACGCAGAATTTCGGCGCCTATCGCTACGAGTATTTCCGCGACACCACCGTCGCGCTGGAGGCGTTCAAGGCCGGCCAGATCGACTTCCGCACGGAGAACGTCGCGCGGGACTGGGCGACGGCCTACGACTTCCCGGCGCGCCGGCGGGGACTGGTGAAGCTCGACGAGATCCGCCACCAGCTGCCGACGGGCATGCAGGCCTTCGCGGTGAACCTGCGGCGCCCGCTGTTCCAGGACGTGCGCGTCCGCCGCGCACTGGTCGAGCTCTTCGACTTCGAATGGATGAACGCGAACCTGTTCTTCGGCGCCTATGCCCGCACGAACAGCTTCTTCTCCAACTCCGAGCTCGCGTCGTCGGGCCTGCCCACGGGCAAGGAACTGGCGATCCTGGAGCGCTTCCGCGGCCGCATCCCGAATGAGGTCTTCACCACCGAGTTCAAGCTGCCGACCACGGACGGCAGCGGCAACAACCGCGAAGGCCTGCGCCGCGCGCTGGCGCTGCTGCAGGAAGCGGGCTGGCGGGTGCAGGACCGCCGCCTGGTGAACGCGCGCGGCCAGCGCTTCGAGTTCGAGATCCTGCTGCAGGGCCCGACCTTCGAACGCATCGCGCTGCCCTATGTCCAGGCGCTGGAGCGCGTGGGGATGAGCGTGCGCGTGCGCACCGTCGATCCCGCGCAGTACCAGACGCGCGTCGACGCCTTCGACTACGACATGACGGTCGATTCCATGGGCCAGTCACTGTCGCCGGGCAACGAGCAGCGCGACTACTTCACCTGCGCCAAGGCCAACGAGCAGGGCAGCCAGAACGTGCCTGGCATCTGCGATCCCGCGATCGACGAGCTGGTGGAGCTGGTGGTGAACGCGCCGGACCGCGAGGAGCTCGTCGCGCGCACCCGCGCGCTGGACCGCGTGCTGCTCTGGGGTCAGTTCGTGATTCCCCAGTGGCACATCCAGGTCTTCCGCATCGCCTATTGGGACAAGTTCGGCCGGCCGGAGCGCAGCCCGCGATACGCGCTGGGGCTTGATACCTGGTGGATAGACCCGGCGAAGGAACGCGCGCTGGCAGAAGCCAGGCGGACGCTGTAGCGCGGTGGCAGGACGGATGAACGAAGCCCTCTGCCCCGCTTATGGGGGAGAGGGTTGGGTTAGGGGGACGCGCAAGGCTGGCCGCGCGTTCGCCATGCTGCACGCCCCCCTCACCCAACCCCCTCCCCCCTGCGGGTGGAGAGGGCGCAGCGTCGCGGCCGTCTAGGACGACCCCATGGCCGCCTACATCCTCCGTCGCGTCCTCCTCGTCGTGCCGACGCTGCTCGGCATCATCCTCATCAATTTCGCCGTCGTGCAGTTCGCGCCGGGCGGCCCGGTCGAGCAGATGCTGGCCGAGCTTCGCGGCGAAGGTCAGACCCTCGGCCGCCTGACCGGCGAGGGCGGCGGCGAGACGCGACAGCCCGGCGCTGCGACACCAGGCGGGCAGCAGGGCAGTGGCGATGGCGGCCCGGTCGGCAGCTACCGCGGCGCGCGCGGCCTCGACCCCGCCATCGTGCGCGACATCGAGAAGATGTTCGGCTTCGACAAGCCCGCCCATGTCCGCTTCCAGGAGATGATGCTGGGCTACCTGACCTTCGACTTCGGGCGGTCCCTGTTCCGCGACCGGCCCGTCGTGGACCTCATCGTCGAGAAGATGCCGGTCTCCGTCAGCCTCGGCCTGTGGTCCACGCTGATCATCTATCTCGTCTCGATACCGCTCGGCATCCGCAAGGCCGTCAAGGACGGGACGCGCTTCGACCTCTGGACCTCGGGCGTGGTGCTGGTGGGCTATGCGATCCCGGGCTTCCTCTTCGCCATCCTGCTGGTCGTGCTGTTCGCCGGCGGCAGCTTCGTGCAGTGGTTCCCGCTGCGCGGCCTGGTCAGTGCGGGCAGCGAGACCTGGCCGTTCTGGGAACGCGCGCTGGACTACGCCTGGCACATGGCGCTGCCGACGCTGGCCCTCGTCATCGGCGGCTTCGCGGGGCTGACGATGCTGACCAAGAACAGCTTCATGGACGAGATCGGCAAGCAGTACGTCGTCACCGCCCGCGCCAAGGGCAACGACGAGACGCGCGTGCTGTATGGCCACGTCTTCCGCAACGCGATGCTGCTGATCATCGCGGGGTTCCCCGCGGCCTTCATCGGCATCCTCTTCACCGGCGCGCTGCTGGTGGAGATCGTCTTCTCGCTGGACGGCCTCGGCCTGCTGGGCTTCGAGGCCGCGATCCGCCGCGACTACCCCATCATGTTCGCCACCCTCTACATCTTCACGCTGCTCGGCCTGGTGATGCAGATCGTCGGCGACCTCATGTACACCGTGGTCGACCCGCGCATCGACTTCGAGGCGCGGCGGTGAGTCGAGCACATTCGTCGCCGGTGGCGCCGCACCCCCACCCGCCCTCGCTGCGCTCGGGGACCCTCCCCCGCTTCGCGGGAGAGGGATCGTCAGCGCGACCGCTCCCTCTCCCGCGTCAGCGGGGGAGGGCCGGGGTGGGGGTCCCCGCGCCGTGAGTCCGATCAACCAACGGCGCCTTGCGAATTTCCGCGCCAACAGGCGAGGCTATGTCTCCTTCTGGGTCTTCCTCGTCCTCTTTCTCGTGACGCTCTTCGCGGAGTTCATCGCGAACGACCGCCCGCTGGTCGCGCGCGTGGACGACAGGTGGCTGTTTCCCGTGCTGACCAGCTACGCCGAGGAGGACGTGATCCCCGGCGGCCTGCCAATCGAGATGGACTGGCACGACCCGGAATTGCGCAAGGACTTCGCCGATCGCGGTGGATGGGCGATCTGGCCGGCGATCCCCTATTCCTACCAGAGCGTGGTGCGCGACCTCGGCCGTCCCTCGCCGGCGCCGCCATCCCTGCGCAACTGGCTCGGCACGGATGACCAGAGCCGCGACGTGCTGGCGCGCGTGATCTACGGCTTCCGGATCTCGGTCCTGTTCGGCTTCACGCTGACGATCGTCAGTTCCGTCGTCGGCGTCGCCGCCGGCGCGGTGCAGGGCTACTACGGCGGCTGGGTGGACCTGTCCTTCCAGCGCTTCATCGAGGTCTGGTCGGGCATGCCGCAGCTCTACCTGCTGATCATCCTGGCCAGCGTCATCGAGCCCGGCTTCTGGACGCTGCTGGTCTTCCTGCTGCTGTTCTCCTGGATGGGGCTGACTGGCGTGGTGCGCGCGGAGTTCCTGCGCGGCCGCAACTTCGACTATGTGCGCGCGGCGAAGGCGATGGGCGTCGGCGACACCGTGGTGATGTGGCGCCACATCCTGCCCAACGCGATGGTCGCCACGCTGACCTTCCTGCCCTTCATCCTGTCGGGCTCGGTCACCGTGCTGGCCTCGCTCGACTTCCTCGGCTTCGGGCTGCCGCCGGGATCGCCGTCGCTGGGGGAGCTGGTGTCGCAGGGCAAGAACAACATGCAGGCGCCCTGGCTCGGCATCACGGCCTTTTTCGTCCTCGGCGGCGTGCTGACGCTGCTGATCTTCGTCGGCGAGGCCGTGCGCGACGCCTTCGATCCCAGGAAGCTTCCGGGGGGCGGGCGATGACTGACGAGCCCATCCTCGACGTCCACGACCTCTCCGTCGCCTTCCGCGGCAAGCGCGTGGTGGAGGGCGTGTCGTTCGGCGTGAAGCGCGGCCGGACGCTCGCGCTGGTCGGCGAATCCGGCTCGGGCAAGTCGGTCACCGCGCTCTCCTGCCTGCGCCTGTTGCCGGGCTCCGCGACCAACCCCGAAGGCCGCATCCTGCTCGACGGCACCGACGTGCTGAAGGCCGAGGGCGAGGCGCTGCGGCGGCTGCGCGGCGGCGTCGCCGGCATGGTCTTCCAGGAGCCCATGACCTCGCTCAACCCGCTGCACACCGTCGGGCGCCAGGTCGGCGAGGCGGTCACCCTGCACCGCCCGATGAAGGGGGAGGCGCTGCGCGCGCGCATCATCGACCTGCTCCGCCGCGCCGGCTTCCCCGCCGCCGAGGACCGGCTGAACGCCTACCCGCACCAGCTCTCCGGCGGCCAGCGCCAGCGCGTGATGATCGCCGCGGCGCTCGCCAACGATCCCGCCCTGCTGATCGCGGACGAGCCGACGACCGCGCTCGACGTCACGATCCAGGCGCAGATCCTGGAACTGCTGGCGGAGCTGAAGTCGCGGCTCGACATGGCGATGCTGCTGATCACCCACGACCTGCAGATCGTGAAGCGCCATGCCGACGAGGTCGTGGTGATGCGCCACGGCCGTGCGGTGGAGCAGGGCGCGGTCGAGCAGGTCTTCGGCGACCCGCAGCACGACTACACGAAGATGCTGCTCGCGACCGAACCCCGCGGCCGCCCCGCTCCGGTGCGAGCGGACGCACCGGTCGTGATGCGCGGCGAACAGGTGAAGGTGCACTTCCCGATCCGCCGCGGCCTGCTGCGCAAGGTCGTCGGCGTGGTGAAGGCGGTGGACGGCGTCTCCGTCGAGATCCGCGAGGGCGAGACGGTCGGCCTGGTCGGCGAATCCGGCTCCGGCAAGACGACGCTCGGCCTGGCCATGCTCCGCCTCGAACCCAGCGAAGGCGCGATCGCCTTCGAGGGCCGCGACATCCAGGGCCTCGACCGCGGCGCGCTGCGGCCGCTGCGCGCGCGGATGCAGATCGTGTTCCAGGATCCCTACGGCGCGCTCAGCCCGCGCATGACGGTGGGCGAGATCGTGGGCGAGGGCCTCGCCGTGCACGAGAAGCTCTCGCCAGCGGCGCTCGCCGCCCGCGTCGCATCCGCGCTCCAGGAGGTCGGCCTGGCGCCGGAGATGGCGGAGCGCTACCCTCATGAATTCTCCGGCGGCCAGCGCCAGCGCATCGCCATCGCGCGCGCCCTGGTCCTCAAGCCCCGGCTCGTCGTGCTGGATGAGCCGACCAGCGCGCTCGATGTCTCGGTCCAGGCGCAGGTGGTGGAGCTGCTGCGGGAGCTGCAGGCGAAGCACCGCCTCGCCTATCTCTTCATCAGCCACGACCTCCGCGTCGTGCGTGCCATGGCGCACCGGATCGTCGTGCTGAAGGACGGCAAGGTGGTGGAGCAGGGCGAGGCCGAGGCGGTTGTCGCGGCGCCCCGGCAGCCCTACACGCGGGCGCTCATGGCCGCGGCCTTCGACCTCGCGGCCACCCATGGGGGCGCGGTCCGCACATGAGCGACGACGATCCGACGCCGCCGCTGCAGATCCTGAAGGCGCTGCTGGACCGGAAGACCCTGCGGCTCGGCGTGCACATCCGGAAGATGAACTCGCCGGGCAGCCCCGTCTACTTCGCGGCCGAGAACATCTGGCCCGCAGCGGTGATCCTCGTCGGCTCCTTCGCAGCCACCGCGCTGATCCATTTTTATCTCGGCGCGGCGGTGCTCGCGGTTGGCTGCTGGTGGTGGATCATGAAGGTGCAGCCGCGCATCCGCGACGGCGTCTTCGACCGCAGCGCGGGATGGGCCTTGCAATCCGACCAGCATTTCGACGCGCTCTGGGCGAAGGGCGTGCTGACGCTCTACGCCGAGATGCCCGACGGGCGGAAATTCGCCGCCACCAGGCGCGACGACTGGCGCGGCTTCGTGCGCCTCGTGCTGCGCGAAAGCACCACCCCCCCTGCCCAGGAAGCCGCCTGAGATGGCCGTGCTGCTCTCCACCAAGGCCACCACCATGCAGGCTTGGCGCGACGCGCTGCTCGCGGTGGATCCGTCGCTCGAGATCCGGCTCTTTCCCGATGCCGGCGATCCCGCCGACATCGAGGCCGCGGTGGTCTGGACCTCGCACGACATGGCGGAGCTCAGGCGCTATCCGAAGCTACGGCTGATCGTCTCGATGGGCGCGGGCGTGGACCACCTGCTGCGCCCGCCGGGGCCGCCGCCGGGCATCCCGGTCGCGCGGCTCGTGGATCGGATGTTGACCACGCAGATGGGCGAGTGGGTGCTGCTGAACGTGCTGCGCTTCCACCGACAGGATCCGGACTACCGTGCCCAGCAGCGCGACAAGGTCTGGCTCGAGCTCGACGCGCCGGTCACGGCGCAACGCCGCATCGGCATCATGGGCTTCGGCGAGCTCGGCACGCACGCCGCGGGGCCGCTGCGGACGCTCGGCTTCCCCGTGATGGGCTGGACCCGCCGCCCGCGCGATGTCCCGGGCGTCGAGACCTTCCACGGCGAGGACGGCCTGCACGCCATGGCCGCGCGCAGCGACATCCTGGTCTGCCTGCTACCGCTGACCTCGGCGACGCGGGGCATCGTCAGCGCGTCGCTGCTGGCACGCCTGCCGGGCGGTGCCTTCCTCATCAACGGCGCCCGGGGCGGTCACGTCGTCGATGCCGACCTGCTGGCCGCGCTCGACTCGGGCCATGTTGCCGGCGCCGCGCTCGACGTGTTCGAGCCCGAGCCGCTGCCGGCCGATCATCGTTACTGGTCGCATCCGAAGGTCGTGATGACGCCGCACGCCGCGAGCATCACCATCCCATCCAGCGCCGCGCCACAGGTCGTCGAGAACCTCCAGCGCGCCCGCGCCAGCCGCCCGCTCCTCAACCTCGTGGATTTCTCCGCGGGCTACTGAAGCGGCATGGCCGGCTCCCGGCAGTACCGGGAGCCGACAATGCGCCGCTCAGCCGGCCCTGCGGGACGGGTCGGCGTTGTCAGCGGACTGGGGCGGGTTCTCGCGGGCCTGCTGCTCGGCCTGGCCCATGATGCTGCGCATGTCGCGCAGGAAGGCCGCGCCTTTCAGCGTCCGCTGCACCAGCACGCTGCGCCGGTCCATCGGATCCACCTTGCGCCGGGCGAGGTCGAGCTCGCCCAGCCTGTCGAGCGCCCGGGTGATCGCGGGCTTCGACACGTTCAGTTCTGCCGCCAGGCCGCGCACCGTGTGCGGCCCGTCGGTCAGGTAGACGGTCAGGAAGACACCCAATTGCCGGGCGGAGAGGTCCGGTCCGTCGCGACGGACGAGGGCCACCACCGTATCCCGCAGGATGCCGACCAGCACGTCAGGGTTGGTCTGCGTCGCCATGGTCTCAAATCCTTCCTGGGCGCCCTCCCGGCCTCCAGATGCCGCCGCGGCTTTGGCTCCGGAACGTCCCTTAGCGCGCCTCTGCGATGTGCCGTTACGTGAATGGTACTCGCGCGAAGCACTCTTTGGAGAGCGGCTCGAACCCGAAAGTTCCCGTTTCATCTTGGCTTTGTTACCGTCCTGCGTGTTCGGAAGCGGAGGCGAGCGTCGCCACGGCGCGCGCTATGCCGCGCGCAGCCTGAATCTCGCCTCCTTCCGGCCGCCCTGGCCGGCCTTGGTCGTTCCATGCGTAGAGGTCGAGATGCGCCCAACGTATCCCGGCCGGCACGAAACGGCTCAGGAACAAGGCCGCGACGATCGCGCCGGCCATCGGCTTCGAGGACACGTTGTTCATGTCGGCAACGGGGGAGTCCAGCCAGGAATCGTAAGTACCCTGTAACGGGAGCCGCCAAACAGGATCGTTCCTCTGCGATCCCGCCCGGAGCAGGGCTTCCGCGATGCCATCGTCGTTGGAGAACAACGCCGGCAGGTCCGGCCCGAGCGCGACCCGCGCGGCGCCGGTCAGCGTCGCGCAATCCAGCAACAGCTCCGGCTGCGACTCCGCCGCGAGGGCCAGCAGATCCGCGAGCACCAGGCGGCCTTCCGCGTCGGTGTTGCCGATCTCCACCGTCAGCCCCTTGCGGGTGCGGATGACGTCCATCGGGCGGAAGGCGGTGGCGGAAACCGCGTTCTCCACCGCGCCGACGAGCAGCATCAGCCGGATCGGCGCGCCGGCGGCCATGAGCATCTCGGCGATCGCCATCGTCGTCGCGGCGCCGCCCATGTCCTTCTTCATGCGCAGCATCGCCGCGGAGGGCTTCAGGTCGAGCCCGCCGGTGTCGAAGCACACGCCCTTGCCGCACAGCGCGACGAGCGGCCCGTCCGCCTTACCCGTCCAGCGCAGCACCGCCACGCGCGGCGGCCGCGCCGCGCCGCAGCCCACCGCCTGCACCGCGGGAAAGCCCTGCTCCAGCGCCGCGCCCTCGATCACCTCGACGGTCGCGCCGTATTGCGCGCCGAGCGCGACGACGGCCCCCGCCAGCTCGGCGGGACCGAGCAGGTTTGCCGGCGTGTTGATGAGGTCGCGGCCGCGGATGATCGCGGCGGCTTCGCGCTGCGCGGCCTCGGTTCCCGCCGGCGGCACCAGGCATGCGGGCGCGCGGCCTGGCTGGGATCTCAGCGTGCGGTAGCGATAGGCGCCGAGGCACCAGCCCAGCACCGCGGCTTCCAGGTCGGGCGCGCCCTCGATCCGCCAGGCCGTGCCCTCCGGCAGCGCATGCGGCATGGCGCCGAAGGCCCAGGGGCTCGCGGCTTCTGCCGCCTCGGCGCCGAGGCCGAGCACCGCCCCGGCCAGGCCGCCCTGATTCGGCAGCAGCGCCAGTTCCTGCGCCTTCGCCGTGAACCCCGTGGCATCGAGCCAGGCGGCCTGCGGCGGCGTCAGCCGCGCGCGGAGCGCCGCCAGGTCGTCGGGGCCGACGGCATGCAGCGGAAGGGCGGAGGTCGTGCTGTGTGCTAGGCCGTCGAGCATGATCCCGCGCGAACCAAGGGGAAGATTGCCAAGGGCGGGAGGCTAGGTCCGGAACCCGACGGAGTGAAACCCCCGGAGATCACCCAAGCGAAAAGAAATCTCTCTTGCCCAACAAATCGCGATAGTTACATTCCATGCAAACGATCGCAGCGTTCGCGTCCCGGCATCACCCCGGGCGGCACTCCACCACGGCGGCGCAGGTCAGGTCGTCCTGCGGCGCGCGGCGCAGGGACGGATGCGCGCCGCCCGGCGGCAGCGGTGCGGCCGGCCAGAGCAGCCGGCTGCGAACCGCTGTCGCGAAGCCGGCCTCGTGCATCATCGCGACCATCTCGCTCAGTCCCAGCCGATTGCAGTAGAGCGCCGCGCGCGCCACCGCCGGCCCTTCCCAGAAGGCCGGCGAGAAGGCGAGGTGGCGCAGCCCGCCGCCGAGATGGTCGTGCAGGTCGATCGCGTGGATGGACAGCCCGTCCGGCGCGGCGACGCGCCGCAGCGCGCGGAACAGCGGCGCCATCGCATCGCGCCGCACATGCTCCAGCACGGCGACGGAGACGACGAGGTCGGCGGCGCCGTCCCCGATCTCCTCCAGCCGCTCCGTCCCGCCGATCAGCAGCCGCGCGCCGCAGGCCGCGAGCACGTCCTGGTGCGTCCGGCAGGACGACAGGTCGGGTGGCGCGAGCCCCGCTGCCCGGGCCGCCTCCGCCGCGGCGAGATAGGGGCCGAGGTCGCGCGGCGCGTCGTCCTCGACATCGAGGTACCAGATCGGCCCGAAGCCCAGCGCCGCGGCGACGGGTGCGCGACGCACCATCGCGCCGGGGCCGAGTTCCAGCATGCCGCGCGGTGCGCGCCCCGCCACGTCGCGAAACCGGCTTGCCCAGTCGCGCAGCGGCGCGACCGTCACGGCGGGGTTGTCCGCGTCGAAGGAATGCCGCCGCAGCCCGATCGCGCGCCAGGCCCGCGCCGGCACCGGCAGCGATCCCATGACGAGCTTCACGCCGAGCTTCACCCACCACGGCACCGGCGCGCCGGCCGCATAGCCCGGCGGGACCGGACGGTCCTCGCCCGGCGGCACGGGCACATCGTGGGGGGGCTGCACTACTCCCCCAGGACCTCGCCGACCGGCCCGTCGGCCTCGATCCGGCCGCCGTTCAGGCGGATGGCGCGGTTGCACCATTTGCGCACGATGGACATGTCGTGCGTCGCCAGCACCAGGATGTCGGCGCCGGTGACCAGGCTCTCCAGCCGCTCGCTCGCGCGCGCCATGAAGTCGGCGTCGCCGGCGAGGAACCACTCGTCCATCAGCAGGATCTCGGGCGACATCAGCGTCGCCGCCGCGAAGGACAGCCGCACGCTCATGCCCGCGGAATAGGTGCGGACGGGGACGTCGAGGAACTCGCCAAGGCCGCTGAAGCGGCCGGCTTCATCGGCCATCGCCTCGCACTCCGCCTCGTCCATGCCGAGAAAGAGGCCGCGCAGCACGATATTCTCGCGCCCCGTGGATTCAGGGTCCATGCCGGCCGCCGGGTCGATCAGCGTGCCGATGCGGCCCGCGACCTCGAGCCGCCCTCCCACGGGTTCATAGATGCCTGCCAGCGTCCGCAGCAGCGTCGTCTTGCCCGCCCCGTTGCTGCCGATCAGCGCCACGCGCTCCCCGGGCTCGATGCGGAAGGACAGCTCGCGCAGCGCGGCGACGACGATCCGATGGTTCGCATCCTCCTTCAGCCGGATGTTCGCACGCGCCATCAGCCGCTTCTTCAGCGACCGCGCGGACAGGTGGTACAGCGGGAACTCGATCGACAGGCGATCCGCCTCGATATGCGCCATCGTCGCCGGCCTAGACCCAGAAGGCGATGCGGCTGCGGAAGCGGACGAAGAACAGCAGGGCGATGGTGCAGGACGCCGCGGTGTAGAACAGCGCGGCGGCCCAGATCCGCAGACCCGCGCCACCCTCGACGAGCGGTCCGCGCACCGTCTCCATCAGCACGTAAATCGGATTGAGCGGCAGCAGCACCTGCATCTCGCCGAGAAGCTCGGGCTTCCACAGGATCGGGGAGAGGAAGAAGGCGAACTGCATGAAGCTCGCGACGACCTGGGGTATGTCGCGGAAGCGAGCGCAGACCATGCCGAGGAAGAGGCCGACGGAGAAGCCGTTGATCGCCAGCAGCAGCAGGCCCGGGATGACGAATATCGCCTCCGGTCCCGGCAAGACCCCGCAGGCCAGCATGACAACCGCGATCAGCGGCAGGCTGTGCGCGGCGATGATGGCGTTGCGGAAGACGAAGCGCAGCACATGGACGGTGTAGGGCAGCGGCATCTGCCGGATCACGCCCTCCGACGAGATGAAGCTCTGGCAGGCATCCGCCACGATCTGGTTGATCGTGCCCCAGACCAGCAGGCTGACCGCGAGGAAGGGCAGGTATTCGCGAAGGGTGAGTTTGAAGAGCGTGGAGTAGAGCAGGCCAATGCCGACCACCATGATCGCCGTCGATGCTGTCATCCAGAACGGACCGAGGACGGAGCCGCGGTAGCGGTTGCGGATGTCGAGCCGCGCGAGCGCCGCCCCGAGCCGCCAGCGCCGCAGGCCCGCCAGCAGGTCGGCCACGGCGCGGTCGAGGTGTCGCGGATCCCTGGCGTCGCGGACATAGCCGGAGGAGGCGGCGGTGGAGGCGGAGGACGACATGCCGCGCGCTATAGCCCGAGGGCGCGGGTGCCGCCAGCGAGCCCCCCGTCCGGCGTCAATCCGGGATGTTCCCGAGATCCGCCAGCCAGGCCGCGGCGGAGGCATCCGACGGCGCCCGCCAGTCGCCCCGCGGCGACAGCGACCCGCCCGAGCTCACCTTCGGCCCGTTCGGCAGCGCCGAGCGCTTGAACTGGCTGGTCGCGAAGAATCGTCGCACGAAGACCCCGAGCCAGCGCTTGATCGTGGGGAGGTCATAGGCGGCGCGCTTCTCCGCTGGCGTGTTCGGCGGCCAGGCGCCGGCGGAGGCGTCCCGCCAGGCATGCCAGGCCAGGAACGCCACCTTGGACGGGCGGAAGCCATAGCGCGTCGTGTAGAACAGGTTGAAATCCTGCAGCGCATAGGGACCGACGAAGTCCTCGGTCCGCTGGGCCGGCTGGTCGCCGCCGGCGCCCGGGACCAGCTCGGGCGAGATCTCTGTCGCGAGGATGTCCAGCAGCACGGGCTTCGCCGCCTCGCCGAAGGCGCCGGATTCCGCGACCCAGCGGATCAGGTGCTGGATCAGCGTCTTCGGCACGCTGGCATTGACGTTGTAGTGCGACATGTGGTCGCCGACGCCATAGGTCGCCCAGCCCAGCGCCAGCTCCGACAGGTCGCCCGTCCCCAGCACCAGCCCGCCATGCAGGTTCGCCAGACGGAACAGGACGGAGGTCCGCGCCCCTGCCTGGACGTTCTCGAAGGTCACGTCATGGACCGCGCGGCCGTCGGCGAAGGGGTGGCCGATGTCGCGCAGCATCTGCATGGACGCCGGCGACATGTCGATCTCGGCCGCGGTCACGCCGAGTGCCTTCATCAGCGCCCAGGCATTGGACTTGGTGCGGTCGGTCGTCGCGAAGGCCGGCAGCGTATAGGCCAGGATGTCGGATCGCGGCCGGCCCAGCTGGTCGAAGGCATGCGCGGCGACGAGCAGCGCCTGGGTGGAATCCAGCCCGCCCGAGACGCCGATCACGATGCGCTTTGTCCCCGACGCCTCCAGCCGCTGGCGCAGGCCATAGGACTGGATGTTGTAGGCCTCGTAGCAGAGCTCGTTCAGGCGCGCGTCGTCGTCTGGCACGAAGGGGAAGCGCGCCAGCGGACGCCGCAGGCCGAGGTCGGAGGTGCGGTCGGGGGCCAGGACGAAGCCGACCTCGCGGAACGGCCGGGCCGGCCGGTTCAGGTCGGCGGCGTCGCCGAAGCTGGTCTGGCGCAGGCGTTCCTGCTGCAGCCGCTCGAGGTCGATGTCGGCCAGGATCGGCGCGGCGTCGCGGGCGAAGCGCGGCGCCTCGGCCAGCAGCACACCGTTCTCGTAGATCATGGCCTGGCCGTCCCAGGCGAGGTCGGTGCTGGACTCGCCCGTCCCGGCTGCGGAGTAGAGGTAGGCCGCCAGGCAGCGCGCGGAATGCACGCGGCACAGCGCATGCCGGTAGTCCGACTTGCCCACCGTGACGTTCGACGCCGAGAGGTTCAGCAGCACCGTTGCACCCGCCAGCGCCGCCGCGACCGAGGGCGGGACCGGGGCCCAGACGTCCTCGCAGATCTCCACATGCACCACGAGGTCGGGCAGGTCCGTGGCGCGCAGCAGGATGTCGGTGCCGAAGGGCGCTTCCTGCCCCGCCAGGTGCAGGGTCGGCGGGACCGCCCCGCCGCCGGTGGCGAAATGCCGCTTCTCGTAGAACTCCCGGTAGTTCGGCAGGTAGGTCTTGGGCCAGGCCGCAAGCAGCCGGCCGCGATGCACGGCCAGCGCAGCGTTGTAGAGCCGCCCGCCGGCCCTTACCGGGGCGCCCACGAACAGCACCGGGGCGAGGTCCCGGCTGGCCTCCAGCAGGGTGGCGACGGCCTGCTCCACCGCGTCGAGCAGGGCGGATTGGTGCAGCAGGTCGTCGATCGCATAGGCCGACAGGCCGAGCTCGGGGAACAGGACCAACGATGCGCCCTGCCCGGCCGCCTGCCGGGCGAGCGCCAGGGTCTCCCCCGCGTTGAAGGCGGGGTCCGCCACGCGCAGCCGCGGCGCGCCGGCCGCGGTGCGGACGAAGCCGTGGGTGTGGAGGTTCTGGAAGGCGCTCATCCTCCCCAGGATATGGGGTTTGGCCCCCCGCTTGCACCCGCCCCGCTTGCAGGGCGGGGCTCGCGCCCTTGCGAAGCCGGCGCGCATCCGACAAACCCCGCCCGACGGGCCCGCGATGCGGGGCGGAAGGAAAGGGTTCTCATGTCGGGCGAGCCTCTCGATGACCGGGCCGAACCGCGCTGCGCCGGGAACTTCGAGGCCAGGCCCTTCCTGGTCGAGGGGCCGCTTCTGATCTCCGCCCGGCGCTTCGGCGATGCCCGCGGCCACTTCTCCGAGACGTTCAGCGCCAGGGATTTCGCCGCGATCGGCATCAGCGACCGCTTCGTGCAGGACAACCAGTCGCGCTCGGCCGCCGCCGGCACGGTGCGGGGCCTGCATTTCCAGACCGCGCCCATGCCCCAGGCCAAGCTGTTCCGGGTGATCAAGGGAAGGGCGCTGGACATCGCGGTGGACTGCCGGGCGGGCAGCCCGACCCGCGGCCGCCATGTTGCGGTCGAATTGTCGGCCGAGAACGGGCTGATGCTCTATATCCCCATCGGCTTCGCCCATGGCTTCGTCACCCGGGAGCCCGATACCGAGGTCGCCTACAAGACCTCCGGCTACTACGCGCCTTCCTGCGACGGCGGGATCCTGTGGAACGACCCGGCGCTCGGCATCGACTGGGGCGTGACGGAGGAGAGCGCGACGCTGTCCGACAAGGACCGGCGCCTGCCGACGCTGGCCGCCCTCGGCCAGGTCGCGTTCTGATGCGCATCCTGGTCGCCGGCCGGGAAGGCCAGCTTGCCCGCGCGCTGATCGCCCGCCTGGCCGGCCACGAGGTCACGGCGCTGGAGCCGCCGGAGCTCGACCTGACCAGCCGCGACAGCATCGCGGCAGCGATGCAGGCGGCGAAGGCCGATCTCGTCATCAACGCCGCCGCCTATACCGCCGTGGACCGCGCCGAGGACGACGCCGCGCTGGCGCGCGCGGTGAACGCGACCGGCGCGGGCTGGCTGGCCGAGGCCGCGGCCGCCGCGGGCGCGCCCTTCGTCCATGTCTCCACGGACTACGTCTTCGCCGGCGACAAGGGCGCGCCCTATGTCGAGACCGATCCGGTCTCGCCGCTCGGCGTCTATGGCGCGACGAAGGAGGAAGGCGAGCGGCTGGTGCTGGCCGCCAATCCGCGCAGTGCGGTGATCCGCACGGCCTGGGTCTGCAGCGCCGACGGCGCGAATTTCGTGAAGACGATGCTGCGCCTGGCAGGTGAGCGCGACGAGATCCGCGTCGTCGCCGACCAGCACGGCGCGCCGACCTTCGCCGCCGATCTCGCCGATGCCATCGCGCGCATGATCCCCCGCCTTATGCAGGCCAAGGCCGGCGACGAGGCCTTCGGCATCTTCCACCTCTCCGGCGCGCCGCACACGACCTGGTTCGGCTTCACGCAGGAGATCATGGCCCAGGCGGCGAAGCGCGGGCATCGCGTGCCGACGCTCACGCCGATCGCGACGGCCGATTATCCCACGCGCGCGAAGCGCCCCGCGGACGGGCGCATGGACTGCACGAAGATCGGCCGCGTGCACGGTGTCCAGCCCGCGGATTGGCGGGTGTCGCTCGGGCGCTGCCTGGACGTGCTGGTCGGCCCGGTGAAGGAGAACACTCCATGAAGGGCATCGTGCTCGCCGGCGGCGCCGGCACGCGGCTGCATCCCGCGACCCTCGCGGTCTCCAAGCAGCTGCTGCCGGTCTACGACAAGCCGATGGTGTACTACCCGCTATCGGTGCTGATGCTGGCCGGCATCCAGGAGATCATGCTGATCTCGACGCCGCACGACATGCCGCTGTTCCAGCGCCTGCTCGGCGACGGCGCGCCCTGGGGAATCCGGATGCACTACACCATCCAGGAACGCCCCGACGGCATCGCCCGCGCGCTGACCCTGTCGGAGGAGTTCCTGGCGGGCAGCCCCTCCACGCTCGTGCTCGGCGACAACCTGTTCCACGGGCATGACCTGGAGAAGCAGCTGAAGGACGCGCGCGCCGACGCCGCGCAGGGCGCGACCGTCTTCGCCTATCGCGTCGCGGACCCCGAGCGCTACGGCGTGGTGGAGTTCGACGCCAGCGGCCGCGCGCTGAGCCTGGAGGAGAAGCCCAAGGCGCCGCGCAGCGACTGGGCCGTGACGGGCCTCTATGTCTATGACGGCCGCGCGCCGCAGATCGCGCGCAACCTCAAGCCCTCGCCGCGCGGCGAGCTCGAGATCACCGACCTCAACAAGGCCTATCTGGCCGAGGGGTCGCTGCGCGTGACGCGGCTCGGCCGCGGCTATGCCTGGCTCGACACCGGCACCCACGACAGCCTGCTCGAAGCCGGCGAGTTCGTCCGCGCCATCGAGAAGCGCACGGGTCAGAAGGTCGCCTCCCCCGAGGAGATCGCCTGGCGCATGGGCTTCATCGACGACGCGCAGCTCTCGGCCATCGCGGCGCCGCTGCGCAATTCCGGCTATGGCCGCTACCTCGAAGGCCTGCTGGCGAGCGAAGGAAAGAGCCGATGACCATCCTCGTCACCGGCGGCCTCGGCTTCATCGGCTCCGCCGTCATCCGCCACCTGATCCGCACCACGGACCATGTCGTCGTCAACCTGGACAAGGAGACCTACGCCGCCAGCCACGACGCGCTGGAGGAAGCCAACACGGATCGCCGCCACGTCCACATCAAGGCCGACATCTGCGACGGCGACGCCATGCGCGCATCCTTCGAGCAGTGGAAGCCCGAGGTCGTGATGCACCTCGCGGCCGAGAGCCATGTGGACCGCTCCATCGACGGCCCCGCGGAGTTCATCCGCACCAACGTCGTCGGCACGCAGGTCCTGCTGGAAGCCGCGCGGAAGCACTGGATGGCGCTGCAAGGTGCGGCGAAGGACGCGTTCCGCTTCCACCACATCTCGACCGACGAGGTCTTCGGCGCGCTCGACCACGGCGACAAGCCTTTCGACGAGAACACGCCCTACGACCCGCGCAGCCCCTATTCCGCGTCGAAGGCCGCGTCCGACCACCTGGTGCGCGCCTGGAACCACACCTACGGGATGCCGACCTTTGTCAGCAACACCACGAACAACTACGGCCCCTGGCAATTCCCGGAGAAGCTGATCCCGCTGGTCTCGCTGAACGCGCTGGAGGGCAGGCCGCTGCCCGTCTATGGCGACGGATCGAACGTCCGCGACTGGATCCATGTGGACGACCACGCCGAGGCGCTGGTGACCGCCGCACTCGGCGCCGGCAGGCCCGGCGGGACCTACTGCATCGGCCCGCGGCAGGAGAGGTCGAACCTGCAGGTCGTCAAGGCGATCTGCGCGATCCTCGACCGCCTGCGCCCTGATCCTGCAGGCCCGCGCGAGCGGCTCATCACCTTCGTGAAGGACCGCCCGGGCCACGATTTCCGCTACGCCATGGACCCGACCAGCGCGGAGGTCGCGCTGGGCTGGAAGGCGAAGTACGATTTCGAGTCCGGACTGGAGCAGACGCTTCGCTGGTATCTCGACCACGAGGCCTGGTGGGGCCCGATCCGCGCGCGCCGCTACGCCGGCCAGCGCCTCGGCAGTGCGTGACTACGCGCTCTCCGACCTGACGCTGTCCGCGCCGGGCCTAGCTCGGCTGCGCCACGGCGTCGCCGCGAAGTCGCGTCTGCGCTTCGCGCGGCGGATCCTGGAGGTCGGGAGCGAGGTGGCGCTCGCCGCCGTGATGGACCGGCTGCGGCCGCTGCGCGGCGAGATCCGGCGGATCGATGCGGGCGTCGTGCCGAGCGGGTCCGGCAGACTCGCGCTCTACCTCCACTGGTCGCCGTCCGGCCGCGTCTCCGAGATGGTGCTGCGCCAGCTCGATGCCTGGCGCGCCGAGGGCTTCGACATCGTCTTTGTCAGCAACGCCACGCCGCCAGACGATGACTGGGTGGCGCTGGCCGAACGCTGCGTGCTCCGCATCGAGCGCGCGAACATCGGCCGCGACTTCGGCGCCTGGCGCGACGCGCTGGCGATCGCGGCGGAACGGCTCGGTACGCCGCGCGAATTGCTGCTGGCGAACGACAGCGTGCTCGGCCCGATCCGCCCGATCGCGCCGGTGGTCGCCGCCCTGCGCAGCGGCGGTGAGGGCCTGTTCGGCCTGACCGAAAGCCGCGGCGGCGGGCCGCATCTTCAATCCTATGTACTACTCGCGCGCGGGGATGGCGCAGTCGCGGAACTCGGCCGGCACCTCGCGGCATGCGTCCCAAGCCGCAGCAAGTGGCGCCTGGTGCAGCAGGGCGAGATCGGGCTGACGCGCCGCATGCTGCAGGCCGGCCACCGCGTCGCCGCCCTCTTCGGCCATGACCGCGTGGGCGAGGCGCTCGACGCGCGCATGCTGGCGGCCTTTGGTCCGCGCTTCGCAGAGCCCGGCGCCTACGACCGCTATCCCCTGAACCCGACCCACCACCTCTGGCGCGTGCTGGTCGAGGAATTCGGCTTCCCCTACCTCAAGACCGAGCTCGTGCTGCGCAATCCCGGCAGGCTTCCCGGCGTGGAAGCCTGGCCGGAGGTCGTCGACGGTGCAGCGCTGCCGCTGCTGCAGGCGCATCTCGCGTTGATGCGC
The DNA here is from genome assembly GCF_050563545.1 of Falsiroseomonas sp. HW251. Taxonomy (NCBI): domain Bacteria; kingdom Pseudomonadati; phylum Pseudomonadota; class Alphaproteobacteria; order Acetobacterales; family Roseomonadaceae; genus Falsiroseomonas; species Falsiroseomonas sp. HW251. Next base: position 115,908 of record NZ_JBNXUM010000018.1, read on the forward strand.
GGAGGATAAGCAGCTGGCACCGCACGCGCACGTGAGGCTGAGGTCGTCATGCAGGCGCGGCGGTTGCGCCGTGTGCGGAACATCGGCACAAGGCGCGCCATGTCGCTGAGATCACTCGCGCGCCGATTGCCGGTCTCGCTGAAGGCGCCGATCGGCCGGTTCATCCGGCGATCCTCCATTCTCTCGCGCCTCGTCTTCGGGCCGGAGCCCGAGGCCGTGGACATCGCGCGGATGATCTTCGACGCGCAGCAGGCCGAGCTCTCGGCGGAGGACGCGCAGCGCCTGATCGCGGGCTTCGCAGAGCGCCCGCTGATGTCCGTGATCATGCCGGTCTACAAGACGCCGCCGGTCTGGCTGCGGCGCGCCGTGGAATCCCTGCAGGAACAGTTCTACGGGAACTGGGAGCTCTGTGCCGTAGACGATTGCTCGCCCACCGAGGAGCAGCGCGTCCTGCTGGCCGAGCTCGCCGCGGCCGATCCGCGCGTGCGGTTCGAGGTCATGGAGCGGAACGGCGGGATCTCCGCCGCCTCCAACGCCGCGCTTCGCATGGCGCGCGGGGCGTTCGTCGCGCTGCTCGACCATGACGACGAGCTGACGCCCGACGCGCTGTTCCGCATGGTCGAGGCGATCAACGGCCATGACGACGTGGACTTCGTCTATTCCGACGAGTGCAAGCTGGACACCTCGCCGGAACGCCGGCTCTTCGACTTCGTCCTCAAGCCGGGCTGGTCGCCGGAGATCATGTTCAACGGCATGGTGACCGGCCACCTCACGGTCTACCGCAAGAGCCTCGTGGATCAGCTCGGCGGGTTCCGCAGCACGTACGACTTCTCGCAGGACTACGACCTGGCGCTGCGCGCCAGCGAGGTCGCGCGCCGCATCGTGCATGTCGAGCGCGTGCTCTATCTCTGGCGCTCCATCCCCGGCTCCGCGGCGGCCGGCGGCAAGGACTTCGCGCGGGAGACCAACGTCGCCGCGCTCGCCGACGCGGTGCGCCGGCGCGGCATCCCCGGCACCGCGCTCGCGCTGCCGCACGCGAATGGCGTGCGCGTCGAGCTGCCGGCCGTGCCGCCGCGCGTGTCGATCGTCGTGCCGTCGGATTCGCATGCGAACCTCGACAAGGTCCTGCGTTCCATCCGCGACGGCACGGGCTATTCGGACTACGAGGTCGTGGTGGTCTGCAACGGTCCGCTCGCGGCCCGGCTGGAGAGGGAATTCCAGGGCTGGGCGCCGCTGCGCTGCGTCCACTACGACAAGCCGTACAACTTCTCGGACAAGTGCAACGAGGGTGCCTGGGCCGCGAGCGGCGAGATCCTGGTCTTCTACAACGACGACGTCTTCCCGCTGCAGCGCGACTGGATCGAGCGTCTGATCGAGTATCTCTGGGTGCCGGGGGTCGGCGGCGTGTCGCCGAAGCTGCTCTATCCCGACGACACCATCCAGTATGCCGGCATGATCTCCGGCACGCCGGGGCTCTGCGGCACCGCGTACAACCACGTGCCGACAGACCATCGCGACGCCTTCCTCAGCATGCATCTCTATGTCCGGAACGTGTCCATCCTGTCCGGCGCCTGCTGCGCGCTGCGCAAGGACCTGTTCCGCCGGATCGGCGGCTTCGATGCCGTGAACACGGCGGACGGCCATTCCGACATGGACCTCAGCTACAAGCTGATCGAGGCCGGCCTGCGCTGCGTCTATACGCCGCATGCGGTGCTGCGGCACATCGGCAACCATTCCTGGGGCGCCAAGACGCGAAAGTACAAGGCGGACATCTTCGTACTGAAGCGCTGGGGCGCGCTCGTCTCCTCCGATCCATTCTTCACGGAGTCGATGAAGCAGGCGCTCTACACCGATTTCCGCTTCCGCTACCGCATCCATGCCGAGCATGTGGATCCACGCGCCGTCTACGCCGGGCCCGACGTGCTGCTGGTCTCGCACGAGCTGACGCTGACCGGCGCGCCTCGCATGCTGTTCTATGCCGCGCGCGTGCTGCGCCAGGCCGGCGCCTTCCCCGTCGTCGTCGCCCCAGCCGACGGCCCCCTGCGAAAGGAGCTGGTGAAGGAAGGCATCGTCGTGATCATCGACGAATCCATCCGCGACAACCATTTCCTGTTCGAACGCTTCGCCCGCAACTTCGACCTTGCGGTCGTCAACACCATCGACATGGCGCCCGTGGTGCGGCAGCTCTCCGCCATCCCGATCCTGCGCACGGTCTGGTGGCTGCACGAGGCGCAGATGCTGCCCTCCCGCTTCGAGAAGCTGCCGGGCGTGAACTGGCGCAACGTCCAGGTCGTCTGCGTCAGCGACTATGCCCGGCGCTTCGTGCCTTCCGGCATCGCGGCCGGCGTGCTGCCCAACGGCATTCCCGACCAGTATGTCGAAGCCCCGCCCCGCAATCCCGCCGCGCCGCTGACCTTCGTGCTGTCCGGCACGATCGAGCCGCGCAAGGGCCAGGACATCCTGGTGGACGCCGTCGCCATGCTGCCGCCGACCGTCCGCGCGCAATGCCGCTTCGTGCTGACGGGCAGGCTGTGGGAGATGCACCAGGGCTTCTGGGATGCGATCCAGGCGAAGATGGCCTCCCTGCCGGAGATCGAGTATCGCGGCGTGGTGGACCACCGCACGCAGCTCGAGCTCATCGCCGCCGCCGATGTCGTGCTGTGCTGCTCGCGCGACGAGCCGGCCTCGCTGGTCGTAATGGAGGCCGCGATGCTGTCGCGGCCCAGCATCGTCAGCGACCATGTCGGCGTCCGCGACCTGCTGGACGAAGGTGCCTGCCGCGTCTTCGCCTCGGGCGATGCGGCGTCGCTCGCGGCCGGGATCCAGGGCGCCTTCGAGGGCCGCGACGGGCTGGCCGCGGCCGGCGCCGCCGCGCGCCGCAGCTACGACAGGAACTTCACGCTGGACGGCTTCGGCCGCCGCTTCATGGCCCTCTGCGCGGAGCAGATCGCCGCCGGCGAGGGCAGCATCGGGGACGCCGCGGCATGACGACGAAGGCCGGGATGCAGGACGCGGTGCGCGTCACCGCGCGGCTGCTCGACGCGATCGCCGCCGACGAGACGCTGTGCGAGACGGCCGCCGCCGCGGCGCGCGCCTGCGTCGCCGCGCTGCGCGCCGGGCGGAAGCTGCTGATCTGCGGCAATGGCGGCAGCGCGGCCGATGCGCAGCACTGGGCCGGCGAGCTCGTCTCCCGCTTCCATTACGACCGGCCGGGCCTGCCGGCGATCGCGCTGACCACCGACAGCTCCATCCTGACCGCGATCGGCAACGACTACGGCTATGACCGCGTCTTCGCCAGGCAGGTGGAGGCGCTGGGCGTCGCCGGCGACGTGCTGCTCGCGATCTCTACCTCCGGCAACTCGCCCAACGTGATCGCGGCGCTGCAGGCCGCCAGGGAACGCGGCCTCGGCACGATCGGCTTCACCGGCGCCGCGGGCGGGAGGATGGCCGCGCTCTGCGACCACTGCATCCGCATCCCGTCGGACAGCACGCCGCGCATACAGGAAGGGCACGAGGTGCTAGGCCACGCGATCTGCGCGATGATCGAGGCCGAGCTCTTCCCCCGCCACGCGCCCTGAAGGCGCGCCGTGCTCAGGACCTGTGCTGGACCCGCAGGTACAGGTGGCCCCAGAGGTTCAGCTCCATCGGGGTGAAAACGTAGCGGTCGCGCGCCCCGGCCTCCCTTCGGCGATGGCTCGTTCCGCTACAGCCGGCGCCGGCCGAGGTCGGCGCATCACATTCTTGCAGCCCCCCGGCCCGGTGCGCGGCGCGGCACGGCGGCCGCCCTCTCGCTGGCGAGGGGCAACGGCGGGTGCTACGACGCCGGCATGTCCGCACGCGATCTCGCGAGGTTCTGATGGTGCTGGAGGGCCGATTTGCCGTCGTCACGGGCGCGAGCCTTGGCCTCGGCGCGGAGCTGGCGAGGCATTTCGTGGCGGAAGGCGCTTCCGTGATGCTCTGTGCGCGCGGCGCCGCGCCGCTCGAGGCGATCCGCACCGAGCTTGCCGCCGGCGCCGCGCCCGGCCAGCAGGTGCTCGCGCGCGCCGCCGACATCGGCAGGCCCTCGGATGTCGCCGCGCTGTTCGACGCCGCTTTCGCTGCCTTCCCGCGCGTGGACGTCCTGGTCAACAACGCCGGCATCCACGGCCCGCTCGGGCGTTTGGAGGAGATCGACGCGGAGGCCTGGATGGCCGCGGTGAACGTCAACCTCTTCGGCCCGCTACATTGCTGCCGCGCCGCGCTGCCCGCGATGCGCCGCGCCGGCTATGGGAAGATCATCAATCTCTCCGGCGGCGGCGCGACCGCGCCGATGCCCTTCATGAGCGCCTATGCCGCGTCGAAGGCGGCGCTGGTGCGGCTGAGCGAGACGCTGGCCGTCGAGCTTGCCGGCACGGGGATCGACGTCAACGCGGTCGCGCCCGGCGCCATGGCGACGCGGCTGCTGGACGAGGTGCTGGAGGCCGGCGCGACCCGCGTGGGCGAGGACTACCATCGCCGCGTGCAGCAGATCCGGGAGAAGGGCGGCACGCCGCCGGCGGTCGCCGCCGCGCTCTGCGTCTTCCTCGCCTCGGCCGAGAGCGACGGCATCACGGGAAAGCTGATCTCGGCGCCCTGGGACCGCTGGCGGGACTGGCCGCGGCACCTGGACGAGCTTCGCGGCAGCGACGTCTACACGCTGCGGCGCATCGCCGGGCGCGACCGCGGCATGACATGGGGGGACGCATGACGGACGCACCGGGCGTCGCGATCGTCGGCTGCGGGCTGATCGGGCGGAAGCGAGCCGCGGCGCTGGGCGCGGCGCACCTGGTGGCCTGCGCCGACGTGCAGGCCGCGCGTGCGGAAGCGCTGGCCGCGACCGCGCCGGGCTGCCGCGCCTTCACGGACTGGCGCGCAGCGCTCGAGGCGCCCGGGGTCGCCATCGTCGTCATCGCCACGCTGCACGACAGCCTGGCCGAGATCACCCGTGCCGCCGTGGTGGCCGGCCGGCACGTGCTCGTGGAGAAGCCGGCGGCGAGGCGCGCGTCGGAGCTTCGCGGCATCGCCGATGACGCGGCGCGACAGGGCGTGCAGGTCCGCGTCGGCTTCAACCACCGCCGCCACCGCGCCTTCCGCGACGCGAAGCGCCTGGTCGATGACGGCGCGCTCGGCCCGCTGATGTTCATCCGCGCCCGCTACGGCCATGGCGGCCGCGTGGGCTACGACCGGGAATGGCGCGCGGATCCCGCGCTGTCCGGCGGCGGAGAGCTGATCGACCAGGGGCCGCACATCATCGACCTCGCGCGCTGGATGCTCGGCGACTTCGTGCAGGTGGACGGCTTCGCCGCGACCTATTTCTGGCATATGCCGGTGGACGACAACGCCTTCCTGCTGCTGCGCACCGCCGACGGCAAGGCCGCCTTCCTGCATGCGAGCTGCACGGAGTGGAAGAACACCTTCTCCTTCGAGATCTACGGCCGCGACGGCAAGATCGAGGTGAACGGCCTCGGCGGCAGCTACGGCCTGGAGCGCATGGCCTTCTACCGCATGCTGCCCGAGATGGGCCCGCCGGAGACGACGATCCGCGAATATCCGATGGCCGACGATTCCTGGGCCGTCGAGTTCGCCGACTTCCTGGACGACATCCGCCTCGGCCGCCGTCCCGATGCGGGGCTGGCCGAGGCCGAGGCCGTGCTGGAGATCGTCGGCGAGATCTACCGCAGGTCCGGCTACGACCGAGCGGCGTAGGCGAAAGTCTACCGCCCGCCGCCGCGCAGCAGCCGCGCTGCGGCGCGGACCGGCCAGGTGATGCGCCAGGAGGTCGAGGCGCGCATCGCCACATTCTCGGCTTCGAGCTCCGCCGACGAGGCGCGCATCGCCGCATGTTCGGCTTCCAGCTGCGCGGCCGAGGCGCGCATCGCGGCATTCTCGGCTTCGAGCTCCGCGGCCGAGGCGCGCATCGCCGCATTCTCCGATTCGAGCTGCCGGACGTCCTGCCGCAGGCGGACCATCTCGCCGCGCTCGTCGAGCAGCGTCGCCTCAAGGACGCGCAGCGTCTCCCGCAGGGATACCGCAGCCCGGGCCTCCGTGTCGCGCGCGTTGACGGCGGTCGTGTCGATGTAGACGCTGGGCGGCACCTCCGGCAGCGCTGCGTCGGAACAGAGCGCCACCAGGTAGAGCGGCCGCGCATAGCCGGCCGAGGCCTCGAAATGCCGCTCGCCGCGCCGCTCGAAGCAGAGCGAGCCCGGGACGGCCGGTGCCTCGGGGCCAGGCATCAGCGCGGAGCCGATCATCGGGCGCTGCCACCACATGCCGACATGCGCGAAGCGCGCCTGCAGCAGCGACGCGAATTCCGGGCGCGTCATCTCCAGCGCGTGGAAGGGATTGGCGGGCTGGTCGGCCGGCGAGTAGTTGTCCCGGTCCGGCGTGCTGACGACGAGGAGACCGCCCGGCCGCAGCACGCGCCGGATCTCGTCGAGGAAGCGGTCATGCGCGGTGAAATGCTCGATCGTCTCGAAGGAGACGACGACGTCCACCGACGCATCCTCGACCGGGATCTCCCGCGCATCGCCGACGCGGTATTCCAGGTTGTCGCGCCGGTAGTTGGCGCGCGCATGCTCCACGACGTCGGCCGCTAGCTCCACGCCGATCACCTGCGTCGCGACCTGCGCGATCATCGCGGAGCCGTAGCCTTCGCCGGCGGCGATATCCAGCACGCGCCTGCCGCGGCAGAGATGCCGCGCCAGCAGATAGCGATGCAGATGCTCGATCTCGGTCTGCCCGCCGAATTCGGACGTCAGGCGCTCGCCCGTGAAGGGCAGGCCGACAGCGGGCAGCGGCCTCTCGAAGATCTCCCCCATGTCCCCTCCCCTCCGCCGCGTGCGGCGGCGTGCCCCCCGGTCACGCCGCCCTGCCGGACATTCGAATCACGGCCTCCACCGTCGCCTCGCCGGGCCGGCCGCGCACCCATCCGGCGAAGCGGTCCTTCTGCACCGCCTCGTCGAAGACGAGCGCGAGGATGCCGAGCCCCGCGAGCACGGTGTTGAGCGCCACCACGTCGCCTGGAAGGGCGAAGGACGGCAGGCTCGCCATGGTCGGCACGCCGGGCGCGGCCAGCCGCGCGACCGGCCGCTGCGCGTCCATCACCAGCGCCGGCGCCGTCGCGCGCTCGGCGCCCGCTTCGTCGAGGCAGGGCAGCGTCGCGGCGCCACCCAGCAGGCGCTTCAGCCGCGCGAGGTCCAGCGCCTCGCGCAGCGGGCGGACGGGGTCGCGCTGCGCGAAGTCGCGGTCGTTCGCGGCGAGGTCGGGATGGAGGCGGTTGAAGGTCTCGATCATGCTCGCCATCAGCTTCGCCTTGCGGTCACCGAAGGACTGGCCTTCCCAGTGGCGGACGAAGACGTCGCCGGTGACGACGTGGCGCCAGCCCAGGCGCCTCGCGCGATAGCAGAAATCCGATTCCTCGCCGTAGCCGACGGGGAAGTTCTCGGCGTCGAAGACGCCGATCTCATCGATCACGGCGCGCCGGATGTACTGGCAGAAGCCGACCGTGACGTGGGTGGCGACGCGGCGCGGCGGCTGCAGCGTCGCGGCCAGTGCGTCGAGCTCCGCGTCGCTGATCTCGAACCGCACCTGGCCGTCCGCCCGGCGGAAGGGATAGCTGCCGATATGGCTGGCGTTGGTCAGCGGGTTGGCCGTGGCGACCCGGGGACCCGAATGCGCGGCGCGACGCAGCCGATCGATCCAGTCGCCGAAGACCAGCGTGTCGCTGTTCAGCAGGATCAAGTCGCGGTCGGGATGCAGCCGCATGCCGCGGTTGACCGTGCCGGTGAAGCCTAGGTTGCGCTCGTTCGTCAGCAGCGTGATGCGGCCTTCCGCGGCGAGCGCCGCGAGCGACGCCTTCAGCGCCTCGTCGGTGCTGCCGTCGTCGATCACCACCAGCTCGGACGGCGTGTCGTTGCGCGCCGCCAGGACGGAGGCGAGGCACGGCTCGACCATCGCGCGCTGGTCGTGGACCGGGACGATGACATCAAGGACCGCGTCGCGGGGCGGTGCCATCAGGGCAGTGCTCCGCCGCGGGTCATGCCTTCGTCACCAGGATCACGCCCGGCGCGAAAAGCAGGCTCTTGAAGCGGGTCTGGCGCGGGCCGCCCATCGGACCGTCTGGCACGCCGTGCTCGGGGTTCGTGATGTCGGAAATGCCGATCTCGTCCACCAGCTGCTTGGCGAAGCCGACCATCCCGTAGTCATGCGACGGGAAGCGGCGCGTGTACTGGTGGCGGCGCAGCAGCTTGCCGAGGAAGCCCAGCTTCGGCCATTCCACCGGCGCCTGCCTGATGATGCGGTTCGCCAGCCCGTGCAGGAAGCCGTTGTCCGGGCGCGCGCGGTAGTAGTCGCCGTCGGGATAGTAGACGTGGTTCCCCCAATAGCCCGTCCCCCAGTCTTCCAGGGCATAGGTGCCGCCGGGCTTCAGGTGACGGTCGAAGAGGTGCCAGAAGCTTGCCTTGGCGAGTTGGCCGATATGCGCCGCATCATCCACGATGATGTCGAAGCCGCCCGGCGCGCATTCCGCCGCCACGCGATCCAGCAGCGCCGTATCGTCCTGCCGCCCGCGATAGACGCGGACCCGGTCGTCGGTCGATTCCCATTGCGGCAGCAGGTCCACGCCGGCGATCGTCGCCTTGGGAAAGCAGTCGCGCCACATCTCCATGGACTTGCCCTTGGCGACACCGAGCTCGAGGATGTTGACCGCCTCGTCGCGAAACGGCGCGAAGCGCTCCTCGTAGATCTCGAGGTAGGTCAGCGGCTTCGCCTCGAAGGCGTTCAGCTGGGCGTAGGCGGTCAGCGGCATGCTGCGTCCCCCCTTCGACGGCGCGGCCCGGCTAGATCCGGAAGCCTGCCGCCACGGCGTCGTTGCGGAACATCTTCACGGTGTCGAGCGAGTAGGCATCGAGGTCGTAGCCCAGCGTCGGCAGCTTCTTCAGGATGTCGTTCGTGACGGTGATGATCTGGCAGCCCACCGCATCGGCCTGCACGATGTTCAGCAACTCGCGCGGGCTGGCCCAGATAACCTCGGCCTTGGGCAGCGCGGCCGCCATCGCCACCGACGCCGACATGATCGGCAGCGGATCGCGGCCGGTATCGGCGATGCGGCCGGCGAAGACGGAGATGTTGGACGGCACCTCGGGCTCCAGCGCGAGCACGACGTCGCGCACCTGCGCCATGGTCATGATTGCGGTGACGTTCACCTTCACGCCGCGCGCGGCCAGGCGCTTGACCAGCGGGCAGGTGCTCTCGCCGCGCGTGTTGGTGATCGGGATCTTGACGTAGACGTTCGGCCCCCAGGTCGAGACCTTCAGCGCCTCGCGCTCCATCTCCGCGATCTCGTCGGAGAAGACCTCGAGCGAGAGCGGCTTGTCCGTGATGTGCTCCAGCACGTCGCGGGCGAAGCCCTCGTAGTCCGTGATGCCGGCCTTGGCCATCAGGGTGGGGTTGGTGGTCAGGCCCTTGATGTGCGGCTTGGCGTACATGTCGAGCATGACCGCCTTGTCCGCGCCGTCGGCAAAGATCTTGACCTTCAGGTCGGCGAGAGTGGTCATGGGCTTTTCCCTTCCGAAAGGATCCAGTCGGCCGCTTCGGCCAGCGAGCCGCAGACATGGTGTGGCGGATGCGCCGGCGCACGTTCGTCGTAGCCGGCCTCGATCAGGATGGTGCGGCAACCCGCCGCGGCGCCGGCGTCGATGTCGCGCCAACGGTCGCCGACCATGAAGCTGGCGCGCAGGTCCACGCCGTGCGCCGCGCCGTCGCGCAACAGCATCCCCGGCTGCGGCTTGCGGCAGTCGCATTCGCCGTCATGGCCGTGCAGGCAGGTCTCGATGGCATCCAGCGGCAGGGTCGCGGCCATGCGGGCGTGGATCGCCTCGACCGTCGAGAGCGGCGTGGTGCCGCGCGCGACATCGGGCTGGTTCGTCACCACCACCAGGCGAAAGCCGGCGTCGCGCAGGCGGGCCAGCGCCTCCGGGACGCCGGGCAGGATCTCGAGTTCCGTCGGCGAGGCCGGCGGATACGGCTTGCCGTCGCGCACCACCGCGCGGTTCAGCACGCCGTCGCGGTCGAGATACACCGCGCGCCGCTTCACGGGGCCGTGGATTCCCACTTGGTCTGCCGCGCCTTCAGCGCGGGGTGGGAGACCAGGAGGTGCCAGACCACGGCCTGGAAGGCCTCGGAATGCGGGGTGACGTTCTCGGGGTTGACGGTGGGCACGATGCAGACGACGTCGCCGACCTTGCCGGTGTAGCCGCCGTCGCGCCCGACCACGCCGAGGATGCGCGCGCCGACTTCCTTGGCCAGCTGCAGCGCGCCCACCAGGTTCGGGCTCACATTCTTCTCGAGGTTGCCGCCACCCACGGAGAAGACGAAGACCGCGTCCTTCGCGTTCAGCCGGCTGGTCAGCAGCCATTCCCGGAAGATGGTGTGCCAGCCCTCGTCGTTGGTGCGGGCCGTCAACTCCGACACGTTGTCCGTCGGCGCATAGGCCTCGATCCCGACGATCTTGCGGAAGTCGTTCACGGCGTGGGAGCAGTTGCCCGCGCTGCCGCCGACGCCGAGGAAGAACAGCCGCCCGCCGCGGGCGCGGAGTGCGGCGAGCTCCTCGGCCATGCGCTCGATCAGCGCGGGGTCGAGGCCCTTCACGACCTCGATCGTCTCGGCCAGGTGCTGGGCGGCGTAGCTCATCGGACGTTTCCCGCGAAATGGGCTTCGAGATCGGCGAGCCCCGAGAAGGAGCCGACCTCGTGGAAGCGGTTGTGGACCTCGAAGCCGATCAGCTGGCCGCGCGCGGCGAGGTCCTGCGTCACGGCGGCGAGGTCGGTCGGCGCGTCGGTCGGCAGGGCGGCGAAGACCTCCGATCGGAAGACGCTGAAGCCGTAGTCGATGTGGCGCATGCGCGGCGTGCGCGCGGTCTTGCTGTAGGCCAGGATCTCGCCGGCCTCGAATTCCACGTTGTTGGCATGGGCGGGATCGTCGTTGCGGCAGATCGTCATCAGCGCGGGGCGACCGTCGCCTTCGAAGGCGGCGAGCGCGGCCTGGTAGTCGAATTCCAGCCAGCTGTCCCCGTAGATCACGGCGAAGGCCGGGCCGAGCGCCGGCAGAGCGCGCGCGATCGCGCCGCCGGTGCCGAGCAGCACCGGCCCGTCCGGCACGTAGCGCACGCGCATCCCGAAGCGCTGCCCGTCGCCGACGGCGTCCTCGATCCGCTCGCCCAGATAGCCCGTCAGGAAGACCGCATCCGTGAAGCCGTTCCGCGCAAGCAGGCGAAGCTGGTGGAAGGCGAAGGGCTCGCCCGCGACCTCGACCAAGGCTTTCGGGATCTTCTCCGTCAGCGGCCGCAGGCGCGTCGCCAGCCCGCCGGCCAGGATGGCGATGGGCAGCGTCACGACAGAACGACCTTCGTACCCTCGAGCTCGAAGCGGAAGCGCACCTCTTCCAGCCCGGCGCGCGCCATGGCGTGGCGCAGGCGGTTGCGGTCTTCCGCATAGAACAGCAGGAAGCCGCCGCCGCCGGCGCCGACCAGCTTGCCGCCGATCGCGCCGTTCTTGCGGCCGAGCTCGTACCATTCGTCGATCTCGGCCATGCTCATGCCGGAGGAGCGCTTCTTCTTGTGCTCCCAGTGCTCGTGCATCAGCGCGCCGAAATCCGCCGCGCGGCCCTGCATGAGCATGTCCTTGCTGCGCAGGCCGAGCTCCTTCACGTAGTGCAGGTTGGCGACCATCGCCGCGTCCTGCGACTGCGTGCGGTCCTTCTGGTCCTTCAGGATGGACCCCGCGCTGCGCGAGAAGCCCGTGAAGAACATCAGCAGATTGTCTTCCAGGTCGAAGCGCGTGTCGCGATCGATCTCGAGCGGCTGCACGTCTACGCTGCCGTCGGGGTTGAAGGTGAAGCAGGTGATGCCGCCGCAGGCCGCGATGTACTGGTCCTGCTTGCCGACGGGCTCGCCCAGGATGTCGATCTCGATGCGGCAGGCGAGTTCCGCCAAATCCTTCGGGTCGATCATGCGCATGCGCTGCGCATAGAGCGCCTTGAGCAGCGCGGTGGTGAAGCTGCCCGACGAGCCGAGGCCGGTGCCCGCGGGGATGTCGGCCAGCGCGGTGATCTCGACCTGGGGCCGGCCGGTCTCAATCAGGCGCAGCGCCTCGCGGATGATGGGGTGCTCGACCTGGTCCACCTGGTCCGCGCGCTCGAATTTCGAGTATTTCAGGAAGATGCCGGGCGTGAAGGGACGCAGCACGTTGACGTAGACGAAGCGGTCGATCGCGCCGGCGATCAGGAAGCCGCCATGGTCGCGATAGTAGGACGGCAGGTCGGTGCCGCCGCCGCCGAGGCTGATCCGCAGCGGGCTGCGCGTGGTGATCATGCCCGCGCCTCCAGGATGTCCGGATTAGCCATGAGGTAGTCCACCGTACGCTCCACGCCCTGGCGGATGGAGAAGCGCGGCGTCCAGCCCAAGGCGCGGATCCTTGCGGTGGCGAGGAAGATGAAGGGATTGTCCCCGATCCAGCCGCGGTCGCCGCCGGTGTAGTCCAGCGCCGGCGTCACGCCGAGGCGCGCGCAGATCCAGCCAACGCTGTCGCGGACCTCGCAATACTCGTCGGTGCCGAGGTTGTAGACCGCGTATTTCTCGTCGCCCTTCTCGATCGCCGTCATGATCGCGGCGATGCAGTCGGAGACGTCGAGATACGACTTGCGCTGCCGCCCGTTGCCCAGTACGCGCAGTCGCGTCGGGTCGTGCCTCAGCGACTTGCAGAAATCGAAGACGTGGCCGTGGGTGTAGCGGTGGCCCAGGATCGAGACGAAGCGGAAGACGGTGCCGCGGAAGCCGAAGCCCTCGCAATAGGCGGAGATCAGGCCTTCCGCCGCGATCTTCGACGCGCCGTAGAGCGAGGTCTGCACGGGGAAGGTCGCGTCCTCCGGCGTCGGGAAGACCGTCGCCTCGCCATAGACCGACCCGGTGGAGGAGAAGGCGATGTGCTTCACGCCCCCTTCGCGCATCGCCTCCAGCACGTTGTGCGTCGCGATGACGTTCTGCTCGAGGTCGCGTCGCGGATGGTCCGTGCCGAAGCGCACATCGGCATTGGCGGCGAGGTGCACGACGAGGTCGGCGCCCTGCACCGCCGGCCCGATCGCGGCGGGATCCAGCAGGTCGCCGCGCACCAGGCGGAAGCGCGCCTGCGCCTGCGCGGCGGCTAGGAAGCTTTCCTGGCCGGTCGAGAAATTGTCGAAGCCCGTGACCTCGTGCCCCGAGGCCAGCAGGTGATCCACCAGGTTGCTGCCGATGAAGCCGGCGGCGCCGGTGACGACGACTCGCATTACGTCCTTCCTGTCAATGCCCGGCCTGGCGGCGCCGGCCGCGCTGCCTAGGAACCCTGCCGCTGCGCGGCCTCGGCCCGCGCCTGGCGATACAGCCGATACCGCTCGGGAAACTGCCCGGTGACGAGCCAGTACACCGATTTCAGGCCACGGCGCAGGAAGTGGCGCAGCGCCGGCATGGCGTTCAGCATCGCACGCAGCGGCGCCGTCATGCGCCAGGTCGTGCTGTTCACCACCGCGTCGTAGCGGGCCTGCAGGTCGGCATCGGCGACGACCTTCACCGGCGCAGGCGATCCGTCAGTCGGCGACACGCTCAGCGCCGCGGCGGCGCTGCGCTGTTCCTTCAGCAATGTTCCGACAGCGGCGAAATAGGCCTGGGCCAGTGTCGCGTTTGGCCGATTCTCCGACAGCTGGCGCAGCAGCGCGGCGAAGGGATGCGGCTCCTTCCCGACATAGACGACGCCGAGCCCGTGCTCATGCGCGAATTCGAAGGCGGGGTAGCGACGCCGCAGCTCCTCCCACAGGCGCCAGACGCCGAAGCCGCGGCCGAACTCGTTGGTGTCGTGGAAGATGATGACGCCGGCGTCCGACATCTTCGGCAGCCAGGTCTCGAAATCCTCCTTCACCGCTTCGTAGGTGTGCAGCCCGTCGATGTGCAGCAGGTCGATCGAGCCATCCTCGAACCAGGCGCGGGCGGCGGAGAAATAGGCCTGGATGTAGTGCTGGTCCGGGTGGTTCTCCGCGATATAGGCGCGGAAGCCATCGAAGACCGAGGTGTCGTGGAAGCCGGCATGGACGTCGCCGACCCAGCTGTCCACGGCCACGCATTCCGCCGGCACGCCGAGTTTCTCGGCGATCTGGCAGGCCGCGAAGAAGCTCATGCCGTTGTGCACGCCGAGCTCGGCGTAGCGCCGCGGCTTCAGCAGGGCAAAGAGCGCGTACATCACGGGCACGAGCTCGGTCCAGGCGGAGAAAGCCCAGGCCTTCATCGGCGTGCAGGTCGCGGCGACGACCTCGGTCAGCCAGTCCTCGCCGAAGCTCTCCGGCACGGTCGCTGGCGGCAGCGCCGCGAAGGGCGCGTTGCGCGGCGTGCCGGACCCCGCCAGCGCCTGCGGCACGATGCGGATGCGGTTGCCGTCGATCAGCGCGGCGACGCCGCTGTCGCGCGCGAACTCGTCGCGGTCCCAGACGATTGCGGCGTCGGCGCGCAGCGTCTCCGATAGGCCCGCGACGCCGACGGCGTCCTCGCCCGGGACAGGCTCGCGGCAGAACGCCGGCAGCCGGCGGACGGGCCATCCCAGCGCCTCGGGGTCCAGCGCGTCGGTGTGTTCCACCGACTGGCCGTAGCTCGCCGCCATGAAGCGCAGCTCCGGCGCGCCGATCGCGCCGCGGCCCAGCAGCTCGTCCAGGCTGTCCACATGGCTGCCCTCGCCGGGCTTGCGGTTGTGCTTGGCGCGTACCAGGCGGAGGCTCGATCCGATCCGGTACTTCAGCCGATCGAGCGACCGCACCGGCAGATGCAGCAGCGGCAGCCCGGGCTGGCCGTACACGTCCGGCCCACCGGGCGAGATCGCGACGGCGTGGTTGCCTTCCTGGACGTGGTAGTCCGGGTTGTTGGCGGCAAAGAGGCTGGAGATCGCGACCTTGCTGAAGGACGAGGTCCGGCCCGACCAGCGGAAATCCTGCCCCACGTCGAAGCTGGCGAAGCTGCCGAACTGCATCGGCACCAGGTTCATCCAGGGCAGCATCATGACGTCGCCGCCGAGGTCGCGCAGCGCCTGCTCCACATCCTCGCGCGTCTCGGCGGCCAGGAACTCGTCGCCGTCGAGCAGGAACACCCAGTCCGCGCCGCGCGCGAAGGCGCGACGCGACAGCAGGTTCATCAGCGCGCCCTGGAACTTCTCCTGCCGCGTGACCTCGTAGACATGCAGTTGAAGGCGGGGATCGTGGAAGCTGCGCAGCACCTCGCCCGTGCCGTCGGTGGCGCGGACATCAGCAATGAAGACCTCGTCGAAGAACTCCGCGCAGTGGCGCAGGAAGGGCCGGATGATGTCGCCCTCGTTGCGCATCATCGCCACCGCGGCAAGCCGGAGCCCGCGCCCGCCGCGAAGCGTCGCGGGCAAGTCGGAGCGTCCGCTCGCAGTGTCCATCTCGGCACTTACCTTCGGCTGACGGGGCCGGCTCCCCCGGTGGGCGTCCGGCACGGGCAGGCGAATAGCCCCTCCGGCAGGCGGGTGTCGAGTTCGCCGGCGTTACAATCGGCCAGGCAGAAGCCGCCGGCACCTCACGGATGTGTGAGCGTGAACCCGCGGCTGGCGCGCCACCATCGCTGGCAGGCCAATGCGGCGCCGGCGGACAACGGCAGCCCGCTCCGGCTGCATCGCGGCTGCGGCATTCGCGTCGTCAGCGGCTTCGCGTACACGGACTTCTGCCCGCGGGATCCGCGCATGCTACCCTGGAAGCTGCTTGATCCCTTGCCGCACGCGATGGAGAACGCCGAGTCTCCGACGCACCACCGTTCCGAAGCGCGCCCGACCGGCCCCCCGGCGCCGCCTCAGGTGAACCAGAGCAGCCCGGCGAAGCTCAGCGGCGACGGCAGGTCGCCCTGCGACCGTTCGGCCCAGGTCACGCTCGCGTCGAAGACGCCGTTGCCGTCGAGGTCCGCGTGCAGCGTCACACCTTGGAAGCCCGGCGCCCCGTCCTGTGCCACCCAGGTCAGCGTGCTGACGCCCGGCCGCCAGCCGAAAAGGCTGAGCTGCTCGCCGGCTTCCCAATCCGTGATTGTGGCCCAGGTCGGCCCCAACCCGCGCCCGTCGAGGAAGAAGACGTCTCGCCCGCTGCCGCCGGTCAGGAAATTGGACCCGGTCCCGCCGTCCAGCACGTCATTGCCGGCCCGGCCGTCCGCCGCGTCGGTGCCGCCAAGCAGGTTGAGGAAGTCGTTGTCGTCCGAGGCTCCCACCACCTCGCCGGACTCGCTGCCCAGGAACTGCCACTGCAACCCCGCGACCGGCCCGGAATAGGCCGTGGCAGGCAGGTTCAGCAGCACGCCATTGGTCAGCACGGTGAACAGCGGCGTGCTCGGAGGCGGCGGCGGTGGCTCCGGCGGCGTCGGGCTTTCCGCAATGTCCGCCGCATCCACCTGAAACTCCCCGCCGCGCCCGAACAGCGACCAGGCCGAGCCCGTCCAGGCCTGGTCGAGCTCCGACCCCAGCCCGGCGGTGCCGGCCACCGCCGACGTGCCGCCCAGCGTCGGCAGGAAGACGCCGAGGCTGCCGATCCGGTACCATTCGACATGCACCTCAGCGTCGGCCAGTCCGACACCCGACAGGTCGATGCCGTATTCCGTCTCGGACTGGATGACGTAGCGGCCGCGCGCCGTGATGATCACGTCGCCCGGCGCCGCCGCGCTGCTGTCCAGCACCAGCCAGCCGCCCCAGCTGTTGCCGGAGCTGGCTTCGAACACCCAGTAGAAAATGCTGTCGGGGACGTCGTCGCGATTGAGGGAGCTGGACATGAACCGGCGGGCTGTCTGGCCGGCCCTTCTACGCGCGCCCCGGTGAAAAGAGCGTGAACCCCGGGCCTTATCGCACGGCCAGGTAGGCCAGCCGCTTCATCTCCCGCCGGCTGTGCGTGATCGCGCTGAGGATCAGCCCGACCGCGAAGGACAGCAGCGCCGAGAGCATCAGCGCCGAGGCCAGGATCGCCGTCGGGAAGCGCGGCACCAGCCCGGTCTCGAGGAAGGTGACGACCACGGGGATGCCGAGTCCGATCGAGACCACCATCAGCACCGCCGCGACGACGGTGAAAAACTCCAGCGGCCGCTCGCGCTGGATCAGCAGGCCGATCATGCGCAGGATCAGGAAGCCGTCGCGCCAGGTCGCAAGCTTGCTGGTGGAGCCCTCCGGCCGCTCGCCATAGGGCGCCGCGATCTCGCCCACGGGCAGGCGCAGTTCAAGCGCGTGGATCATCAGCTCCGTCTCGATCTCGAAGCCCGCGCTCGTCGCCGGGAAGCTCTTCACGAAGCGGCGCGAGAAGACCTTGTAGCCCGACAGCATGTCGCTCGTGCGGGAGCCGAAGATCGTGCCGACAAGTCCCGTCAGCACGCGGTTGCCGAAGCGGTGCCCGCGGCGATAGGCGGCCTCGCCCGTCTCCTCCCGCGCCGCGTTCACCATGTCGTAGCCGCCTTCGATCGCCGTCGCGACCAGGCGCGGCGCGGCGGACGCGTCGTAGGTCGCATCGCCATCCACCATCACGTACCAGTCGGCCTCGATGTCGGCGAACATCCGCCGCACCACGCTGCCCTTGCCGGGGATGCGCTCGAAGCGGACCTCGGCGCCGGCCGTGCGCGCGACATCGGCCGTGCCGTCGTAGGAATTGTTGTCGTACACGTAGACCACCGCATCCGGCAGCGCCGCGCGGAAGCCGCGCACGACATCGGCGACCGTCAGTGCCTCGTTGTGGCAGGGCACGAGGACGGCGATGCGCGGGGCGATGACGGACATGCGACCGGGATGCTGGGGCGAGGATGCCTGCTCTACGATGCGGCGAGGAGCGCAACAAGTCACAGGCTTGCTGGGCGGGCGTCAGCCCGCCGGGACTGGCTCCGCCGCCGCCGCGCGCGCGGGCACGCCGACGGTGCCGGCATGCAGCCGCTCCACCGTCGCGGCGACCGCGACGGCACGGCCTTCCGGCGCGTAGAAGACGCCGCGGAGCTGGGTCGTCGCCTGCAGCGCGGCCAGGAAATCCTCGCGAAGCGATGACTCCGGCGGCGCGGCCTCGGTCCAGAAGCCGTCCAGCGCGCCCTGGTGCGCCAGCCCCGGCACGTCCCACACCGCCTGCCCCAGCGCCTTCGCCGGGCAGCCCAGCACCACCGCGCGCAGCCCGACCGTGCTGTTGACCGTCACCATCCCCCGCGCGCCGGCCAGCATCGGATCGAGCGGCCCGTGATGCGCGACATGCACGCGATGCACCGCGCCCGCGGCCTCCGCGATTGCGGGGAGGCGGCGGTGCCAGCGCTTCAGGCAGGGATCGAGCGGATGCACCTTGACGATGAGGTGCCCGTCCGGCGGCGCGTGCCTGGCGAAGGACCGCACCGCCTCGGCCACCGGCGTGTCCATGTCGCGATAGCGGGAATAGGCGCGCAGGGAGAAGTCGTTCTCCATCTGCATCGCGAAGACCCAGTAGGGATGGTCCTTGACGCGGCTCAGCGCGCGCTCGCCTTCCGCGCGCTCTGCCCTGCGGCGCAGCAGGCGGCGCCCGATCCCGGCATAGGTCGCGAAGGGGTGGTGCAGGTGGTGGCTGCGGTAGTGCGGGAAGGGCCAGGGCAGCAGGCTGAGCACGTGGTAGGCGACGTCCCAGCGCGCCTGGCGGGGGAAGTCGTCCTTCAGCCGTTCCTCGAGATCGGCGCGCGGCAGACCGGCAGCGAGTTCTCGGATCGCCGCGGGGTCGCGCGGGAATCGGCTGTCGCCGCCCATGCCGTCGCGTTCCAGCGTGATCCAGTCCGGGCGGAAATAGCCGAAATCCGTCACGGTCACCGCGATGCCGCGGGCCTGGGCGGCGGCGATCGCCGCGCGGTGATAGGCGCGCTGCTCGCCCAGCAGCACGATGTCGGTGACGCCGTGGCGGTCGAGATAGGTCTCGATGAAACCGGGCCAGTCCTCGGGCCGGCCGCGGTAGTCCACCATGGGCTGCGGCCCGCCGCGCCAGAACAGCCGGTCGCCGAGATTGAGGTTGATGCGGTGCGTCGCGTGGCCCCGCGCGACGAGCCCTGCCGCGACCTCGGCGAAGAAGGGCGTGATCGGCCCCTGCAGGAACAGGAAGCTGCGCCGCCCGGCAGGATCAGGGCTCGATGTCATCGGGACGCCCCGCCATCGCACCGGCCGGAGCCGGGGTCAATCTGGCCGCGTCGCACGCCCGGGAATCAGCAGGCGGAGATCGGCCGGCGCGACAAGTCGCACGCCCCGCCTTGCCGCGGCGTTAAGCGCGGCGGCGTCGGGAAAGCCGCGATAGGGCAGGATGGCGGGATGCGTGCCGGCGATGGCGTAACCGGCTTCGAGTCGCGCCAGCAGGTCGCGCAGCAGCGGCAGCCCCGCCAAATGCAGGCGGCGCGACGCGTCCAGTGCCGAGACGCCGGCGGGCAGCGCGACGCGGCGCTGCGACAGGATCTCGCCCGCGTCGATCCGCGCTGCCAGGCGGTGCAGGCTGACGCCGGCCTCCGCCCCGCCTTCCGCCAGCGCCCAGAAGGCCGGGACGGGGCCGCGATGTCGCGGCAGCAGCGAGGGATGCAGGTTCACGCCGCCGAGTCGCGGGATGGCCAGCGTCTCGGGCGCCAGGATCTGGTCGAAATGCAGCGTGACGATCAGGTCGGGGCGCGCCTCAGCCAGCGCGTCGCGGAATGTCGCGCCGTTGACATCGTGGATCGTAACGGCCCTCGCGCCCGCGACGCGCCGGAACGCGCTGCGCCGGGGCAGCCCGAAGCCCAGCGCGAGATAGGGCAGCACGCGCGGTCCGGACCGCGCGAGGTGGCGTCGAAGCTGCCCGACCGCGCCGCCCGCGCCAGGACGCATCGGATCGGACAGGCCGAGCAACACGAGCCTCCCGCCGAGCTCGCGCGCAAAGGCCAGGCTCGCCGCGTCGCTCATCACCGATGGCAGCGTCAGCAGCGCGATGCGCAGCGGGGACAAGCCTTCTCCCCCTCTTATCGGGGAGAGGGTTGGGTGAGGGGGACGTGCGGGTGACAGATCACGTACTTCATCCTGCGAGCCTCCCTTACCCATCCCCTCTCCCCCCTGCGGGTGGAGAGGGCCTTTTCGCTAGAACCCCCCATCCGCCGCCGGCACGCTATCCGCCGCCGCGACCAGCGCCGCGACCGCTGCGCGGATGTCGGCCTCCTCGTGCTCGGCCGAGAGGAAGAAGCGCAGCCGCGCCGCCCCTTCCGGCACGGCGGGGAAGATGATCGGCAGCGCATTCACCCCGCGATCGAGCAGCGCCGCCGAGACCCGCGTCGCCCGCACCGAGCTTCCCAGCACCACCGGCACGATGCCGAGGCCCGCCGAGGCGCCGGTGTCGAAGCCCGCGGCGCGGCAAAGGTCGCGCAGCAGCCGCGCATTGGCCTGCAGCTTCGCCACCCGCCAGGGCTCGGCGTGGAGGATCCGCAGCGCCTCCAGGGCCGAGGCCGCCAGGACCGGCGGCAGGCCCACGGAATAGACGAAGCCCGGCGCGGTATGGCGCAGCCAGTCGATCAGCTCGGCCCGCGCCGCGATGTAGCCGCCGCACGCGCAGAGCGTCTTGGACAGCGTGCCCATCCAGATGTCGATTTCGGAAGGATCCACACCCGCGGCTTCGAACACGCCCTTGCCGGTCGCGCCCACCACGCCCAGGCCATGCGCGTCGTCCACCATGAGCCAGGCGTCGTATTGCCGCGCCAGCCGCACCAAGCCCGCGAGGTCCGGGACGTCGCCGTCCATGGAGTAATGGCCCTCGACCACGATCAGCGCGCGCTGCGCGCCGCGCCGCGCGGCCTTCAGCTCGCGCTCGGCATTCGCGACGTCGTTATGCGCGAAAGGCACGCGCCGGGCGCCCGACAGCCGCGCGCCCTCGACACAGGAATTGTGGATCGCGGCGTCGTGCACGATCACGTCGCGCGGCCCCATGAGGTGCCCGATCACCGTGACGTTCGTCGCATGCCCGCTGACGAAGGCGAGGGCGGCCTCGGCGTTGTAGTGTGCGGCGAGCGCACGCTCGAACTCCGCATGAATGGGGCGCTCGCCCGAGACCAGCCGCGACGCGGAAGCCGAGATTCCGTAGCGCGCCATCGCCTGCGCGGCGGCCTGGTGCAGCCGTACATCGCCGTTCAGCCCGACATAGTCGTAGCTGCCGAAATTGACGAGGTCGCGGTTGCCGACCTGGCTGTGCGCGCCGGCGCGGCCTTCATGCGTGCGGAAGAACGGGCTCTGGATGGACAGCGCGTCCATCGCGTCGCGCACCAGCTCCCAGTCCTTGAGGTTCTGGATGGACCCGAAGCCGCGCGTGTCGGCCGCGGCCTGCGCTTCCTGCCCCTCACGCCGCCGCGCCAGGCGCTGCACCAGCGCGAGCCGCGCGGTCGCGGATAATCCGAAGGCCTGGCCCCGCGCCATGCTGCGCAATCGTCTCCTAGCTCGCCGCCGCGACCGGCGCCGGCTCGAAGCTCTCCATCAGGACGGAGATCGTCGCTTCGGTCGCCGGCGCCAGCACCGCCTCGGCGATCTGCCGCGCCAGGGTGGCGACCGTCAACTCCTCGGACAGGCCGGCGATCGGCACCTGGCGGGCCAGGCGCGATTCCAGCGCGCCGCGCAGCTCGAGCGCACCGAGGCTGTCGAGGCCGAGCCCCGTCACCGGCGATTCCGCGCCGACGGCCTCGGCGGGCAGGCGCAGGATGCGGCCGATCTCCTCCTGCACCAGGCGCAGGATCGCGGCCTCGGCCTCGGCCCGCGGCATGGTGGCCAGGCGCGCGCGGAAATCGCCGGAGTCGGCGCTGGAGTCGCTGTCGGCCAGCGCCGCCAGCATCGGCTCGGCCATGATGGGCAGTCGCAGGCGGCCCTCGCCGCCCAGCCGCACCAGCAGCGGCGCGGCATGCGGCGCGGCGAGCAGCATGGGCAGCGCGGCCAGCGCCTCCTCCGCCGGCATGCCCGCGATGCCGAGGCGGCGGTGCAGCGTCTCCGCCTTGCCGGCATCCGTCGCCAGCATGCCGACATCCGCGATCGGCCCCCAGGCTACGCAGAGCGCGGGGCGGCCGGCTGCGCGACGGCGCCGCGCGACCGCTTCTAGCGCCGCGTTGGCCGCGACATAGTTGGCCTGGCCGGGATTGCCGAAGGCCGTGGTCGCCGAGCCGAACAGCAGGAAGAGCGAGAGCCCGTCGCCCGCCGTCAGCCTGTCCAGGTTCTCTGCGGCATCGAGCTTCGGCGCCAGCACGCGCCGGAAGCGCGGGGCGTCCATCGCGATGGCGGCCGCATCGTCCAGCACGCCCGCGGCATGCACCACGCCGCCGATCGGCCGCACGCCACGGATCGTCGCGAGGGTGGCTTCAAGCGACGCCGCATCCGACGCGTCGCAAGCATGGATCGCGGCCTGCGCGCCGAGAGCGGCGAGATCGCGCAGCGCGACGGCGTCCTGTTCGGCACCACGCCGCCCGACCAGCGCGAGATGCCGCACGCCCTGCCGCGCGAGCCATTTCGCGCAGGCGAGCCCGAAACCGCGCGTGCCGCCGGTGACGACGACGACATGGTCATTCGCCGGCATCCAGGGCGCCGCCGGCACCACTGCGCGGATCGCGGGCGGGCGCACCACCAGCTTGCCGATATGCGACGACGCCTGAAGCGTGCGGAACGCGGCCTCCACTTCCTCCGGCCCGAACACCGCGAAGGGCAGCGGGCGGAAGGTGCCGTCGCGCAGCCGCTGCCCGATGCCGGCCAGCAGCTTCGCCGCCTGCGCCGGACGCGCGCGCGGCAGCTCGTCCACGTCCACCGCGAAGTAGGTCGCATTGCGCCGCAGCGGCCGCAGCGGCGCGCGGCGGTTCTCGACGTAGTCGCGCTTGCCGAGCTCGACGAAGCGCCCGAAGGGTTTCACCAGGCCGAGGCTGCGCTCCATCGCCTCGCCGGCAAGGGAATTCAGCACGACGTCCACGACGCCATCCGCGCCCCGCCCGCCCCAGGCGTTGCGCAACGCATCCGCGAAGCCGGGATCGCGGCTGTCGAGCACGAGATCGGCGCCGGCCGCGCGCAGGAAGGCGCGCTTGGCCGGCGAGCCCGCCGTCATCGCGACGCGCGCGCCGACGGCCTGCGCGACCTGCAGCGCGGCGAGCCCGACCGCGCCGGCGCCGCCATGGATCAGCACGGTCTCGTCGGGTTGCAGCCGCGCGCATTCCTCCAGCGCATGGACCGCTGTCAGGAAGGCCACCGGGATGGTCGCCGCCGCCTCCGCGCTCAGCCCTTCCGGCAGCGGCGCCAGCGCCTCGACCCGCGTGATCGCGCGCGCGGCGAGCGCGGCCGGCGCGACGCCGAAGACCCGCGCGCCGGGCCGTAGCGCGACGCCCGAACCCGCGGCCTCCACGACGCCGGCGCATTCCATGCCGAGCGTCGGACCCGCGAAGCCGGCTTCCAGCACCTCCTCCGGCAGGAGGCCCTGCGCCCACATCAGGTCCCGAAAGTTCAGCCCGGCGGCTTCGACGCGGATCGCGACCTCGCCCGGACCGGGCGCGCGCGTCTCCCCGGCTTCCCAGCGCAGCGTGCCGAGGCGGCCGGGCTGCGCGATGCCGAGCTTCAGCGGCCCGCCGATCGCCGGCGCCGCGAGCCCCTGCACCAGCCGCGGCACCAGCCGTGCCGTGGCGGTCAGGGCGACCTCCGGCTCGGCCTCGTCGAGTTCGGCGGCAAGCCGCCGCGCCGCGATGTCCGGCGCCACGTCGATGCGCCGTGGCGACAGCGCCGGCATCTCGTTCGCCAGCACGCGCATCAGCCCGTGGATCGCCGCGGCCTGGGGCGAGCCCGCCCCACCCTGCGTGACCACCGCGAAGCCCGCCGCGCTGCCGGCCGCGGATTCCGCCAGTTTCACCAGCGCGGCGAGCGACGTCGGCAGATCGTCCGGCGCCATCAGCACGACGACCCGCGCGCCCGACAGCGCCCGCGGCGCGGCGTCGAAGCCGATGCGCTCCGTCGCGACGTGCTTCGACAGGCCCGCCGCCAGCGCCTCCGCGCCGGGTTCCGCGACGACCAGTGTGCGCGGCGCCGCAGGACGCGCGGCGACCGGCGGCGGCGGCGCTTCGCCGGCCAGCAGCACGGCGGGCCAGGGCGCGCAAGGCATGGGTTCCGCGACGCCGGCGCGGAAGCCGGCCTCGGCGAGGCGCGCCAGCCACAGCGCGGCGTCGGGCAGCGCGCCGCCATCCGAACCGCCCGCGGGATCGGGGCCGAGGCCGCTCCACCAGGCCGGATCCTGGCCGCAAACGAAGGTCCAGACGCGGCCGGGCAGCGGCTCCGCCAGCAGCAGCGCGCCGCCTTCCGCCAGCGCGGGCTTCAGCGCCGCGGCGAGCGTCGCGCCCGCGCGCAGCCGTGCCGCAGCCGCAAGGCCGACGACGATGTCGCCCACCATTGGTGGCGCCTCGCCGCCGCGCGGATCCCAGGCCGCGCTTTCCAGCACCATCACGTCGGGCGCGACCGGCAGCGGGATGCGCTGCTCGCCCGCCGCGACGTAGTGCACGCGCCGACCCAGCGGCGCGAGCCGCGCGGCGACACGGCGCGCCAGCATGTCGCCGGCGGCGCCGACTTCCAGGATGCGCAGCGGCCGCGTCTCCGGCCAGGCCGCGGCCAGCGCACCGACGGAGTCCGCCAGCGCATCGGCGAGGTTCGCGAAGGCGGCACCGGCCAGCGGCGGCGGCGCGACGGGGCGGCGCACGCCGCGCAGCGCCTCCGGCACGCGCTCCGCGGCCTCGGCGATCCAGGCGAGGTCGAGCGCGAGTTCGGGGCGGTCGGCGAGCACCGAC
Source organism: Falsiroseomonas sp. HW251 (assembly GCF_050563545.1). Taxonomy (NCBI): domain Bacteria; kingdom Pseudomonadati; phylum Pseudomonadota; class Alphaproteobacteria; order Acetobacterales; family Roseomonadaceae; genus Falsiroseomonas; species Falsiroseomonas sp. HW251. Next base: position 140,755 of record NZ_JBNXUM010000018.1, read on the forward strand.
CGCCAGATCTCCTGCGCGGGCGGCAGCGCGGCATCGGGGACCAGGCGGAAGGGCGTGGCCTCGGCCGCGCCGTCCTCGACCAGGGCGAGGCGCAGGAACGCCAGATACGCGGAGGCCTCCGGCGCCGCGGTCAGCAGCGGGACGTCCTGCGCGGCGGCGGCGACATGCGCTTCCAGCAGCAGGGCCGCTTCCTGCAGGTCGCGCTCGCGCGCGGCGCGGCGCGCGGCCTCGACCGCGGACGGCAGGGCTGGCGCGGGCGGCGGGCCCTCCCGCGCCGGCACCCAGTCGATGCGCGCGGCGGCTTCGGCGGGGTCGGCATGCGGCAGGGCCACGCGCTGGAACACCGCGTCGTCCAGCCGCGCCACCGCGCGCCCCGCGGCGTCGCGCAGCACGAGGCGCGCGGCTGCGGATCGCGCGCCGCGGCGCGTCACTTCGATCTCCGCCGTCGTCGCGGGCTGCGCGGATGGCAGCGCGACGAGCCGCCCGGCCTTCACCGGCACCAGCCCCGAGCCCGGCGGGAGCGCCGCGGGATCGAGCAGCGCGAAGAGCCCCTGCAGCGCACCGTCCAGCCGCGCGGGATGCAGGATGAAGTCGGCGTCGCTTGGCGCCGCGTCGGTCAGCGCCAGCCGCACCAGCGCGCGGTCGTCAGCGGCCTCCACGCGCTCCACCGCGGCGAAGGCGGCACGATACGTCAGGCCCAGCAGCGCGGCGCGCGCGCGGATTGTCTCCCCGTCCATCGCCTCGCCCGCGACGGGCAGCGGCGGCATGGCCAGCGCGGTTGGCGCGACGGGCCGCACCTCGCCCAGCGCGTGAAGCGTCCAGGTGGTCTCCGCGATGCGGCGGCGCGATTCCAGTCGGAAGGATTCGCTTTCCAGCACGCAGCGGATCTCGCGCGCGGCGTCGTCCTCCAGCACCAGCGCGCGCAGGATGCGGAACTCCGCGACTTCGAGCGCGGCGGCGTCTGGCTGCACGGCGCGTCCGGCGGCCAGCGCCATCTCCAGCATCGCGGCGGCCGGCAGCACGGCATTGGGCCCGAGGCGATGGTCCGCCAGCCAGGGCTCCAGCACGGTGTCCAGCGCGCGCGTCCAGACGCCGGGCTCGTTGCCCCTGCGGAAGCCGAGCAGCGGATGATCCTGGTCGGGGTTGGTCAGCCGCGCGCCTTCGGCGGTGACGGGGTGTTGGAAGGCGCGGCGGTCGAAGGGCGTCAGCGGCAGGCGGCGCTCGGCGGCGCCGCCGAAGGCCGCGCCTTCGCGCAGGTCGGCGCCGGCGACAAAGGCGCGGTCGGCGATGACGGGAAAGGGATCGGCGCCTTCCGCGTCGCGCTTCGACAGGCTCGCGACATTCGCGGCCTCGGCATTCGCGGCACGCGCGGTCTCGCGCAGGTAGGATTGCAGGACGGGGTTCGGCCCGATCTCGACGAAGATCCGCGCGCCGCGCGCGATCGCCGCGCGCACCGCCGCGTCGAAGCGCACGGGCTCGCGCAGGTTGCGCCACCAGTAGGCTGCGTCGGTCTCTCCGGCGCCGAGCGCCGTGCCGCTGACCGAGGACAGCATCGGGATCGCCGGCGCGCCGCATTCAAGCGTGGACAGATCGTCCAGCAGCGCGTCGCGCACCGGGTCCATCGCCGCGCTGTGGAAGGCGTAGTCGAGGTCGAGCGGCACGAAGGCCAGCCGCTTCGCCTCCGCCGCCACGCGCACGGCATCCAGGTCTTCCGCCGGCCCGGCCAGCGTCAGCGCGGCCGGCGCGTTGAAGGCCGCGATCTCGACCTGCGTGCCGGCGACCAGGGCCTCGGCTTCCTCGGGCGTCGCGTTCAGCGCGGCCATGCGGCCGACGCCTTGGCGTGCATGCTGGTGACGGCTGCGTGCGACGACCAAGCGCGCGGCCTGATCGAGCGTCAGCAGCCCCGCGGCCTGCGCGGCCGCGACCTCGCCGACGGAATGGCCGAGCACCATCGCGGGCGCCAGGCCCTGCTCCGCCAGCGCCGGCAGCATCGCGACCTGGATCGCGAAGAGCAGGGGCTGCGCGACATCGGTCGCCGCAAGCTCCTCCGCGTTCACGCCGGCTTCGATACGCGCGCGAGGCGACCAACCCAGCAGCGGCGCGAGCGCGGCATCCGCCGCGTCCATCGCGCGCGCGAAGGACCGCGAGTGCCGCAGCGCGTCGCGCGCCATCCCGGCGTATTGCGCGCCGTTGCCGCTGAAGACGAAGCAGACCGCGCCCTGCGCCGCGGCGACGCCGCTCGTCACGCCATCGGCGGTGCCGTTCTCGCGCCACGCCGCCAGCGCGCTTGCACTGCCACGTAGCGCCAGCCGATGCGGCAGCAGGTCGCGATGCCGCGCGGCACCACGCGCCAGCGGCGCGGCTTGCTTTGCATTCGCCTGCTCCAGCCGCGCCTGCCAGCGGGACGCCAGTTCCTGCAGCGCCGCCGCCGATCGCGCCGAGATCAGCAGCGGCGGTGCCAGCCCGTCCTTCGCGCGAACACGCTTCGCCGCCGGGGCCGGCCCGATCAGCGCGCAGGCATTGGTGCCGCCGAAGCCGAAGGAGTTCACGCCCGCTACCGCGTCCTCGGGTGCATCCAGGGCTTCCTTGGCCGCCGGCACGCGGATGTTCAGCGCGTCGAAGTCGATATGCGGATTGGGCGTGTCCTGGTGCAGCGTCGCGGGCACGACGCGCTTCTCCAGTACCAGCATCGCCTTCAGCAGGCCGGCAATACCCGATGCCGGTTCCAGATGCCCGACATTGGTCTTCACCGACCCCACCGGCAGCCGCGCCGCACGCCCGGCGGCCGCGGTGCTGCCGATCGCCCACGCCTCGGCGGGATCGCCGACGACGGTGCCGGTGCCATGTGCCTCGAAATAGCCGACCCGTTCCGGCGCGACGCCCGCCCGGTCCATCACGCATCGGATCAGTCTCGCCTGCGCATCCCGGTTCGGCAGCGACAGGCCGATGGTCCGGCCCGCGCTGTTCACCCCCGTCGCCAGGATCACGCCGCGGATCGCGTCGCCGTCGCGAACCGCGTCGTCCAGCCGCTTCAGCACCAGCGCGCCCGCGCCCTCCGCCCGCACATACCCATCCGCCGCCGCGTCGAAGGCGCGGCAGCGCCCGGTCGGCGAGAGCATCCCCGCGCGCGAGAAGCCGACGAAGGCGTAGGGCGAGAGCAGCATCTGCACCCCCGCCGCGAGCGCCGCGGGCATCCGCCCCTCGGCCAGCGCCCGGCACGCCGCGTCCAGCGCCACCAGGGACGAGGAGCACGCCGTGTCGATCGTCTCCGCCGGCCCGCGCAGGTCGAAGACGTTGGTGATGCGGTTGGACAGGATGCTCAGCGCATTGCCGGTCATGAAGTAGCGGTCCGCGCCCGCATGGTCGGGCAGCCGCAGCTCCGCATAGTCGGTGGACGACCCGCCGACGAAGACGCCGACCTCCTGCCCCGCCACCGCGGAAGGCCGCCAGCCCGCATCCTCGAGCGCGCCGAGCGTCACCTCCAGCAGGATGCGCTGCTGCGGGTCCATCTCCGACGCTTCGCGCGGGGAGATGCCGAAGGCGCCGGCGTCGAAGCCATAGGCGTCGCCGACATGGCCGGCGGCGAAGGTGTAGCTGCGGCCGGGCTCGCTGCGCCGCGGATGCAGGAAGGCCGCCTGGGTGAAGCGGTCCGCCGGCAGCGTCGTGACCGCGTCCGTCCCGCTTTCCAGCAGCGCCCAGAAGCTGTCGAGGTCGGGCGCGCCGGGCAGCCGGCAGGCCGCGCCGAGGATCGCGATCGGTGTCGCCTCGGCCGCCTTGCGGCGGTCGTTCCGCGCCATCAGCAGAGCCCGCCGGTCAGCTGGCCGGACCGTCGCGCAGCGCGGCGGCCTGCAGGGCGGGGCGCGCGGCGCGGCGCGCCGGCAGGCTGGGCCGCGCGAGATCCGCCAGCAGCCCGTCCACCACGCCGAAATGCGCGTCCCAGTCCGGCGCGCGCCAGGCCGCCATGCGCGCGAGCTGCGCCCGCCGCGCCAGACTGTCCGCCCGCGCATAATCCAGCACCGCCGACCGCCAGGCCGCGCCGTCCAGCGGATCGAGGTAGTCCGGCACGTCGGCGCCGACCTCGCGCAGCGCCGGCAGATCCGACGCGATCGCCGGCACGCCGAGCGCCAGCGCCTCCGCCAGCGGCAGCCCGAAGCCTTCCGCGAAGGACGGGAACAGCAGGGCGCGCGCTCCGCGCAGCAGCTGCGCGAGCTCCCGGTCGCCCATCTGGCCGTGTTCCTTCACCAGCCCGTCCAGCGCCGCGCAGCGCTCCAGCATGTCGAGGACGTTCTCGTTCTCCCACCCCCGCCGGCCAACCACCACCAGCCGCGGCGCCCGCGGCCCCATCGTCGCGCCGAACTGGCGCCAGAGGTTGAGCAGCAGCATGTGGTTCTTGCGCGGCTCGATCGTGCCCACCACGACGAAATAGGGGCGCGGCGCCGCCGGAGGCTCCTCCACCTTCGGCAGCGCGACGCCGAGCGGCGCGACGGCGATCGGCGGCGGCACGTCCCGCCGGGCGAGCCAGGGCGCGAGCTCGCCGCCCGTCACGCCGGAGTTCACCAGGATCCCGTCGGCGTGCTGCGCCGTGCCGTCGATGCGCTTGCGGTGCTTCTCGGCATGGCCAGGCCGCGCGAATTCGGGGTGCACCAGCGGGATCAGGTCGTGGATCATCGGCACGAAGTGGCAGCCCAGCCGCCGCATCGCCGCGATCCGCGCCGGCCGGTCGAGCGAGCGGTGCGAGACCAGCAGGAACGCCTTCGGCCCTGGCCGGCGCAGCGCTTCGCTCAACGCGCTGCGGCCGAAGGGCAGCGCCAGCCGCGCCCGCCGCGCGGCCGGGACCGCCATCCGCTTGCCGGTCTGCCAGGCCTGGTCGAGTGCGGCAATCAGGTCGCGCACGGCCTGGCGCGGCAGCGCGGCGAAGCCCAGCAAGGGGAGTTCCGCGACGAAGGTGCAGGCGGAGCCCGGATCCTCGGCGTAGCGCCGGGCATAGGCGAGCTCGACGCGGTCAATCCCGCTCGGTGCCGGCCGGTTTGCCACCGTCAGCAGCCGGGAGATGTCGAGAATGACCTGCACCGATCCCCTGTCCCAGAGCGGCGACGAGTCCGACAGCGCCGCGCCCATCCCCATAAAGGCGGTTTTCGCCTCACGGCACAAGGAAACTTCCGCCCCTTTCACGCCATGCGTTCACGCGCGGCACGTTCCGGGGCCGGCATGCCGGGTCGAGCATGCCGCAGACAAGTTTATTTCGCCTGAACCGTCAGCGCCGCGCTTCTACATCGCCTGCGGCGCGGGGTTCAATCGCCGTCGGGCGGAATGGCATTGCTCGGGATGCCGAGGACGAGGTTGTCGCGCATCGTCTCCGCGCTCAGCCGGCGGATGTCGGCCCAGGATTCGGGCGTGTGGAAGGCGCTGTGCGGGGTGACGATCAGCCGCCCGATCGTCCAGGGCTCCCGCGCGCGGTAGGCCTTGAGCAGCGAGGGAATCGGCTCCATCGGCGGCTCCACCGGGATCACATCCAGCCCGGCGCCGGCGAGGCGGCCGGAGCGCAGCTCGGCCTCCAGCGCATCGAGGTCGAGGCTGCTGCCGCGCGCGGTGTTCACCACGATGGCGTTGTCCGGCAGCAGCGCGAGCTGCGCCTTGCCGATCAGCCCGCGGGTCGTCCTGGTGTCGGGGACGTGGATGGACAGCACGTCGGCCGAGGCCAGCAACTCGTCCAGCGTGCGCGCGCGCTCGAACCCCAGCGCGCGGTCCCAGCCATTCGGCAGGTTGGGGTCGTGGAAGCGGACCCGGAAACCCAGCGCCTTGGCGCGCAGCGCGGCAGCGGTCCCGATGCGCCCCAGCCCGACCACGCCGAAAACCTGCACGCCGAGGCGCCGGATGACGGGATGGTCCTTGTAGCGCCAGGGTGCGCCGTCGCGCTGCAGGTCGTGGTGCAGCGCGATGCCGCGCCGGAGCGCCAGCGTAAGCGCGATGGCGTGGTCCGCGACCTCCATCGTGCCGTAGTCCGGCACGTTGCAGACCGTGATGCCGCGCGCCGCGCAGGCCGCGCGGTCCAGCCGGTCGTAGCCGACGCCCATGCGGACAACGACCTTGAGCTTCGGGAAGCGCGCGACGTGGTGGGGCTTCAGCCAGTGGCGGAAGATCAGCAGGCCGTCGACGCGGGCGCAGACCTCGTCGGAGACTGCGTCGAGGGATTCGGGGTGGGGCGCGCCGCCCTGGATGACCTCGACCTCGGGGCCGAGGATCCGCTGCTCGAGGAGGGTGTCCGGATACATCGCTTCCGGCTCGAGCACGGTCAGACGGGGCAAGGCGGCGGATCCTGACGGGTAGGGTGGTTCGGCCCCGACCCCGGCCCTCCCCCGCAAAAGCGGGGGAGGGAGAAGTGGGTGGGGGAGGGTTGGGGGGAGCCGCCCCCTACTTTCGCCACCAGCCGCGCTTGCGCGGGAGTTCGGCGGGGGCGTCGCTGCCGAGGACGATAGGGGCGACCGGCGTGCCCACCACCAACTCGGGCGCGCCAGGCTCGGGCATGGGCTCGGTCGCAGCCGCGATCGGTTCCGGCGCGGGCTCGGGCGCCACGACCGCGGGCTCGGCCGCGGCGGCGGGCAGGGGTCCCGGCTCGGCCGCGACGGGTTCCGGCGCAGCGGGCGGCTCCGCGGCAGGCGCCTCGGCCGTGGCGGCGGGCTCGGCGGCCTGGCGGCGCGGGCGCGT